>NZ_JBEOWQ010000032.1:0-69596 GCF_040296145.1 Micromonospora sp. NPDC002296
TCGGCGGGCGTTGCCGGCGCCGGTGGTTTCTTCGGGGGTGGGTGGTCGTGGGCCGCGTGATGCTCGTGAGGAGATTTTGTGTGGGTTGTTCGCTGAGGTGTTGGGGTTGGATTCGGTGGGGGTTGATGATGGTTTCTTCGAGCTTGGTGGGCATTCGTTGTTGGCGGCGCGTTTGGTGAGTCGTGTTCGTGCCGTCACGGATCGAACGGTGACGATCGCGCAGATATTCGCGACCCAGACGCCCGCCGGCATCGCGGAGCACCTCGGCGCGGGCGAGAGGGCGACGGTCGGCGTCGAGGAGTCCCTCAGCGTCGTGCTCCCCCTGCGCAGCACCGGTACCCGGCCGCCCCTGTTCTGCGTCCATCCCGCTGCGGGCATCAGTTGGGTCTACGCGAGCTGCCTGCGGTACCTGCCGGAGGACCAGCCGCTGTACGGGCTCCAGGCCAGGGGGCTCATCCAGCCGGACGGGCTTCCCCGGACCATGGCGGAAATGGTGGCGGACTACGTGCGTCAGATTCGTGTCGTGCAGCCGTCGGGGCCCTACCGCCTCCTTGGGTGGTCTTTCGGCGGTGTGGCGGCGCACTGCATAGCCAACCAGTTGCAGTCCGAGGGCGAGACCGTCGACTTCCTCGCCCTCCTGGACGCGTACCCGCCCCGGCCGTCCGGATGCGACCCCGCCGAACCGAGCGCTTCGGAGACGCTGCGCGACCTGCTCGACTCCCTCGGCTACGACCCGGTCGATCCCGCGGAGCACGAGTCGATGGCGGCGTTCGTGCAGCGGCTCAAGGGTGCCGCGGGCCCGCTGGTCGATCTCAGCGCGAGTCAGCTCCGGGCGGTCGCCGACGTTTTCGCGACCAACGTCCGGCTGCAGAGGGAAGCAGACCTGCGACCGTTCGACGGCGATATCCAGCTGTTGGTTGCGGAAAACGGGTCTGCTGTTGGACATGTTCCGGAGGAATGGCGGCCGTTCGTTACCGGCCGGATCCACTCGAAACCAATTCCGTGCCGGCACGGCGAGATGCTGGGCCCGGCTGCGATGCGGCTCATTGGTCCATACGTTGCAGACACCCTGCAACACCCGGAGATATGGAGGACGACGTGAGGGGCACAAATCCGTCACAATCGAAATCTACTGCTCCCGCCGGGCGAGGTGAGGAGATCGTGCGGCGCTACTACGCACTCGTGGACGCTGGCGACGTGGACCAGCTCGTCGCACTCTTCGAGGAGGATGCCACCTATCACCGGCCGGGCTACGACCCCATGCGCGGATCGGCCGAGCTGGCGTCCTTCTACGGGGGCCAACGCGTGATCCGGGAGGGGCGGCACACCGTCAACCGCGTCCTGGCGGCCGAGGACGACATCGCCGTCCACGGCGAGTTCCACGGCACCCTGAAGGACGGCAGCGAGGTCAGCCTCCGTTTCGCGGACTTCTTCGTCGTGGCCCCTGACGGCCGGTTCTCGCGACGCGACACGTTCTTTTTCGCCCCCCTGGTCTGATAGGAAGACAAATGACGCAGAGCGTATCGGCACCAACTGCCCCGACGGCGGCGCGCACCGGGCCGGGGCATGGAGAGCAGTTGACGGAACACCTGGTGTCGGCCGAGTGGAACGGTGTCGACAGCTGGAGCGATCCGACCCTCGGGCCGTACGAGGACCTGTCCCTCGATCCCGCGACCATCGGGTTGCACTACGGCCAGGTCATCTTCGAGGGGCTGAAGGCCCACCGCCGTCAGGACGGGACGCTGGCCGCGTTCCGCCCGGAGGAGCACGCCCGGCGGTTCCAGCGGTCGGCACGTCGGCTGTGCATGCCGGAGTTGCCAACGGAACTGTTCCTCTCGGCGATACAAAAACTGGTCGCAGCGGACGGTCATCTGCTGTCCGACGATCCCTCGCACAGCCTCTATCTGCGCCCGCTCATGTTCGGCACCGACCGCTCCCTGATGCTGCGCCCCTCGGTCGGCTACCGTTTCCTGCTCATGTCCTTCATCACGGGCGGATTCTTCGGCGACACTGTGGAGCCCGTCTCCGTCTGGGTCAGCCGGGACTACAGCAGGGCATTCCCGGGAGGCACCGGAGACGTCAAGTGCGCCGCCAACTACGCCCCCTCCTTCAACGCCCAGGTGCAGGCCACCGATGCCGGCTGTCACCAGGTGGTATGGCTGGACGCGGTTGAGCGACGGTGGGTGGAAGAGATGGGAGGAATGAATCTCTTCTTCGTCCGGAACAACGGCAAGGAGACCGAGGTCGTCACTCCGTCGCTGACCGGAACGCTCCTTCCGGGGGTGACCAGGAATTCCTTGCTCGAACTCGCGCAGCGCCTCGGCTGCACGCCGAGGGAAGAAAAGATATCGCTTGAGCAGTGGCGGGAGGAGTGCCGCGACGGCCGGATCTCGGAGACGTTCGCCTGCGGAACGGCAGCCGTCGTCACGCCGGTCGGGCAGGTCCGGGACGGCAACGAGAGCTGGCTGATCGGGGACGGCCGGGAGGGGCCGGTGACCTACAAGCTCCGCCGGCTGCTCGTCGACGTGCACCACGGGCTCGCGCCGGACCCGGCCGGCTGGATGCGGACCATCCGGTAGTCCGCCACAGCTGATCGGCTCTCCGCCGACCGCGCTCCGCTTCCGGGCCGGCGGAGAGCCGACCGACGCAACCACCGCTCGCGTACGACGTGGAAGTGGCCCGGGCGGTGAGGGACCACGGCTCCGCCGGCCCTCACCGCCCACCCGGCGGGATCGGGCGGTCGAGGAACGCCCGATCCCGAGGCGACGAGAGGGACCTGAACGTGACCCAGAACCACCTGCCGCATCTCGACATGTCCGCGGCCCCTGAGCAGAGCGGCCGTCCCGAGGGGTATCCCCAGTTCGGTGGGTCGGTCACGATCGCCGACGCCTTCGAGGACCAGGTCAGGAGGACCCCGGGCGCGATCGCCGTCGTGTGTGACGAGAGCGAGATGACGTACGCGGAGCTCAACGGCCGGGCCAACCGACTGGCGCGACTGCTCGTGTCCCGTGGGGTCGGCCCCGGCCGGGCGGTTGCGCTGGTGCTTCCCCGCTCCATGGAACTCGTGGTGGCGATGGTGGCCGTCGTGAAGGCCGGCGCCGCCTACGTGCCCATGGACCCGGACTACCCCGCCGAGCGGCTGATGCTCATGATCGATGACACCGCACCGGCCTGTCTGGTCAGCAACTCGGCAGGGGGCGGTGGTCGCTTCGGTGACCGGGTCAGCGTTCTCCTGCTCGACGACGGGCCGCTCGTCGACGAGATCGGCGGCCGGGCATCCGACGACATCGGCGACGACGACCGCCTGGCGCCGCTGAGCCCCGCCGATGCCGCCTACGTCATCTATACGTCGGGCTCGACCGGGCAGCCGAAGGGCGTCATCATCGAGCACCGTGCCCTGTTGAGGCTCTTCACGTCGACACGTCACTGGTTCGAGTTCGACGACAGTGACGTGTGGACGTTCTTCCACTCGTACGCCTTCGACTTCTCCGTCTGGGAGATCTGGGGGGCACTCCTGCACGGCGGGAAGCTGATCGTGGTCTCGTACTACGACAGTCGCTCGCCCAGCGACTTCCTGAAGGTCCTGTCACGCCACGGCGTCACCATCCTCAACCAGACCCCGTCGGCGTTCTACGGGCTGGTGCAGGCCGAGGCGGAAGCCGGCCTGCCGCTGAAGCTCCGCCGGGTCATCTTCGGGGGTGAGGCGCTCGACGTCAGGCGTCTGGCGCCCTGGTTCACCCGCCACGACGACCGGTCTCCGGTCCTGGTCAACATGTACGGCATCACCGAGACGACCGTGCACGTCACCTATTCGGAGGTGCGCGGCGACGGGCGACGGGGCGGCTCCTCCGGTGACATCGGCGTTCCCATCCCCGACCTCGCCGTCGACGTCCTCGACGAGGCCCTGCGACCGGTCCCGCCCGGGCACGTCGGCGAGATGTACGTCCGCGGCCAGGGGCTCGCCAGAGGCTACCTGCGGCGCCCCGGCCTGACGGCCTCGCGGTTCGTGGCCGCCCCGGCGGGCCGCCCCGGCGATCGCATGTACCGGACGGGGGATCTCGCGAGGCGGGTCGACGACGGCTCACTGCACTTCGCCGGCCGCGCCGACGACCAGGTGAAGATCCGAGGGTTCCGCATCGAGCTCGGTGAGATCGAGGCGACGCTCGAACGGCATCCGGCGGTGCGGTCGGCCGCAGTAGCGGCGCGGGAGGACGACTCGGGAGGAAAGCGCCTCGTCGGCTACTTCGTGCGTCGCGCCTCGGTCGACCTGGAAGAACTCCGGAAGCATCTTGCCGCGTCGCTTCCGGTGCACATGCGGCCGGTCGCCCTGATGGAGTTGCCGGCTCTGCCGCTCACCCGCAACGGCAAGCTCGACCGCACCGCCCTCCCCGCCGTCGCGAGCGCCGATGCGGCGCAGTCGCCCACCGGTGAGACGGCGGAGGAACTCCTCCTCGCGGCGTCCCGCGATCTGCTCGGGGTGCGCCGGCTCACCCCGACGGACAGCTTCCTGGCCTCCGGTGGCGACAGCATCCTGGCCCTTCAACTCATCAGCAGGGCCCGCCGTGGCGGCATCCGGATCACCATGCGCGACGTGCTCAGTCAGCCCAGCTTCGCCGCCCTGGCGGGCTGCGCGCAGCGTACGGACTCGCCCGTCACCGATGGCGCGGGCGACGTCGCCGTGGGGGAACTCGCCCTCACGCCCATCATGCGCTGGCTGGAGGGACGCGGCGGAGACAAGGACGACTTCAGCCAGTCGGCGACGTTCACAGCGCCGGCCGACCTGACCCGGGAACGCCTGGACCGGGTGATCCAGGCGGTGGTGGATGCGCACCCGGCGCTCCGGCTGCGACTGGGCGCCTCGGGCGACGGCGGAAGCTGGAGCGCGGAGATACCGGACGAAGGACCGGCCGCCGCTGAGCTGGTGACCCGGGTGGACCTGTCCGGTGCCGACCAGTCGGAGATCGACCGGCGGGTGCCGGAGGTGCTGCGGACCCTGCGGGAGCGGCTCGATCCCCGCAGCGGGGCGGTGTTCCGGTGCGCCTGGCTGGACGCCGGTGCCGCTCAGCGCGGCAGGGTCTGCCTCGTCATCCACCACCTGTGTGTCGACGGCATCTCCTGGCGGACGATCCAGGCCGATCTGTCGTCGGCCTGGCGGGCGGTGCTCGACGGCGACGAGCCGAACCTGGACGCGCCGGGCACCTCGTTCCGCCGCTGGGCCGAGTTGTGCAACCGCGAGGCCGGGCACGTCCGTTCCCGGACCGAGCTGCCGTTCTGGCTGCACGTCCTGTCCGCCGGTGAGCGGAGCCTGGTCATCGCCTCCCGGGGCCGTCCGGCGCGACCCGGACGTGAGCGTTCCCTCACCCTCACGCTGCCGGCCGAGACGACGGAGAGGCTCGTCAACCAGGCGCAGGGCGCCTTCGGCGTGCAGATCAACGACGTGCTGGTGACGGCCTTCACGACAGCCCTGACCGACTGGAAGGGCCGGCGGGGCGAGGGCGGGCCGGCGGAGGTCCTGATCAATCTCGAAGGCCACGGCCGTGAAGACGTGTTCTCCGACGTGGACGTGTCGCGCTCGGTGGGCTGGTTCACCTCGATTTTCCCGGTCCGGATCCAGGTGAACGGGTTCACGCGGAGCGACTTCGTGGCGGGTGGCGCCTGCGTGTCGCGCACCGTGCGTTCGGTCGCCGAGCAACTGGCCGCCTACCCCGACAAGGGCTTTCGCTACGGCATCCTGCGGTACCTGGAGCCCGGGGCCGCGCGTCAGCTCGAAGACCGTGCGGAGCCCCGCGTGTGCTTCAACTATCTCGGCCGCTTCTCCACCCGGCACGAGGACTGGGCCTTCGCCCCCGGGCACTCCGTCGCGCTCGACAGCCCTGCCACGGCCATGGCGATGGCTCACGACCTCGAACTGAACGCCATCGCCTACGACGGCCCGGACGGCCTGGTCCTGTCGGCGAACTGGTCCTGGTCGTCCGACGCGCTTCCCGATGAGGACGTGCGGGTACTGGCGTCCATCTGGTTCGAGCATCTGGAAGGGATCGTGAGGGCGGCTCGGCGGGCCCGGCGCCCCGAACAACGCGGTGCCCCGGTCCACGCCACGTCGGACCTCGACGCCGCCGAACTGGCGGCCCTCGAAGCCGATCTCGGCGGCCTGTGAGCCGTGCTGGCCGGTATGTGGTCATGCGGCCCGCCCGCCCGGTCCCGACGCCACGAGTGGTGTCGGGACCGGGCGGGCCAAGTTGTGCGACAACTATTGCGCAACAGGTGTTTACCTGAAAAAGTGATTGGCATGGACGCAGCCGGCATCCACCAGGTCACCGACTCCCGCGTACTGACGGCCATGTCGCATCCGTTGCGCCGGCGCATGCTCGACGTGCTGAAGGTCCACGGGCCGTGCACCGTCAGTGCCGTTGCTGGGCTGACCGCGCAGTCCGTGGCGAACGCCAGTCATCACTTCCGCGTGCTGCACCGCAGTGGGCTGATCGAGGCGGCGCCCCAGTTGGCTCGCGACGGCCGCGAACGGTGGTGGAAGTTGGCGTCCACGGGGCGGCGATGGTCGAGCGTCGATTTCGCGACGGACCCCGCCGGCGCGGCCGTGGCGGAGGCGGCCGAGTCGCTCAACCTCGATCACCACGTCCGCATCGTCCGTGCCTGGCTGTCGCGCAGCGGTGAGAGCCGGGGGGACTGGGCGGACTCGGCGTTCTCGATCAGCAACTGGCTCCATCTGACACCGGAGGAGCTGGCCCAGCTGTCCGGCGAGCTCAGCGCGGTGCTGGACCGGTGGTCCAACCGCCCCCCTCCGAAGGAGGACGACGAGCGTAGGCCGGTCTTCGTCTTCGCCTACGGGCAGCCGGGAGAACCGTGATGGGCCAGAACGTCGCGGACGCGGACGCTGCGGTCGTGCCGGAGGCGCCGAAGTCCGTGATGCGCAACCGTGGCTTCCGGATGCTGTGGATCGGCGAGACGACAAGTGCCTTCGGGACCAGCGTCAGCCGGGTCGCGCTACCGCTGATCGCGGTCGTCACCCTGGACGCCAGCACTTTCGAGGTCAGTCTGCTCACCGCAACGGCCTGGCTGCCCTGGCTCCTGCTCGGGCTTCCGGCCGGCGCCTGGGTGGATCGGCTCCCGCGCAGGTCGCTGATGCTGGCCTGCAACGTCGTTTCCATCGTGACCGTCCTGAGTGCCCCGGTCGCCTACTGGGCAGGCGTGCTCACCATCGCGCACCTCCTGGTGGTCGCGCTGCTCACCGGCGCGGCAAGCGTGTTCTTCCAGACGAGCTACCAGGTGTTCCTTCCCTCGGTGGTCAACGACAACCGCCAGCTTCCCGCGGCGAACGCCGCGTTGCAGGGCAGCGAGTCGGTCGCCCAGGTGGCGGGACCGGGCCTGGCCGGGGCGATCACGCAGGTCGTGGGGGCGGTCTTCGGCCTCGCAGTCAACGCGATCACGTTCCTGGTCTCGTCGTGGTGTCTGCTTCTGATCAAAGTCAAGGACGAGGTGCACGCCGTCGGTGGCCAACGGGCGTCCATGGTGAAGGAGATCAGAGTCGGGTTGAGCTTCGTTCGCAGGGATCCGTACATCCGAACCTTCACGCTCTTCGGTGCGCTGAGCAACATCGCCCTCACCGGCTACCAGGCGATTCTCGTGGTCTTCCTGGTCCGTGAGGTCGGCACAAGCGCCGCCGCGGCCGGGCTGTTGATCTCCGCGATGAGCGTGGGCGGAGTTCTCGGCGCGTCGATAGCGCCGCTTGTGGCCCGCAGGTTCGGAACGGCGCGCGGGCTCCTCCTCATCGAGTGCCTGGGTGTTCCCTTCGCCCTGTTGATTCCGTTATCGGCTCCCGGAGCGGGGCTCTCGCTGGCGGTTGTCGGTGGCGTGGGCGTGGGTGTGGGCATCGTCGGTGGGAATGTCATCAAGGGCAGCTTTCGGCAGAGTTACACCCCGGCGGCGCTGCTGGGCAGGGTCGTCGCGACGATGCACCTGCTGAACTACGGGACGATTCCGTTGGGGGCACTGCTCGCGGGCGTGCTCGGAACCAGCCTGGGGCTCCGCGCGACCATGTGGATCATGGCGGTCGGGCTGGTGGCGGCCGTGGTGGTCCTCCTCGTCAGCCCGATACGGCGACGCCGCGACCTGCCGCTTGCGGTCGCCCTGCCGTGAGCTCGTCGGGTGGGGGCCGCGGACGGTAGCCACCCCGCCCACCGCAACTCCGTCCGCCGCGGTCACGGCAGGGCGGGAAGGGGCCCCGGTCGGCGTTGCGCCGGGGCCCCTTCCCGCCGGTCGGGGCGGCCCTAGAGTGGGGGACGGCGACCGTACGCGGTGGTCGGTGACCCGGCGGGAGGCGCAACCCAGGGCATCCTGCCCGCCCGGATCTGGGGCGACGGCGAGCCCGAGGGGTCCGCCGGCGGGCCGCCGAGGAGATCAAGGACACCGCCCGGGCGGCGGCGAAGCTGGGCGTGGACACGGTCGTCGGGTTCACCGGCTCGTCGATCTGGCACACCCTGTGGGCGGACCTGCGCCGGGCTGGGACTTCGTCTCCACCGGCCACGGCGACGTGCCGTGGGAGGACTGCTTACGCGCGCTGAACGCCATCGGGTACGCCGGCCCGATCTCGATCGAGTGGGAGGACGCCGGGATGGACCGCCTCGTCGGGGCGCCCGAGGCGCTCCAGTTCGTCCGCCGACTGGCCTTCGACGCCCCGGCCGCCGCGTTCGACGCGGCGTTCAGCAGCAGCCGGGACTGAGCGGGGGGACAGCAGACGGGCCGGTCGCCCGAAGGCGGCCGGCCCGTCGTCGTACGGTCGATCAGAGCGTGCTGCCGTTGGTCCCCGTGCCGGACGGCTTGGGGCGGGCGGCGGTGCTCGGGGTCGGCCCCGTCGAGGTGGTGCCGGACGAGCTGTTGCCCGCGTTGGCGCCGACCGCAGCCGGCGTGCCGGCGAACGGCTTGTCGGCGGAGGTCAGGTTCTGCGTGCCGTTGCCGCTGGTGCTCAGCTTCTCACCCAGCTTGGACTGGCTGATCTTGTCCTTGCCCTCGCTGTAGAGCCGGTTGGCCTGGGCCTGCGCGACCCCGGCCGCCTCCTGGACGGTCGGGTGGTCGAGCACCTTGCGGCCCCGGACGACGAGCTCCTCGTACTTTTCCCGACCGGCACGGGCGCCCAGGACGAATCCCGCAGCCAGCCCGCCAAGAAACATGATCTTTCCGCGCATGGCGGCTCCTTCCGTACCTGACGCGCCATCGTCTCCCCGGGGCGGACCCCGTGGCGATCATCGCGCCTATCTTCTCTGTCGACAGCTAACTACCCATCCTCCTCCGCGCTCATACCTGGTTGTGCCAGGATGACGAATTGTCTGGTTGCCAGTTGTCGCCGCAGGCCCCCGCCCGGTCCGGCCGGGTCGGTAACCCCCTGGACCAAACCCCCCGTGAGTCCTGTATTCTTGTGCCGTCGCCGGGCACCGGAAGGTTCCGGACCGGGCGGCAGCAGTCCCCCGTAGCTCAATTGGCAGAGCAGCCGGCTGTTAACCGGCAGGTTTTTGGTTCGAGTCCAAACGGGGGAGCCAAGCTCCCACCCGCACCCGCCGGCTTCGCCGGCGGGTGCCTCTGTCTCCCCTTCACCCCGCTGTCGTGCCCCGGGCTGGTCCCCTCGCGGGCAGCTGCGGGCTGTTATCCTCGCGTAGCCCATCGTGCTGGATCATTGATGGCCCGTCCGGTTGGTGGATGGCGCTGTTTCGAGGTGGCCGGTGATCCACCGCGCGGGTTACGATCCGGCGCGGTAGCGGGGCGGTAGCTCAGCGGGTTAGAGCAGTCGACTCATAATCGATCGGTCACGGGTTCGAGTCCCGTCCGCCCCACCGACCGCACCGTTGTGCGAACCGGTGGGTTCTCCGAGGTCCCCCGTCCGTTTCGGGCGGGGGCATTGCCGTCTCGGTGGGGATCTTGAACACGGGGACGACTCCTGCCCGGGGCCAGGGGTGGTCATCGCCCCGGCGGCACCGCAGCCTCCACTTGCGACTCCGGCACATGCGACTCCGGCTTCCGATGTGTCGCCCGATTCCCGACCGGCTTGACGTATTCCGTTATGGGAATATGATGGCCGGCATGGCACGAGCAGCGACGACGTCGGATGCGTTCAACGCGATCGCCGAGCCGCAGCGCCGGGACATCCTGGCGCTGCTGCGGGCGGGTGAGCGGCCGGTGACCGACCTGGCCCAGGAGTTGGGGATGAGCCAGCCGGGGGCGTCCAAGCACCTGCGGGTGCTCCGGGAGGTGGGGCTGGTGCGGGTCCGCGGGGTGGGCAAGCAGCGCCTCTACGGCCTGGACGCCCACGGGCTGCGGCCGGTCCACGAGTGGGTCGGCGGATTCGAGCGGTTCTGGAACGAGAGTTTCGACCGGCTGGACACCTACGTGCAGGACCTCAAGCAGACACAGCAGGAGGAATGACCGATGGCAGAGGCAAGGCAAGAAACGCGGGCGGAGCCGGTGACGGCCGACCGGGAGATCGTCATCTCCCGGGTCGTCGATGCCCCACGGGAGCTGGTGTTCGAGGCGTTCACGCAGGTCCGGCACCTGTCGCAGTGGTGGGGTCCGGACGGGTTCACCACCACCACCCGGGCCTTCGAGTTCCGCGAGGGCGGAACCTGGGACTTCGTGATGCACGCCCCGGACGGGACCGACTACTCCGAGTGGATCACCTGGACCGAGATCGCCCCACCGGAGCGGATCGCGCTGCTGCACGGTGAGTCCCGCGACGACCCCAACGCCTTCGAGTCGACCCTGGCCTTCACGCCGCAGGGCACCGCGACCCGGATCGTGATGCGCACGGTCTTCCCCACCAGACAACTGCGCGACCAGGCCGTGGAGGAGTACCACGCGATCGAGGGCGGCCAGCAGACGCTGAGCAACCTGGCGGCCTACGTCGCCGAGATCGCCCAGCAGGAGGAGCGCCGCTGATGGCCGGCAAGGTGTTCTTCAGCGTGTCGATGTCGCTGGACGGCTTCAGCGCGCCCGAGTCAATGGAAGGCATTCTCGCCACGCCCGAGCAGCGGGAGCGGGACCCGAGGCTGGAGCGCTGGACGGCGCAGTGGATGGAACTACAGGCGTGGATCTTCCCGCAGCGGTTCTTCCGGGAGAACCTCCACCTGGGCGAAGGCGGCGAGGAAGGGCGCGACAACGACATCGCCCGAGAGACGTTCGAGCGCACCGGCTCAAGCGTCATGGGCAAGCGCATGTTCGACCTCGGCGAGCAGGCATGGCCGGGGGAGCCGCCCTTCCACACCCCCGTGTTCGTCGTCACCCACCAGCAGCGCGACCCCTGGGAACGGCCGGGCGGGACCACGTTCCACTTCGTCAACGACGGCATCCACAGCGCGCTGGGCCAGGCCCGCGACGCCGCCGGCGACCGGGACGTCCGCATCGCAGGCGGCAGCGAGACGATCCTGGAGTACCTCAACGCCGGCCTGGTCGACGAGTTCTCGATCGCGCTCTCACCCGTGCTGTTCGGCGCCGGCACCCGCCTGTTCGACGGCGTGGACGCGTCCAGGGTCGCGCTGGAGCCGGTCCGTTCGGAGTCGTCGGCGCGGGTGACGCACCTGACCTACGCCGTGCACCCACGGTAGCCGCGCCGCCACTGCACCCACAGCGACCCGAGCACCCGCGGCGCACACGCCTGAACCAGCAGGCCACCACGGCCAACTGCGAACAGCGGCTTCATCTCATCCACCAACACACCCGTGGTCAGCGCCGTCCTGGCGCAGACAGGCCAGGGCGGCTGCGGGTTCGATGACCTGCTGCAACGCTTCCGCCGCCTGGCGTACCGCTCCTCGGCGAGGAGAGTGGGGTCCGGCATGCCGGTCGGGAAGTGTCCGGCCGCCGGAGGGTGCTGGAGCGGGCGGTGACGCGGGCCTCGCGGCGGAAGCGCTTCGCCGTCAGTTCCTCATGCAGGGCGTTGCGAAGCAGGATCGCCGCGCGGGTCGCTGCCGCCGCCCGGGAGGTGAGCGGCGGCGTGCGCAAAGCGCGTATGGTCCAGGGCCGACTTCCAGGACGGCGAGCACCTGGCACCGCGAGGCGCTCACACGTCACCAACAGCGCCTTGCGGGCGTTGACAGGGCAAGGCACTCCAGCCGGTTCTTCCAAAGTCATTATTAATTACGACAAATACAATCCGCGCCCCCTGAGTCGAATGTCTGGCCCCCAAGGTGCTGTCGCAGCGTAGCTACACTGCGGCTGTCAACATCAGGTCGCACTGGGGAGGGCGCGGATGCTGGGAACTGCGAGGAAAGCCGTGACAACGATGAGCATCTGGCGTAGAAGTCTGTGGCGCTATCGAGTCACCACTGCGGGAATTGCGCTGACTTCCTTCGGCGCCGCCACGGCTTTGGACAACCCTCCCACAGCAGTCAGTGTCCTGGCCGCAGCTGTTGGCTGCCTCGTGTCCCTACTGGAGATCCGAGCCAATCGCCGTCGGGCTCGGTTGGTGCGGTTCCAGTCGCGGGACGGCGACAACTACCGCGATCTGTCAAGTCAACTGGGAGGTTCGGGGCCCGTCGTGGAAAGCGCACACGACGTCGGCGTGGTAATGACAAAAGAGTGCGCCCGACTTCGAGGCCAGCCCGTCCGAGCCGAGCTTGAAACCGCACCGTACCGCCTGCCTCGCGAGCTCAAGATCTGGTCGTTCGACTTCCTCGCGCGTCGGGCCCGGGTCGCTGCCATGTACAACGGCGACATACTCGGCCTGGCCTCCGATCTGCCTTCCGGCGACGAGGACGTAGTCGTCAAGCTCAGGCCCGGCCGCTATTTCGACTTCTTCTGCAGCAACCTGCTGGCCCCATTTGATGTATGGGGAACAGGGCGGAAGTTGCCGCTTCTGCGGGGAAGGGATCTCATCCTCGATCAGCGTGGGCAACTGATAACGTTCCGGCGTAGTCGACTCGCGAACACGGTCGGCGTCTCGTCCCTGGCCTTCACCACGGACGGTCAACTGATCCTGGTGGCCCAGGCCAAGGACAATGTGGGAAGCCCCGGGCTCATCGCCCCATCCGGCTCTGGCGCTCTCGAACCCCGCGACGTACCACAGGATGGAACAGGGCTGACGATCGGCGACATCGTCCTCCGCGGTGCCGTGCGGGAGTTGCGGGAGGAATGCCACATCAGCTCGGACGAAGTCGAAATCAGTATGATTGTGGGGCACGGTCGGTGGATCAGTCGAGGTGCGATGCCGGAGTTCTGTGCGGTCACCCTTCTTCAACTCACCAGCGACCAGGTACTCGATCGGGCGATCAGGCTCGTCGAGCGCCCCTACGTCTCCGAGGTGCTGGCGGTTGACCTAGCGCCAACAGCCAGGTGGAACCCGAGAAAGCCGCTGTCCATGCTGCCGGAGGAGATCAGACGCTCGGCGTCATGGCCCCTGGCCTTCGGCCTGGCCTGCCTGGCTCAGGCCATCGGCGACCAGTCGTGGCCCCTGCGACAGGAGTTGTTGAAGCGGCTCGCCCAGGAAACACCTTCCGCATCGGGTGAGTCGTCGAGGGGCCCTACCCAGAGGCGGCAACGGCCGGTGCGTGAGGGTGCGTGACGGGTCGTACCGGTCGACGGCCGTTCGGTGCAGTTGTCCATTGCCGTAGCGGCTCGCATGGATTCCCGAGCGCTATTCGAAACCGCCTCACGTGGGGGTCGTGCGGAAGGCCCGCCGGTAGGCCGCCGGCGAGGTACGCATGATCCGGCCGAAGTGGTAGCGGAAGGTGACTGGTGAGTCGAAGCCGACCAGGCCCGCGATCCGCTCGACCGGCCAGTCCGAGGTCTCGAGCGGGGCGAGGCTGGCCCGGACCCGCTGGACTATCAGCCAGCGGATCGGGGTGCTGCCGGTCGCCCGGGCGAAATGTCGCAGGTACGACCGGGAGGACATCCGAGCCCGGGCGGCCAGCGTCTCGACGGTGATCGGCTGCGCCAAATGTCCCAGCGCCCAGTCCATGCTGCGGGCCACCCCGTCACCGTCCTGGGCAATCGGGCCCACCGGCGCATCGATGAACTGGGCCTGCCCGCCGTCCCGGTGCGGCGCGGTGACCAGCCTGCGGGCGACGGCGTTGGCGACCGTGCTCCCGTGGTCCTGCCGAACGACATGCACGCAGAGGTCGAGCCCTGCGGCGCTGCCCGCGCTGGTGAGCACGTCCCCGAGGTCGACGTAGAGCACGTCGGCGTCGACCCGCACGGCCGGGTGGCGGCGGCGCAGCTCGTCCGCGTACCGCCAGTGGGTGGTCGCCCGACGGCCGTCGAGCAGGCCCGTGCCGGCCAGGGCGAAGGCGCCCGAACAGATGGACATCAGCCGGGCGCCCCGCCGGTGGGCCAGCCGCAGCGCGGCGACGAGATCCGGTGACGGGTCCACAGTGACATCGGGGACCCCGGGCACGATCACGGTTCCGGCGGCGGCGAACGTGTCCAGCCCGAACGGGGTGTCGAGACTGGCCCCGCCGAGGAGCGGCACCGGCCCGGGTCGCTCGGCGCAGATGGTGAGGTCGTACCAGGGCCGGCCGAGCTCGGGCCGGGGCAGCCCGAACACCTCGGTGACGATGCCGGTTTCGAAGACCGACATGCCGGGATAGGCCAGCACCGAGACCGTCCGTCGAGTTTCGGGCGGCCCGGTCATGGCGGGATCTTAGCGATGCGTGGCATCAGCGCCACTGTCGTCCGTCCCTCGCCGGTCGGCATGCTGCTGGGCATGTCGAGAGTATTTTCCCTGCCGGCCGCCCCGCCCGCGATCGCCATCGCCCATTTCGCCGCCCGGCTCTCCTTCGAGACCGACGTCAGCGACGTGCACGCCGACCTGGAGTCCGGGGCCGACCTGGCGGTGGTGGACAGCAGGGACGAGAGGGCCTGGAATCAGGGACACCTGCCGGGCGCGTTGCACCTCCCCACCGCCGACATCGCCGGCCACGCTTCGGCGCTGGTCCCCGCCGGACGCCGGGTCGTCACGTACTGCTGGGGCCCGGGGTGCAACGGCGCGACCCGGGCCGCCCTGGAGTTCGCCAAACTGGGCTTTGCGGTCAAGGAGATGATCGGCGGGTACGAGTACTGGGTCCGGGAGGGTCTCCCGGTGCTGACCCCGGAGGGCCTGCGTCGACGGCCGGCGGACGACTTGACCGCGCCCAACGCGGCCGAGGCGTGCGGCTGCTGAGATCGTGCCGATCGCCGGGTGGTCGGGCCCGCCGCGCGCGCCACGGCAGGGATGTCTTCCGGTGCATCAGAGCATCCGGCGGAAGGCGGCCACCGCGTCCTGCTGCATCCGCCGCGACACCGCCGCCTCGGTCACCAACGCGGAGCCGTGGAAGGTGGCCGGGTACAGGTGCGCCTCGGTCGGCACGCCGGCCTGGGCCAGCCGCTGGGCATAGTGCATTCCCTCGTCGCGTACCGGATCGAACTGGCAGCTCGATATGAACGCTGGCGGCAGCCCGGCAAGATCCTCCGCGCGGGCCGGGGCGGCGTACGGCGACACGCTCGGGTCGCCGGGCTTGACGTCGTCCCCGAGGTAGTAGGCCCAGCCCAGCTCGGCGTTGGGGCGATTCCAGATCGGGGTGTCGACGTAGGCGCGCATGGACAGACTGTCGAGCTGGTCGTCGAGCACCGGGACGTCAAGGTACTGCATGGCCAGCCGGGGGCCGCCGCGGTCGCGGGTCAGCAGGGTGAGGCCGGCGGCGATCCCGCCACCCGAGCTGCGGCCGTAGAGGCCCAGGCGGGTGGGGTCCACGCCGAGTTCGTCGGTGTTGCCGGCCAGCCAGCACAGCACCGCGTAGCAGTCCTCCAGGGCCGCCGGGAAGGGCTCCTCGGGCGCGAGGCGGTAGTCGACGGCGATCACCACGGCCCCGATGCCGGTGGCGAACGCGGCGGCGTCGGCGTGTTCGAGCGCCAGGTCGCCGAGTACGAAGCCGCCGCCGTGCAGGTGCAGGACGGCCGGCGCCGGCGCCGCCGCCGGCTGCGGGGTGTAGATCCGCACCGGGACGGCGGGGGCGCCGGCCGGGCCGGGCACCGTGCGGTCCAGCACGGTAAGGCCGGTCAGGTCGGGCTGGGGAAGCTGGGCCGCGATGGCCCGCCCGACTTCGCGGGCGGCGGCCGGGTCGCGAAGGTCGAGGATGGGCAGCATCGGGACCCACGGTGCCAGCTCTGTATCAAAGGGATATGTCATGGCAACCTCCACGGCCGGGACCGCTCGGAAGGCTGCCGAGCGGCGTTCGTCCTACCAACGAGCGACCGGGCAAGGATTAGGCATCCTGGGTGGTATTACTTTCCGGCCTCACTTGCCGAGTCGGTCTGACGTCGCGGCCGTCGGTCAGGCACCGACCGCTCACGCGGCCGGTGCCTGACCCGGTCAGCTCGCCAGCACCAGCGCGACGCCGGCCAGCACGCCCAACGCGGAGAAGCCGGCCCCGATGCCCAGGGCGAGCCGTGGTGACTGCGAGACCCGCCGGGAGTACCTGATGCGGTTCTCGACGAAGTGGAAGGTCAACCAGGCCGGGGCGATCGACAGTGCGATCACCAGCAGTCCGGTGGACGTCGACAGCGGTCCCCAGTACGTGGCCGCGATCGCGAGCATCGGCCAGTGCCACAGGTACAGCGAGTACGACAGCGCGCCGATCCAGCGCAGTGGCGCGATCCCGAGCAGAGTCTCCACCCCGCCCCGGGTTGTGGCGCAGCCGGCCGCGATGACCGCCGCGGTGCCTAGTACCGGCAGGGCGGCGGTGTAGCCGGGGAAGTCCATCATCGGGGTGAAGAACAGGCCCGTCACCAGCACCGCCGCCAACCCGGCCCAGCCCAGCACGACAGCGACCGGCTTGGGTAGCCGGGACCAGGCCCCGACCGACATGGCGACGCCGGCGCCGACGGCCAACTCCCAGATCCGGCTGGTGGTCTGGAAGAACGCCGGGGACTGCGCGCCGACGGTGGTGGTTACCGACCAGGCCAGCGAGCCGGCGGCCAGCAGGCCCAGCGCCGTCGCCAGCACCGGCTTCAGCCGGGCGCCGGACACCTTGGCCAGCGCCACCGCCAGCAGGATGAGCAACGGCCAGATCAGGTAGTACTGCTCTTCGACGGCAAGCGACCAGAAATGCTGGACGGGGGACGGCGGCATCGTCGGGTCGGGGTGCGTGAAACGCTCGGCCAGCCGCCAGTTCAGCAGGTAGGCCACCGCGGCGGCGATGTCGCCGCCGATCTGACCCCACCGGCCACGAGGCACCATCAGGAACACGAACACCGCCGCCGTCAGCAGCACCACGTTGACCGCCGGCAGCAGTCTCTTGGCCCGGCGGGCGTAGAAGTCGATCAGCGCGACCCCGCCGGTCCGGTCATGTTCGGACAGCAGTTGGGTGGTGATGAGGTAGCCCGAGATGACGAAGAAGACGTCGACGCCGGCGAAGCCGCCGGAGAACGCCGGCACGCCGGCGTGGAACAGCATCACCATCACCACGGCGACCGCGCGGATTCCCTCGATGTCGCCACGGAATCTGGAGCGCGGCCGGTCGGGCGGGCTTGCGTGGCTCGGCTCGCCGACGGCCGGCGACGGCGCCGGCCGTTCAGGGCCGGCGGGTTGGACGGGCGCTAAATGCGCCGGGTCGGCTGGAGCGGCCATCATTCCTCCTGAGGGGAATTCAGAAAGCTTGATCTAAATCTATGAGCATGAGGGTGGCTAGATTCGTGGCCATGTTTTGCAGGGAATCGTTCTGTTGTCGAGACGTGAGGCGTCGTGAATGCTGTGACATGTCGTGAATGGGATACACGGCTGGCCCCGCCGGATCGCAGTGGTGGAGCAGCGTGCCGGGCGTCGACCCGCCGGCCCGCAGGGAGGTCGCGGCCATGTTCGACGTCTCGTCGACGACCGCTTTCTGTGGAAAGTCGAGATAGTTGCGGCAATGGCCGTATACCTAATTTATTCGAGCTAAATGAATCAATTCTGAGAGATGCGCCGGAACGCCTATTGGTGCTCCTTTTCGCCTTCCTCCTTCCGCCTTCCTCCTTCCGGTCACCGGTCGCGGTCGACCGTACCGTCACGCCGCCCGATCGGGTGAATATCGCCTGCTGGCTGTATGCCCGGTCACGCTGCCAGGTTGGTTCTCGGATGCGCGCCAACGCATGCGTGACGTGCCTGCTCGACAAGGGCCGCTGTCGGCGGGTTGGCGGCCGGGCTGCGGAATAGGACGATGAGCTTGGCGGTCGCGATCGGGTGCAGGCTGGCGTCGATCTCGTCAATCAGCATCGTGGCCCCGGTACGCAGCATCGCGGCAGCGCGCAGGCCCAGGGTCAGCAGTTGCCGGCTGCCGGTCGACTGGTCCTGAAGGTCGACCGGCGCGATGCCGTTCGGGCCCCGGTGGGCGAACTGAACGCGGAAGAGTTGTAGTCCTGTGGGGACCGAGACGTTGACGATTCCCACGTCAGCTGGGTTGATCCGATTTGACGGACAGGGTCGATATCTCGTTGTCACGCCATTTGCCGGGCTGGTGGTGTGATGCGGGTGGTGGCTTCGTAGGCGGCGGGGCTGAGCCAGGCCCGGTGGTCGAGCAGTTCGGTCGGTGTTGGCGAGTGATCGGGCGTAACGAGCACTGTGTACTGGGCATCCCCTGTCGCTGTGGAAGATCACCGGTTGGTGTGGGCGGCGGCTTGAAGCAGGCGACCCGGCGTCCGAGGCGATCTGCCTCCGGTCCGCCCAGGGAGGGACGCCCGCCGGTCGGCCAAGACCTCCGTTCGGGGCTTCCTGCCTGCTGCCTCGCTCATCCGACAGCTTCGGTGGCCGACCAGTCCTGGGTGGCCGTCCGAGCCAGTCGTCGATCTTCACGTACAGTGCGGTCAGAAGGGTGTTGAGGTCTGTCGTCACAAACGGATCTTCAACACCCTTCGCCTATACCGCAGCCCCGGGGGGCCGTTAGGACCTACTCGTCTAGCGCTGCGGCTGCGGTGCCGGGCGACCCGGCAGCGCGTACCCGGTCTCCAGGGCCAGCCGCGTCGCCTGGCCGTCCAGCCGCGCTGCCTCGGCCGTGTCCGCGGACCGCTCCGCGAGCCGGGCGAGGAGATAGGACGCCCGAATCTCAAGCGGCCGGTAGCCCGAGCGGGTGGCCAGACCCAACGCCGCCCGCCCGTGTCGCCCGGCGGCCTCCGGGTCGCCCCCGGCCAGCTCGGCGGCGGCGAGGCTGGTCAGGGCCGTCGCCTCGCACCAGCAGAATCGGGTACGCCGGGCAAGTTCGAGGGACCGGCGGTGCTGCTCGGCCGCCTCGCCCGGGTGTCCCAGCGCCAGCAGCACCCGCCCCAGCGCGTCGGCAGCCCACGCCTCGGTGCCCGCGTCGCCGATCTCCCGGGTCAGCGTCACCGCCCGCTCGGCGTCGGCACGGGCCAGCTCGGCGCGATCCGTGTCGCTCCAGAGCACCGCACGGCCGGCCAGGGCGGTCGCCTCACCGTACCGGTAGCCGAGCTCCCGATTGGCGGCGAGCGCGCGGGCGTAGAGATCATCCGCGCCGTCCGGGTCGCCCCGGTCCCGGTGCACGTTGGCCAGGTCGACCAGGAGCACGGCCACGTTGTAGTGCGCCCCGGCCCGCTCCCCGCGCTCCAGTGCGGCCCGGAAGTGGGCGTCCGCCTCCGCGAACGCGCCGAGCTGCCAATGCGAGAACCCGAGGTTGGCCAGGGACATGGCCTCCCCGCCGTCATTGCCCGACCGGCGGTTGAGCGCCAACGACAGGCGGGCGCAGTCGATCGCCGCGTGCGGGTCGCCGAGCCGCTGGTGCACCGCGCTGAGGTTGTTCAGGATCCCGGCCCGGCCCTCCTGCCAGCTGTCCGCGTCGCTGCACCGCAGCCCTTCGAGCAGGTGCTCGCGGGCCTCCTCGTACCGGCCGCTGTTGACCTGCACGAGCGCGATGCTCTGGTGCATCGCGGCCTGGGCGCGGGCGTCACCGTCGGTCTGGGCGGCGGCCAGCGCCACCGTCGCCGCGTTCAGCCACTCCTCCCGACGACCCTGCTGGTGGAAGTAGGCGCGCAGCGCGTCGGTGAGATGCCAGGCGTACCGGCGGGGACCGCACCGGGCGGCCTCTTCGACCGCCGCCGTAAGGTTCGCCCACTCGGCATCCAACCAGGCCAGGGCGGCGTCGGTGTCGGGGAAGGGGTCCGCTGCCACCGGCCGCGGCAGCCGCACGAAATGCGGAATGACCCGGCGGCCCGCCGCGTCGGCCGTGTCCAGGTAGTGGTCGAACAGCCGCCTCCGGGCCACCCCGCGGGCCGCCTCGTCGTCCTCCGCGGTGAGCCGGTCCACGGCGTACCGGCGCAGCAGGTCGTGGAAGCGGTAGCGCTCGCCGGGGTGTCGCTCCAGCAGGTGCGCCGCCGCCAGGGCCCGCAGTCGCCGGGTCGCGGTGGGCACCGGCACGCCGGCGACCGCGCCGGCCGGGCCGGCGGTGATGCTCGCCCCGGGCACCAGGCCGAGGCGGCGGAACAGTTCCCGCTGCGGCCCGGACAACACCCGGTACGACAGGGCGAACGCCTTCGTCACCGCCCCCTCCTCGGCGCCGTCGACGGTCAACCCGGCCAGCCGGTCCCCGTCGGCCAGCTCGCGGACCAGGCCGGCGACGTCCGTCCTGCCGGCCGACTGCACGTTGGCCGCGGCGATGCGCAGGGCCAGTGGCAGGTGGCCGCAGAGCCGAGCCAGCTTCGCTGCCGCCGCCGGGTCGGCCCGCACGGCCGCCGCACCCAGCAGCGTCGCCAGGAGACGTACCGACGCCACCGGGGTGAGTACGTCCAACGGGAGCAGCCGGGCGTCGGCGCGGACCACGAGGTCACCGAGGCGGTGCCGGCTGGTGACGAGCACGGTGCCGCGGGACGGGATGAGCGGCAGCACCTGGTCGGCGTGGCGGGCGTTGTCCAGCACCAGCAGCATGTCCCGACCGGCCAGTAGCGAGCGGAGCAGCGCCGTTCGGCCGTCCAACCCGTCCGGCACCGCCCTCGGGTCGACCCCGAGCGCGGTCAGCAGGTGGGTCAGCGCCGTCTCCACCGGCATCGGCTCCCGGTCGGCGTCGAAGCCACGCAGGTCGAGGTGGAGCTGCCCGTCCGGGAACTCCGCGCGGACCCGGTGGGCCCAGTGCAGCGCCAGGGCGGTCTTGCCCACCCCGGCGGTGCCGCTGATCACCCAGATCCGGGTACGGCCGGCCGGCTCCGCCAACCCGGCGTCGAGCCGTTCCAGCTCGGCGTCCCGTCCGGTGAGGGTCGTGCTGCTGTGCGGCAGCCCGGCGGGGCGGACGAGCGCGGAGCGGTCGTCGCCGCCCGGTCCGGCGACGTCGGCGGGCGGCCCCAGCGTCGGGTCGGCGCGCAGGATCCGCTCCTCAAGGCGGCGCAGCGCCGGGGCCGGGTCGAGGCCGAGTTCGTCGGCGAGCCGATCGCGTACCTGCCGGTAGGTGGCCAGCGCCCGGTCGGCGCCGCCCTCCCGGTACAGGGCCAGCATGAGCTGACCGACCAGCCGCTGGCGTCCGGGTTGCCGGGCCACCGCGTCGGTCAACTCGTCGGCGACCTGCCGGGAACGCCCCCGCCGCAGCAGCACGTCGGCCCGCTCCTCGACCGCCGTCCAGCGGGCCTCGCGCAGGCCGGCGCAGAGCCGGTGCCGCACCTCCTCGTCGGCCACGTCGGCGAGCGGCTCCCCCCGCCACAGCGCCAGCGCCTGGTCGAACAGGGCCACGGCGTCGTCGCCGGCCGCCCGCGCCCGCGCGACCATGTCGGTGAACCGGTGCGCGTCAACCGCCAGCGGGTCGACCCGGAGCAGGTAGCCGGGCGCACGGCCGATCAGTTCCACCGGCACCCCCGCCTGCCGCAACGCGGTGCGCAGCCGGGAGACCAGTGCCTGCACGGTGCCCCGGGCGCTGCGCGGCGGCGCCGGACCCCAGACCAGGTCGATCAGCCGATCCACCGCCACCACCCGGTCCGGCTCCAGCAGCAGCGTCGCGAGAACGAGGCGAGGCTGGCGCCCACCGAGGTCGACCTGGACGCCGTGCGCCCACACCTCGACCGTGCCCAACACCCGGAACTCCACCGCCACCTCCCCGCCGGCGAGTATGACGGTCCGCAGTGGACGAGCTGCAAGCCGGTTGCAAGCATCCTGCATCCACGGGTGTGGACCGTGTATCCCGTCCTGATCTGGCGGCCCTTCGGCCGTTCGGTCGGGACGCGCGGCCGGCACCGGCCGCGCCTCACCTCGAAAAGGGAGAACGGCGAGTGGAGAAACTCAGGCGTCCCGGCCCACGCCGGCTGGGCCTGACGGCGGCAGGGGCCGTCGCGGTGGCCGCGCTCGTGGCGGCCGTGGGTGTCGGCCGGGCCGACCCCGGCGTGCGCTACGACACACAGCCCGAGGCGCTTGCCTTCGGCAAGGAGATGTACGACTTCCAGACCGTCGAGCAGATGACCGCCACCTCACACCTGGTGGTCTTCGGCACGGTCACCTCGGTGGAGCCCGGCCGGCTGGCCAGCGCCGACGAGGACCCGGCGGCGGTTGGCGGTGACATCCGGCTGCGGACGGTGACGATCAACCAGCACGATGTCCTGCACAACCCGAAGAACCTGATCATCCCGCCGTCCATCACCATCGAGGAGGAGGGCTGGGACGAGGAGGGGCGCGGCTACATCTCCAACAACGTGGCCTGGAGTGCGGTGGGCGACACCGGCTACTTCTTCCTGCGCCGCGCCGTCGGCACCAGCAACCCCTACACCTACCAGCTGGCCAGCTCCGACGGGCGCGCGCTGGTGGTCGACGGCGCGCTGCGGCCCAGCAACGCGGAGAACGAGCTGGCCACGTCGATCACCACGATGGCGCCCTCGTTCCTGAACAACACGGTCGTCGCGGCGAGCGGGCAGGTCGCCGCCGGCACGCTGACCGAGTCGATGCCGACCGCGGAGCTGCCGCAGCCTCCGGAGGAGAGTGGGGAATGAAGCGCACGACGATCGTCCTCGGTACCACGCTGATCGCCGTGGTGGCGTTGGCGCCACCGGCCATGGCCGGGCACGGCGGCAAGGCCAACAGCGGCAAGCCGGACAACAAGGAACAGGCGGTGGAGTCGAACTCGCTGACGAGCGCCGGCAAGGCGGCGGTCTCGCACGGCCGGGCTCAGCTCGACCGCTCGCAGATCAACACCTCGACCGGCGGTGGGGACATCCACGTCTACGACAAGTCGTACTCCAGTTCTTGGTACGGGCAGACGACCTGCACCGACACCAACTGGTGGAACGGGCTGTGCGACCAGTACGACGTCAAATTCAACACCCGGACGATGAGCGGCAAGTCCACGGGCTACTGGCAGAGCCTCGGCTGTCACGAACTCGGGCACACCGGCTCGCTGGGCCACCGCTCGAAGAGCGCCGACACGGACAACAACTCGTGTATGCGCAGCGAGATCTGGCCCAAGAACTTCGACAGCCATGACATCACCGCGATCAATGACAACGTCTGATCGTCGTCTGCTGTTCTCCGGTGCGGCGGTGGTCGCGGTGGCCGCCGCCGCGCTGGGCGGGTGGTGGCTGTCTCGGCCGGATCTGCCCTCGGACTGGTCGGGCCGGAGCCAGTTCTGCGCCGAGGCGCAGACCTTCGCTCTGGTCAACCAGAGCGAGCTCACCAGTGAGCAGCGGGTCGAGGCGATGGCCGCCCTGATCCGCTCCGCACCACGGGAGCTCACCCCGGACCTGGAGCGGCTCGCCGGTGCACTGGGGGGACCCGAGCCCACCACCCCGCACGACCACGGCCCGACCGGATCGAGCCCGGAGGCGGCCGGTCACGACGCCGGCACGGCCGCGCACGAGCACGACGACGCGTCCGCTGCGGAGGCGGCCGTGCCGAACGGCACGGCGGTGAAGGCGAGCGGACGCCGCGCGGGGGAGTTCATCGAACGCACCTGCGGGGTCAACCTGCCCAACATCCGCACCTGAGCTGCGGACTCCGCGGGTGGGACGTCGTCAGACGGTTCGCCATCGGGGGGTGTCCCTATGGGTGTGGTCAAGCGGTGATCGGTGTTGTTGGGCGGGGTTGGTAGGGGATCTTGTCGCGGAGCATGGCGTGGAGCGCTTCGCGGCGGTTCGGCCGTCCAAGCCAGTCGTCGATCTTCACGTACAGTGCGGTCAGAAGGGTGTTGAGGTCTGTCGTCACAAACGAATCTTCAACACCCTTCGCCTATACCGCAGCCCCGGGGGTCGTTAGGACTTACTCGTCTAGGGCGTCGCGGCTTTCCGTACTGCTCGGTCCGGGGGTAGCCACATCATGAACGGGGCTTTGCACCCCCGGGTGGTGGGTGGCCGGTGGCAAGTTGGACGATCTCCCCGGTTGTGGCGGTGCCTCGGCGACGATTTCATATGCGGCGACCGGGGCGCGTAGGGCGGCGGTTCGGCCGCAGCAGAGCCAGGACGCCGCAACCGTGCTCACGTCCCGGGCGATTCGGGTGGCCGTCACCGGTGCGCCACCGGACCGAGCCGCTGCTTCGGCTTCCCGGTTGGATGCGTCTTTGCGGAACCAAGATCAAGCGCACGCGGCCGTCGTAGCAGCGCCGCGCCCGCGCGGTCGGAGGGTGGCGGGAGGACAACCCCGATATTCCATCGACACCGATCTCTGGTGCGAGCGGCCCGCTCATGGTAGGAATTTGCCAAGTCTGGCGTTGTTCGCGAAGGATTTCACCCAGGGAGAGGCCTCGATGAGGATACGAAGGATCATGGCCGGCCTCACGGCCGCCATCGTCGCTCCGGCGGTGGCGGCCACCCCGACCTGGGCGGTCCCCACGGACGAGCAGATCGTCAGCTACCGCGGCTACCAGGTGTCGGTGCCGGCGGACTGGCAGGTCGTCGACCTGTCCACCGACCCGCACGCATGCGTCCGGTTCGACCGACGCACGGTCTACCTCGGCCATCCGAGCGCCGAGCCCTGGTGCCCCACCGGGCTGGTCGGGCGCACGGCAGGACTGATCATCGAGCCGATCGACGCCGTCACCGCCGAGCGCCTCACGGCGGACACCGCCGTCACGGCCGGCGGCCGGGCGACCGTGGACACCCTGGTGTCCCGCGACGGGGCGGCCCAGGTCGCGGTGCGCGACGCGGGCGTACTCGTCACGGCCGTCCACACGCCGCAGACCGAGCCGGCGGTCCGCCGGATCCTGGCCGCCGCCAAGCTCGGCGCGGGTGCCAGGCCGGTGTCCCTGGACGCCGTCCGCGCGGCCTCCACGGCCGCCACGGTGGCACCGTCGCTGGCAACCGGCCCGCAGCCGGGCACCTACACCGGCAAGGGCTTCGACACGTGCACCGCCCCGTCGCAGTCGACGATGGACACGTGGCGCAACAGTTCCCCCTACCGTGCTGTCGGCATCTACATCAGCGGCGCGAGCCGATCCTGCACCCAGGCCAACCTGACCGCGACCTGGGTGGCCAACCAGGCCGCCAAGGGCTGGCACCTCATCCCCATCGAGCTCGACCGCCAGGCACCGTGCGGCACCCGCCTGCCGAAGATGTCGTACGACCCCGCCACGGCGCGGTCCGAGGGCGCGACCCGGGCGACCAGCGCGGTGAACGCGGCCAAGGCGCTGGGCATCCCCGCCGGCAGCGCGATCTACAACGACATCGAGCAGTACCCGTCGGGTGAGTCGTGCAAGGCGGCCGTGCTCTCGTACCTCTCCGGCTGGACCGAACGGCTGCACACGCTCGGCTACCTCTCGGGCATGTACTCCAGCGGCTCCTCCGGGGTCCGGGATCTGTGCAACGCCTACAACGACACCCGGTACACCCGCGTCGACCACCTCTTCCTCGGCTGGTGGAACGGCGTGGCGGACACCGACGCCGGCGACTACTGCCCGGACGCGTACTACAGCAACCACCAGCGCATCCACCAGTACACCGGCGACACCAGCGAGACCTGGGGCGGCGTGACGATCTACATCGACCGCGACTATCTCGACGTCTCGACCGGAACCACGGAGCCGCCGCAGGGGTTCACCGTCACGGTCGACAACACCACCACGGGCCGGTTCACCGCGAGCGCGAACTGGAGCACCTCGGCCTATTCCAGCCAGCGGTTCGGCACCGACTACCGGTTCGCCACCCCGACCCCCGCCAGTGATGCCGCCTGGTTCGCAGCGGACCTCCCGGCGACCGGCAGCTACGAGGTCTCGGTCTGGTACCCGGCCGACCCGGGCTACAACGACTCGACCCCGTACGTCGTCGCCACCACCAGCGGCAGCCAGACGGTGAAGGTGAACCAGCGGCTCAACGGGGGACGATGGGTGTCACTCGGGGTGTTCACGCTGGCCGCGGGCGCGGGCAACAAGGTGGGAGTGAGCCGGTGGACCAGCGGCACCGGCTACGTCATCGCCGACGCGGTCCGCATCACCCGCGCCTGACCGGGAGCGTGAACGAGCGGCTGTGACGTGACAGCCGACGGCCCGGGCCGATGACCTTGACCCGGGCCGTCGGCCATTGCGGTGGATCGTTCGGCATCGCCGGCGCGGGCGGGTGTTCCGGGGATGCCGGCGAACCAGGCCATCTGGCCGGCGGCGTGCTCCTGAGCAGCTGGTGAGCCAGGTGGCAGGCCGGCGTCGCCGTACGGCTCGGACGCGAAAACGTCCGCGAGTCCTTCGAACACAACGTCATCCACGGCGCACCCGCCGGGCAGGACGGTCAGCCGCAGGAAGGGTTCCGGTCCCCGCCTCGGCGACGGACCGGGCCCGCAGGCTCAGCGAGTCGACGCGCTCGGTGAGTTCGCGTACGGCAGTCTCGTCGTCGCCGTCCAAGGCCGTGATGCCGTCGAACAGCGCGGTGTACTCGGACGTCAGCTTCAGGTAACTCCGGCAGAACTGCCGGTTGGTGCGGCCGGGCCGGCCGTCCGCCAGGGCATACTGCTGGTCGAGGTCGATGATCTGCTGGGCCAGGACGGCGGCGGCGGCGCTGAGCGCGCTCCGGTCGTCCGCCTGCTCGTCGTGGCGGCTGCGGCGGGTCGCCGCGAGCCGGCCGGCCCGCCGGCCTCCGACGTAGAGCACTGTCGCCGCGGCGATGACGCCCGCGATCGCCGCGGCCGCCAGCAGGTACCGGGGCAGGGAGGGGCTGATGGTGCGGGCGCCGTCGGGAACGGTGCCGCTCTTCACCAGCAGGTCGTAGTTGACGGTGACGACCTTCAGCGCCTCCAGGGGACGGTCGACGAAGGTGTCGATGCCCCGGCCGACGGTCATCTCGGCGACGACGGCCCGGCCGAAGTTCTTCTTCTTGCGCCCGGGCAACAGCGCGCAGCCGTAGGTGTCGTAGTCGTCGCCGTCGCGGCTCATCACCAGCACGACCGTCCCGGCGGCGGCGCGCTCGACCTGGTCGCAGGCGTCCCGCAGGTTCGCGCCCGGTTCGAGCAGCACCACGACCAGCCTGCGGTTGCCGATGACTCGTTCCGCGGCGGCCCGGTCCAGGTCGACGCCGGGCGCGGCGTACACCGACGAGGTGCGGACCTGCCGGGCCACCGGGCCGTCCAGCGCCCCGCCGCTCCACAACGCCCAGCCCGCCAGGACCGCGCAGGCCAGCGCCGCGCGGCCGAAGGACGTGCCGAGCAGGTCGCCGAGCCGGCGGCGCACGGTCGGTTTCACGACAACCTGCCCCGGAGGTAGAGGTCCGGGCGGTAGCCGGGGATGCCCAGCGTGCGGGCGGCGTCGTCCAACTCGTCCGCCGCTTCGTTCAGCAACGTCCGGACGTGCCGGTCCGGCAGGTCCTCGCCCAGCGCCTCGCGGGCCGCCTGCAGCCGGACGATGCCCCGGGTCAGCGCCGGGTCGCTGCGGGCGTCGGTCAGCAGGGACATCTCGACGGCGAGGGCGGTCAGTCCGGCCAACCGGGCCGGCACGCCGCCCCGGCGCGGGCCGCCCCGCCGGCCGTCCCGGCCGTCTTCGAGGCGGCGCAGCGACCTGATCGACAGGGTCAGGAACGCCGCCACGCAGGCCGCGAACACCCACGGCAGCGCCGGCAGCGCCACCCGGAGCGGATCGATCGGACGGTACGGCAGGGGCCGGTCGAACAGGCCCGCGTAGCGGACGTCGGTGACCCGGTTCAGGTAGACCGCCAGCACGTTGTACTGCGGGTAGTCGTACAGGCTGAGCCGGCCGCCGAACTGACCGTAGAAGCTCGCCCCGACCAGCTCGGCGAAGTCCTCCTGCCACGGGCCGTGGTGCTCGATCCAGAGGCCGTACATCACCACGATCGGGGTGCCCGGAAAGAGCCTGGTCAGCGCGGGACCGTACTGGGGCACCGGCGCGCCGTCGCGCTGCGGGGGGAGTGCGACGACGCGGACGCCGTCCGGGAAGGCGGTCTTGGCGTTGACGGCGGGAACCTCGGCGAGCGTGGCCCCCGGCGCGCGGTGCAGCCCGGTCGCCCGCAGGTCGGCGGCGACCACGGCCAGCTCCCGGGCGCTCGGCTCCCGCCAGCGCAGCTCGTCGCCGTCGGGCGGGGTGGGCTGGTCCTCCAGCTTCGCGATGAGCGTCAGCAGCGGCCCCGTCACGTCGTCGGCGGCGAACTGGTCGCGCCAGCCGGGCAGGTCGTCGGGGACGGCCTGATAGTGGCCCCCGCTCACCTCGGTGCCGACCACCCGGACGGTCGCGTTCTTCACGCCCTTCACCCGGAGGCGTTCGTCCTCGTCCAGCCCGGGCGGGGCGACCAGGATGCGGACGTCCCGGTTCCCGATGATCTCCCGTACCCGCTGCTCGTTCCACCGCGCGGTCGAACCGGGCAGCCGCACCACGGGGGCGGCAGCCACCAACGCGGTCAGCTCGTCCTCCGAGGGCACGGTCGCGTCGCTCAGCTCGCCCGCCGAGCCCTCCTCGACCCCCTGGGAGGACGACGGCGACCTGCCGTAGCTGACGTCGATGCTCTGCCGCTGGGCGAGCAGGAAGACGACCAGGACGACCACGGCGATGCCGAGGAACGCCCAGCGCAGCAGCTCGCGGCGGCCCTGGCTCAGGCGGCCGGTCATGCGTGCTCCCGCCACAGCCGGTCGGCCTGCCGGGCGTGCCCGGCCGCCGTCCTCGCCGCAGCCGACCCGCCCCGGCCGGCGGCGATCAGCTCGGCGCGGGCGAGCAACTGCTCGGCCTCGGGCACCCGGATCCCGGCCGCGTCCCGGCTGACGGCCGCGCTGTCGATCTGTGCGCGGGCGGTGGACCAGGCGGTACGGCGAGCCTGCTCCCGGGCCCGCCACCGGGGCAGCAGGGTCGTCCCGAAGCCCGCACCCACCAGCAGCAGGCCACCGGCCAGCCAGATCGGGAGGGTGTGTGACATGCGCTCCAGCCTTGTGCCGAGGGGTCGGGTCCGTCGCCGCGAGGGGCGGGGTGCCGCCCGAGTCTCCCCGATCGAGGCAAACCGCTGCACACGGCCCTCACCTCCGAACCTTGGACAGTTCCCGTCCGCTGGTGACGGAAACTGTCCAAGGTCGCAGTTCATCGGGGTGGGGGCTTGTTCGTCGTGCGGGTCGGCAGGGGGAGGATCTTGTTGTGAACACCTCGACGCGTACGCGTGTTCTGCTCGGTGGGTTGGTCCTCGCGGTGGCGACGGTCGCAGTCTGGTGGGCCTGGCTCGGCTGGGACACGGAGTACACGGTCGACCCGGTGACCGACTCGGTCAGCGGCCCGTACGACGTGTGGCAGGTCGTCGGGTGCGTCCTGTCCCTGGCGGTGGTCGCGGCCGTCGGCGGTCGGGTGCTCAGCCCCTGGCTGGTGGCGCCGGTGATGACGGCGGCCTTCACCATCGCCTGGGCGTGGCGGGCGGCGACGAGCGACGACTCGGGCCTATGGGCGGTCGGCGCGGTCCTGATCCTGGTCGGGATGGCGGCCGGCACGACCGCGGTCAGCGCGGTCGCCCACGTGCTGCGGCGGCGGCCGGCCGGCGGAAGCTGATCCGCGCCGGTCGCCGCGTCGAACCTGTCGTAGGTGCGCGCCGGTCGGTCAGCCCGGTCTCCCCGGCCACGGCGTACGGCCGCGTGCCCGGCGAGGTCGGCTTCTCGACAACAGCCGGAGCGGGGGGCAGCGCCCGTGCCGCCGGCTCGGTAGCGTGCGTGGCCATGCGCAGCGGGGCCGGTCCGGAATGGTGGACGGCTGTCCCGCCGCTTCGCGTCAGCCACCTCGCGGGCGTCGACCCCGAACTGCTCCGATTGGCCCTCGACCCGCTGCCGCCGTCCGCGCCGGCGGTGGTGGCCTACCGGCCGGCGCGGGGCCTTTCCCTCGCCAGCCTGGTCACCGTCCTCCTCGACGAGCTGGAGGACATCGCCGGGGCACTGTTTCCCCGCTGGCTGCCCGGGGCGGCCCGGCTCGACGGTCGCGGACGCCTCGGCGCCACCGCCGCCCGGGAGCTCGCCGCCCGGGTCGCGGCCCGCTCCGACCACTTCGGGCCGTTCCTCGCCGACCTGGCCGAGCGGGCCCTGTGCTCCCGCCGTGCCGGAGCCCGCCCCTGTGACCGACGGGCACAGCCGGGCGGGAACGGCCCGCAGGGCCCCGGCGACGACCGACGGCGTGCGCGCCCGTCGCGCTTTCCCGCCGAGGTGCGGGCCGCCGGCCTCACCCGGGTACTCGCCGCCGCGTACGACCGGGAGTCCTGCGTGCTGGTGGCCGAGTCGCCGCAGGGGGCCGGGCCGGAGGACGAGCGGGCGCTCGTGGCGGCGGCCGAGTGGCTGGTCCAGCACGGCCGGTGCGCGGTGTGGCTGGTCGGCCCGCTCCCGCACGGAGGCGACCGGGTCCGACCGGTTCCGCTCCGGCTCCCGATGCACCTCGCCGAGCTGACCGGGGGCATCGGTCGGGTTTCCGACAGCCCCGCCCACCCGGGTGGGGTGGGCCTGGCGTACCCGCCGCCGGCCGGGGCACCCCGGCCGGACAGCGCCGCCGAACAGGCCCTGGAGCGTGCCCTCGCCCCGCACGACTGGGCCCGTGGCCGGCGGTGGAACCACACCTACGAATGGCATCCACTGGGTCGGCCGTACCGCCTGGATCTGCTCTGGACGGTCGAAGGGCTTGCGGTCGAGGTGGACGGCCCGGAGCATCGGGGAGCCATCATGTTCGCCGACGACCGGCGGCGCGACGTACAGCTCCAGCTTCTGGGGCTCGACGTGCTCCGGTTCACCAACGAACAGGTGCTGACCGACGTCCAGGCCGTCATCCGGAGCATCCGGGACCTGCTGGCCCGACGACGCGCGGCCGGCGCGCACCCCTGACAGGAAAAAGAGGCACCATGTCGAGCAGCACCGCGGACCTGCCGAGCCTGACCCCCAACCAGATCCAAGCGCTCGTCGTGCTGATGGTGGAGGCCCGGAAGCTGACCAACGCCGAGCTGCGGGACCTGGCCGGGTTCGCGCTCACCGGCAAGGACAACAAGAAGCTGGTCGAGCTGGGCCTGGTCGAGACCGACCGCAGCCGCCGCCTGCTCTCGCACGAGCTGACGGATGAGGGCTGGCGGGTGATGCGCCAACTGCACACCGGCGTCCCGCCCAAGGCGGGCGGCTCGGCCAGCCGCTCCCTGTTCACCCTGCTGGGAAACCTGCACCGGGGGCTGGACCGGCTGCGGATCAGCCCCGCCGACCTCTTCAAGCAGACCGCCGCCGACCCGGCCGGGCCGCCCCCGGCCGTCGAGGACGCGCCCCCGGCCGCCCCCACCGGCGACGGGGACGTCGCGGAGCTGGTCCGGGCCGCGTACCGGGAACTGGCCGCGAGGCCCGGCGCCTGGGTCGGCCTCGCCGACCTGCGCGACCACCTCGTCGGCACCGACCGCGCGGCGGTGGACGCCGCGCTGCGGGTGCTGGTCCGGCAGGACGGCGTACGGATCATCCCGGTCACCAACAGCAAGTCGCTGACCGCGCGGGACCGGGCGGCGGCGGTGCGCATCGGGGACGAGGACAACCACACCCTGTCGATCGGGGCGGCATGATTCCTGACGACGAGCGCGCCGCGCTGGAGGCGTTGACCTTCCACCCGGCGGTCACCCCCGACGACGTGTGGCGGCCTTCCCCCTGCGACGTGCCCGAACTGCACGAGCGGGTGGCCAACGAGATCCTGCGCGGGGTGGCCCGGGCCCGCACCGACGACACCAGCCGGCCCCTCGGGGTGGCGATGCAGGGGCGGGCCGGCTCCGGCAAGACCCACCTGCTCGGCGCGGTCCGCGAGCGCATCCAGCGCGAGGGCGGCTACTTCTTCCTGGTCAACATGGTCAGCGGCCGGACCTTCTGGTCGAGCGTTGCGCTGGCCATGGTGGAGGGCATGGGCCGTGAGTCCGGCGGCTGGGACACCCAACTGCGCAAGTTCCTGCGCCGGCTCACCTCGCAGCTCGGCATCCCCATCGACGTCCGGGACGCGGTGGCCGGCCTTCAGCCGCTCACCCGCGAGCACCTGGACACCTTCGTCCGGGCCCTGCGCACCCACCACCGCGAGGTGGGGCGGGACTGCCAGGACACCGTCCGGGCCCTTGTGCTGCACGGCTCTCAGGAGTTCGACGACCAGGACGTCGGCTACGCCCACCTGATCAGCGAGCCCGGCGACCCGGCGGGCCGGGCCGCGTGGGGGCTGACCAGCACGGTACGACCACCGCAGCAGGTCGTTCAGGACATCTCCCGGCTGATGGCGCTGACCCTGGACCCGACGGTGATCGCCGTCGACCAGCTCGACACGCTTCTCGCCCAGACCAGCACGTCCATGTTCGACCCGCGCGCGGAGCTCGACGACGCCCACGTGGCCGCGTTCGGGCCCCTCGCCGACGGCCTGCTGACCCTGCGCGACGCCACCCGCCGGACGCTGCTCGTGGTCTCCTGCCTGCCGGACACCTGGGAGCTGCTGACCCGCAGCGCGCCCACCTCCGTGGCGGACCGGTTCCGGGTCTCCCTGCTGCCCGACCGGATCCCGACGCCGGAGATCGGGCGGACCATCGTGCAGAAGCGCTTCGCCGCCGTCTTCACCGAGCTGCGGTTCACCCCGCCGGAACCGACCTGGCCGGTCAGCCCCGACGCCTTCGCCGACGCCCCGAACCTCACCCCGAGAGCCCTGCTGCGCCGGGTGGACCGGCACGTCACCCGGTGCCGCGACGCCGACGAGGTGACCCTGCTCGAGCGGCTCGTCGACGGCGGGGACCCCCCGGTCGTCGGGCGGCCGATGCCGGGCGGGACGGCGGACCTGCGCCCGCTGGACGAGCGGTTCGCCCTGCTGCTGGCGGCGGCCGAGGTGAGCGCCGCGCTCGACCACCGCACCGAGGACGTCCACCTGCCGCCGCTGCTCGCCGCCGGGCTCGCCGCGTGGATCGCCGAGCAGGCCCCGACCGGGGCCACCTACAAGCACGACCCGCTGCCGGGGCGCAAGCCGGCGCTGCACGGCCGCCTCATCGAGGTGCTGGACGAGGCCACCGAGAACGAGGCGCACTGGTGCTTCCGGGGCATCGCCCACCCGAACGCGAGCGCCACGCTCGCCCGGGTCCGGGCGGCCTGCACGATGGCCGGCCTGGACCGGCAGTACCCGCAGCGGCGACTGGTGCTCCTGCGCAACGGCCCTTGGCCGACCGGCCCGCGTACCGGTCAGGTGCTGGCGGAGTTCGACGATGCCGGCGGGGTTCGGTGCGCCGTGGCGGAGGCCGACCTGCGGGTGTTCGCCGCACTGCGCGAGCTGGCCCGCGAGCCGGACGCCGCGTACCAGGAATGGCTGCTCGCCCGCCGGCCGGCGAGCGGCACCGCCCTGTTCCGTGCGGTGCTCGGCGCCTCCGCCCCGGCCGCCCCTGTCCCGGCCGCCCCCACCCCGGCTGCCTCCGGGTCGGCTGTCCCCGTGCCGGCCGAGCCGGCGACGCCGGTTTCCGGGGCCGCCGACGGCCTGGTGCCGGCAACCCCCGACGGGCCGGTCCCGGGCGCACCCGGTGGTGCGGTGCCGGCCGCCGCCGACGGCCGGGCGACGGGGGAGCGGCCGGCCGGCGGCGACGGGCCGGACCCGGCGGCGGTCCGGCTGGGGCACACCACGGACGGGCGGCGACCGTTCCAGGTGGACCTGGAGTCGCTGCGCCGGCACGCCGTGGTCTTCGCCGGCTCCGGATCGGGCAAGACGGTGCTGATCCGGCGGCTGGTCGAGGAGTGCGCCCGGCAGGGCGTGTCCTCGATCGTGCTGGACCCGAACAACGACCTGGCCCGGCTGGGGGACGCCTGGCCGCAGCCGCCGGCCGGCTGGGAGCCGGGCGACGACGAGCGGGCCCGGGACTACCTCGACCACACGGAGGTCGTCGTCTGGACTCCCCGGGTCAAAGCCGGGCGGCCGTTGAGCTTCCAGCCGCTGCCGGACTTCAGCCCCGTGCGGGACTCGCCGGACGAGTTCGACCAGGCCATCCGCTCGGCGGTGGAGGCCCTCGCGCCCCGGGCCGGGGTGGACCGGCCCACCCGGCTCGCCCAGCAGGGCAAGGCCGTGCTGACGGAGGCGCTGCTGGCGTACGCCAGGAGCGGCATGGTGGGCCTGCCCGGCTTCACCGAGTTCCTCGCCGACCTGCCCGACGGGGTGAGCCGGCTGGCCCGGGCCGACAAGCTGGCCCTGGAACTGGCCGAGGCGCTCAAGGCGGCGATGGTCACCGACCCGCTCTTCGGCGGCACGGGCGCCCCGGCCGATCCCGGGCTGCTGCTCACCCCGACGCCCGGCCGCCGGGCCCGGGTGTCGGTGGTCAGCTTCGTCGGGCTCACCTCCGACCAGGAGCGGCAGAGCTTCGTCAACCAGTTGCAGATGGCGCTGTTCGCCTGGGTGCGGCGGCACCCCGCCGGGGACCGGCCGCTCGGTGGCCTGTTCGTCATGGACGAGGCGCAGACCCTCGCCCCGTCGACCGGGAACACCGCCTGCACGGCCAGCACGATCGCGCTGGCCTCGCAGGCCCGCAAGTACGGCCTCGGGCTGGTCTTCGCCACCCAGGCCCCGAAAGGCCTGCACAACCAGATCTCGGGCAACGCCACCACCCAGTTCTTCGGTCTGCTCAACGCCCCTGCGCAGATCGACGCGGCGCGGCAACTCGCCGAGGCCAAGGGTGGCCGGCTGCCCGACATCGGGCTGTTGAGCAGCGGCCAGTTCTATGTCGCGGGCGAGGGCTTACCGTTCGTCAAGGTCGACACCCCGCTGTGCCTGACCCACCACCCCAAGGCGCCGCTGACGCCGGAGGAGGTGATCGACCGGGCGGGCTGACCGGCGCCGACCAGCGGTGCCCACCGCACGACACGCCGATCCCGCGAAGCGCCACCTAGTACGCCAGCTCGACCGGCCGGCCGAGCAGGTGGGCGCCGTTGTTGCCCAGCCAGCCCTCCGCCGCCGCCGCGTGCTGGGCGAAGGTGTGGATGTCCCGGAAGCGGCGCTGCACCGGGGAGGAGTCGCGGGCCGCGCCGCCCCCGCCCGCCCGGTAGCAGGCGTCCACGGCGGCGGTGGCGACCTCGGTCACCCAGGGCAGGCTGGCGGAGATCTGCGGGTGCAGTGCCCCGACCGCGGCCGGGTCATCCGCGTGGGCCGCCCGGAACAGGTCGTGGGCCAGCGACCGCACCAGCGCCCGGGCCGCCCGGACGTTCAGGTCGGCCCGGCCGAGCTGCACCCGGAAGGCCGGCGAGTCGGCCAGCGACTGCCGCGCGTACAGCCGTTGCCGGCCGCCGTCGAGCAGCGCCACGGTGTCGTCCAGGGCACCCTGGGCGATCCCGACGGCCACCGCGCCCAGGTGCAGGACGAACTGCGCCAGCGGCGCGAGGAACCCGGGCCCCGGGACGCACGGGGTCCCGGTGAACAGGTCGAAGCTCTGCTCCACCGGGCAGAACACCGACTCCATCAGCACGTCATGGCTGCCGGTGCCGCGCAACCCCAGCGTGTGCCAGGTGTCCTGCACCGTCACCGAGCCGGCGGGCAGCAGCATCGAACGTATCTCCACGGGCTGGCCGTTCGGGCCGGGCAGCGGCTGGCCGTCCCCGGTGAGCACGCAGTTGCCGAAGATCCAGTCGGCGTGCCGGGAGCCGCTGGCGAACCCCCACCGCCCGGTTACCTGGAACCCGCCGTCGGCCAGCTCGGCCCGTCCCTGCGGGGCGAAACCGCCGGCCACCACGACGTCCGGGCCCGACGCGTAGAGCTTGTCGAACCGGTCCCGGGGCAGCAACGCCAGCAGGTGCGGCGTCTCCGCGCCGATCATCACCGTCCAGCCGGTGGAGCCGTCGGCGCGGGCCAACTCCTCCAGCACCGCCAGCCCGGTGTGCGGGTCCGCCTCGTACCCGCCGTGGCTGCGCGGCACGAACATCCGGAAGCAGCCGGCGGCCCGGAGCCCGTCGAGCAGGTCGGCGGGCAGCTCCCGGGCGGCCTCGATCTCCTCCGCCCGCCGGCTCAGCTCCGGCGTCAGCTCCCGTACCGCATCTGTCAGTCGGGTCCGGTCCTGTCCGTCCATGGTTGCCTCCTGCTCGCCCCGGGCGTCGCGGCGCCGTCCCGGCGCCGTCGGACTCGCGGCGCCGGCCTGCGGCATCCGCGGCTCAGACGTTGGACGGCCCGGCGTCCCGGCGGGAAGGGACGGCGGTACCGGCCCACTGGGCGCCCCCTGCCCGGCGGAAGTTCCCGGGTGGCCGGGACGGCGCGCACCATGCGGCCGGGACACCGGGACCGGCACGCTCGGTGGACCGGCGGTGTCGCCCGCACCCCGACCCGCCGGTCCATCGACGACCACGTCCCGCCGGGAGGCGCCCGTGTCCCACCCGTGGCCGTACCCCCTTCCGGCCGGGCCCCGCGCGACTGTCGCCGGACCGACACCCGTTGCGCAGCACCGGGATCTCGGCAACCGCCGCTCCGACTGACAGGATCACGCCATGCTGGTCGACCCGGTGCCGCGCGCGCTGACCGTCCCGAACGCCGGTGATGACCCCGGCCGCCCGGTCGCCGCCTGGACGGTGCTGGTCGGCTGCGTGCTGCTGCTCGCCGCCACGACCCTCTGCTGGGCCCTCGCCCGCCGCCCGTGGGGGCTGTCCCAGCTCTACTTCCTCGTCGACTACACCGACTGCGCGGTGTACGGCACGACCGGATGGCTGATCCTGCTGCGCCGCAGTCACCCGGTGGCCTGGCTGCTGGCGGTCACCGGGGTCGGCGGGGGGATCGCCGGCCTGGGCGCCCAGTACCTCGACCTGCTGCGGGTGTACCCCTGGCTGCCGGAGGTCACGCTGCTGACCTCAGCCCGGCACTGGGGCTGGGTGCCGGGGATGCTGTCGCTGATCGTGGTGCTGCCCTGGTTGATCCGGGAGAGCCGGCTCACGGTGGGTCCCCAGGTGGCGGTGACGGTCGGCGCCGCGGTGGTCGCCGCGACCGAGCTGTTCCAGTTGACCTATCCCGGGCTGGGCGGCGCCCCGTCCGGGGCGCCGTTGGCGATCCGCAGCGCCGACTGGGCCGAGTTCGTCGCCCGGGTGCAGCCCGTGCTCACCGCCCTGGTGCCGCTGCTCGGGCTGGTCGCCGCCGCCGGGCTGCTGTGGCGGCGTCGGGTCTCGCCGCCCGCCGAACGGGTCGGCCTGGGCTGGCTCGCGGTCGGCACGGTGCTGCTGGCGGTGAGCTTCGCCCCGATAGCGCTGCCCGCCGACTGGGCGGGTGCGGTGCCGGAGGGGCTGCCGCCGACCGCCATGCTGGCCGCGCAGGCGTTCTTCCCGGCCGCCGTGCTGGCCGTGGTGCTGCGGCAGCGGCTGTGGGGGATCGAGATCGCCGTCCGCCGCACGCTGGTCTGGTTCCTGCTGACCTTCCTGCTGGTCGCCGCGTACGTGGTCGGGGTGACCACGCTGGACGCGCTGCTCCCGGCCAGCCGGGCGGTCCCCGGGGTGCTGGTCACGGCCCTGGTCGCGGCTGCCGTGCAGCCGGGCCGGTGGTGGGTGCAGCGGCGGGTGGACCGGCTGATCCACGGCGCGGCGGCGGAACCGATCGGCGTGGTCCGGGGCGTCGGCGACCGGATCAGCGCGAGCGAGGACCCGACCGACGTGCTGACCGGGGTGGCGCGGAGCCTCACCGAGTCGCTGCGGTTGGGCGCCTGCGGCATCGAGGTGGACGGCCCGGACCCGTGCACCGCCCATTGCGCGTCCGCCGGGCCATTGGGGGAGCCGTTGGTGCTGCCGCTGCGGCGGGGCGAGCGGGAGGTGGGGCGGCTGACCGCGTGGGCCCGGGCCGGCGAGCGGCTGGACGGGCGCACCCGCTCGGCGCTGGTCGACCTGGTGCCGGTGGTCGCCTCGGCGGCCAGCCTCGCCGCGACCAGCCGGGCGCTGGTCGTCTCCCGGGCCCGGCTGGCCGAGGCCCGCGACTCGGAACGCCGCAAGCTGCGCCGGGACCTGCACGACGGGCTCGGGCCCGCCCTGGCCGGGGTGGCGCTCGGCCTCCAGGCGACCCGCAACCTGCTGGGCACCGACCCGGGCGCGGCCGGACGGCTGCTGGACCGGCTGCGCGACGAGACGGACCAGCGGGTCGAGCAGGTCCGCGACCTGGCCCGAGGGCTGCTGCCGCCGGTCCTCGGCGAGCGCGGCCTGGTCCCCGCCCTGCACGAGCTGGCCCAACGGTACGACGGTTCGGGGCTGACCGTGCTGGTCGAGGCGCTGCCGCTGCCGCTGCCCGAGCCGGTCGCCACGGCCGTGTACGGGATCGTCTCCGAGGCGGTCCGCAACGCCCAACGGCACTCCGGCGCACCGACCTGCCGGGTGGCGGTCGAGCGGGATCCGGACGGGCTCACCGTCCGGGTGACCGACCCGGGCCGGGGCGTCGCGGTCGGCACGCCGGCCGGGGTCGGCATGCTCTCCATGCGGGAGCGGGCCGAGGGCATCGGCGGGTTGTGCGTGATCGGCCCGGCGCCCGACGGCGGCACCGAGGTCACCGTCCGGGTGCCGGCCGACCGCCTGCCGCCGGTCGACGGCGACCGGCCGTCGGCCGTCCCCGCCCAGCGCGGGTGGGCCCCGGCCGACCCCGGCCAGGAGTTGCCGACCGCCGACCCCGGCCCGGAGCCGCCGACCGCCGCCCCCGCCCCGGCCGATCCGTCGGCGGGCCGGCGGCAGCCTTCGGGCGTGCCGGCACAGGCCGGTACGGTGCCGGGGACGCGGACGGGACGAAGCCTGGCGGTGCGGCGGTGACGGGTGGCGGTGCGGTGGGCGGTGGCGAGGCGGTGATCCGGCTGGCGGTGGTCGACGACCATCCCGTGTTCCGGCTCGGCATGACGGCGCTGCTGGCGTCCACGCCGGGACTGGAGGTGGTCGGCGAGGCCGCGGACGCCGACGAGGCGGTCCGGCTCGCCGACCGCACCCGGCCCGAGGTGATCATCATGGACCTGCACCTCGGCGGGCGGTCCGGCGTGGAGGCCACCCGGGAGATCGTTGCCCGGCACCCGGGGATCGGGGTGCTGGTGGTGACGATGCTGGACGACGACGACTCGGTGTTCGCCGCGCTGCGCGCCGGGGCGCGGGGATATCTGCTCAAGGGTGCCGCGCCGGGCGAGGTGGAACGGGCCATCCGCGCGGTCGCCAACGGCGAGGTGCTGCTCGGGCCGGTGATCGCCAGCCGGGCGATCGGCTTCCTAGCCGGCGGGCGGGCCGGCGGCCCGGCGCCGTTCCCCGAGCTGACCGACCGGGAACGCGAGGTGCTGGACCTCGTCGCGCAGGGGCTGAGCAACGTGGTGATCGCCCGCCGACTGACGCTGAGCCCGAAGACCGTCCGCAACCACCTGTCCAACGTGCTCGGCAAGCTCCAGGTCGCCGACCGCAGCCAGGCGATCCAGCGGGCCCGCGAGGCCGGCCTCGGCCAACCCTGACCGGTACGCCCCGGCGGCCTTCCTTTCGCGGCGGGGGCCCGACGGGCTCCCTATGCTCGGGGCATGGAACTGCGGATCTTCACCGAACCCCAGCAGGGGGCCAGCTACGACCAGCTGCTCGCCGTGGCCCGCTGCGCCGAGGACGCCGGCTACGGCGCGTTCTTCCGGTCTGACCACTACCTGAAGATGGGCGCGGTCAGCGGCGACCCGGGCCCGACGGACGCCTGGACCACGCTGGCCGGACTGGCCCGGGAGACTTCTCGGATCCGGCTCGGCACCCTGATGACGGCGGCCACGTTCCGGCTGCCCGGCCCGCTGGCGATCAGCGTCGCCCAGGTCGACCAGATGAGCGGCGGCCGGGTGGAACTGGGCATCGGGGCCGGGTGGTTCGCCGACGAGCACACCGCGTACGGCATCCCGTTCCCCTCGGTGGGCGAACGGTTCGACCGGCTGGAGGAGCAACTCGCCGTCATCACCGGGCTCTGGGAGACGCCGGCCGGCGAGACGTTCGACTTCGCGGGCCGCCACTACCCGGTGACCGGCTCGCCGGCCCTGCCCAAGCCGGTGCAGCAGCCGCGCCCGCCGATCCTGCTCGGCGGCATGGGGCCGAAGCGCACGCCCCGCCTCGCGGCCCGCTACGCCGACGAGTTCAACCTGCCGTTCGTCTCCGTCGCCGACTCGGTGGCCCAGTTCGACCGGGTCCGGGCCGCCTGCGCCGACATCGGCCGGGACCCGGCCGGGATGCGCTGGTCGAACGCGTTGGTGCTGTGCTGCGGCCGGGACGAGGCGGAGGTGCGACGGCGGGCCGAGGTGATCGGCCGGGAGCCGGCGGAGCTGCGCGAGAACGGCCTCGCCGGCACCCCGGCCGAGATCGTCGACCGGATCGGCCGGTACGCCGAGATCGGCAGCGAGCGGATCTACCTCCAGGTCCTCGACCTGGCCGACCTGGACCACGTCGAGCTGGTCGCCGCCGAGGTCATCCCGCAGCTCTGAGTCCTCGCGCCCGCCCGGGCCCCGCTCGGCGCGCCCGGCCGGGCCTCAGCGGGCGGGGTGCGGGGTGCGCAGGATCGTGTCGAGGCGGCCGTCCCGGTCGCTGTCCAGGTAGGTGATGTCCGGGACGCCGTCGCCGTCCAGGTCCAACTGGACCACGTCGGCGATCCCGTCGCCGTCGAGGTCGGTGACGACCTCGGTCGAGCCGTCCAGGTGGTGGGTGACGATCGAGTGCGACTCGCCCGGCGGGCCCGGCGTCGGTGCGGCGTGCGCCCCGGCCGGCGGCCCGTCCCCGGGGCCCGGACCGACGCCGGTCGCGTCGATCTCCTCGGACGGGTACACGTCGCCGCGCGGGGCGGGATCGAGGTAGCTGTTCATCGACGTAGGGTTCCCCGACGACGCCCGGGCCAACCGCCCCCGGCCGGTGCCGCCCCGGGGCGTCGGCCGACGACGCCGAGCGACGGGAGTGCGACGTGGACGCAGAGGAGCAGGAAGCACAAGCGGGCGTCGGTGTGCCCGGGGCGGGGCCCGCCGACCGGGCACCGGGCGTGCCGGAGCGCAACTGGGCCGGCAACGTCCGGTACGCCGCCGCCCGGCGGCACCGCCCGTCCGGGTTGGACGAGCTGCGCCGGCTGGTCGCCGGCAGCGACCGGGTCCGGGCGGTCGGCACCGGGCACTCGTTCAACCGGTTCGGCGACACCACCGGCGACCTGGTGTCGCTGGCCGGCCTGCCGCCCACCGTCGAGGTGGACCGGGAGCGCCGCACGGTCACGGTGGCCGCCGCCGTGCGCTACGGCGACCTGGCCATCCGGCTGCACGCCGCCGGGTACGCCCTGCCGACGATGGCGTCGTTGCCGCACATCTCGGTGGCCGGCGCGGTGGCCACCGCCACCCACGGCTCGGGCGTCGGGATCGGCAACCTGGCCACCGCCGTGGCCGCCCTGGAGCTGGTCACCGCCGACGGGGACCTGCTGACCGTGCGCCGGGACGCCGACGGCGACCGGTTCGCCGGGATGGTGGTCGCCCTCGGCGCGCTGGGCGTGGTCACCCGGGTCACCCTGGACGTGCTGCCCGCCTTCGAGATACGGCAGTACGTCCGGCTCGGCCTGCCCCGCATGGCCCTGGACGAGGCGTTCGCCTCGGCGTACAGCGTCAGCCTCTTCACCGACTGGCGCGGCGGCCGGATCGGCCAGGTGTGGCGCAAGCAGCTCGCCGACGCCCCGCCGCCGCAGGCCGACTGGCTGGGCACCACGGCGGCGGCCGGGCCGGTGCACCCGGTGCCCGGGATGCCGGCGGGCAACTGCACGGCCCAGCTCGGCGAGCCCGGCCCCTGGCACGAGCGACTGCCGCACTTCCGGCTCGGCTTCACCCCGAGCAGCGGCGACGAGCTCCAGTCGGAGTACCACCTGCCCCGGGCGGCGGCGGTGGACGCGCTGGCCGCCCTCGACCCGGTGGCGGACCGGATCGCCGCCGTGCTCCAGGTCTGCGAGCTGCGTACGGTCGCCGCCGACGAGCTGTGGCTGAGCCCGCAGTACGGGCGGGACAGCGTCGCCGTGCACTTCACCTGGACCGACGACGCCGACGCGGTGGCCCCGGTGCTGGCCGAGGTGGAGGCTCGGCTGGCCCCGTTCGCGCCCCGACCGCACTGGGGAAAGGTGTTCACGCTCGACCCGGCGGCGGTCGCCGCCGCGTACCCCCGGCACGGCGACTTCCTGGCCCTGCTGCGCACCCTGGACCCCGCAGGCAAGTTCCGCACAGCCCTACTGGACCGCCACTTCCCCCGCTGACCCGCCTTCCCTTGATCGTCTGCGGCTGACCGGCGCGACACGCCGGAGCGGGTGCCGGTGCACAGCAGACGATCAAGGGGGCTCAGTGGTGGCCGGCCGCCACCTGGTCGCGGAGGCTGCCGCGCTGCACCGCACGGCTGATGTCGCTGGGCGAGACGATGCCGACCAGGCGCTGGTCGGTCACCACCAGCGCCCGGCCGTCGGCGCACTCGCTGAGCCGGGGGAGCAGGTCGGTGAGCTGCTCGTCCGGGGAGGCCAGCACGAGCTGGTCGGCCCGGCAGGCCACCTCGGCCAGCGTGGTCGCGGCCCGCCGGTCGGCCGGGACGCCGCGTACCCGGTCGAGGGTGACCAGGCCGACCGGCCGGCCGTCCTCGGTCAGCGGCAGCGCCGAGTGCCGGTACGCGAAGAGGTAGTGGTCGACGAAGTCGGCCACGGTCATCTCCGCCGACGCGGTCTGCGGCTGCGGGGTCATCACGTCGGCCACCCGCATCCCGCGCAGCGCGCTGCCCGTCCGGGCCTGCCGCTCCTCCAGGCCGGCGGCCCCGATCAGGAACCAGCCGATCAGCGCCAGCCAGAGCCCGCCGAACCCCACGCCGCGCAGGAACTGCCACAGGCCCAGCCCGATCAGCAGCACGCCGAGGATCCAGCCGGCCCGCGCCGCCACCACGGACGCCCTCGTCCGGTCGCCGGTGGCCTTCCACACGGCGGCGCGCAGCAGCCGGCCACCGTCCAGCGGGGCGGCCGGCAGCGCGTTGAAGACCGCCAGCAGGATGTTGATGCCGGCCAGCCAGGCCAGCGCCCCCAACCACAGCCCGTGCACCCCGGCCAGGGCGAGCAGCACCGCGATGCCGCCGAAGAGGACGCCGATGATCAGGCTGACCAGCGGCCCGACCCCCGCGATGCGCAGCTCCGCCCCGGGGTCGCGGGCCTCCCCGCGCAGCTCGGCCACCCCGCCGAAGAGCCACAGGGTGATCCCACCGACCTCGATGCCGTTGCGCCTGGCCACCACGGCGTGCGAGACCTCGTGGGCCAGCAGCCCGAGGAAGAAGACCACCGCGGCGCTCAGCCCGGCGAGCACGTACGCCCAGGTCGGCCGGTCCGGGTACGACCGGGGGAACTGGTTGGCCGACAGCCCCCAGGCGATCAGCAGGAAGATGACCAGGACGCTCCAGTTGACCCCGACCGGCACGCCCGCGACCCGGCCGATCCGGAAACTCGCCCTCATGTTCGCGTCATACCCCGCCAGTCGCGGGCCATACCAGGCCGGCGGTCGTAGTTCGAGTTGACGCGTGGGGGGATAGTGACAACGTGGCGAGGCTGATTGATGAGCATGACGACCCGTACCTCTGGCTGGAGGACCTGGACGGACCGGACGCCGCCGGATGGGTGCGGGACCGCAACGCGGAGACTCTGGCCGCGCTGACCGGGGACGAGCGGTTCGCCGCCCTGCGGGCCGAGATCCGGCAGGTGCTCGACTCGGACGACCGCATTCCCTACCCCGGGTGGCGCGGGGACGGCTTCTACTACGACTTCTGGACCGACGCGACGCATCCGCGGGGGATGTGGCGGCGGACCACCCTCGACCGGTACCGCCGGCCCGAGCCCGAGTGGGACGTGCTGCTCGACCTCGACGCCCTGGCCGCCGAGGAGGGCGAGAACTGGGTCTGGGACGGTGTGACGGTGCTGCGCCCCGGGTACGAGCGCTGCCTGGTCAGCCTGTCCCGAGGCGGCTCCGACGCCCTCGTGGTGCGCGAGTTCGACCTGATCGACCGCGCCTTCGTCGAGGGCGGCTTCACGCTTCCCGAGGCCAAGAGCACGGTCTGCTGGATCGACGTCGACCACATCTACGTGGCCACCGACTTCGGGCCGGGCTCGCTGACCAGCTCCGGCTATCCCCGGGTGGCCCGGCGCTGGCGGCGGGGCACGCCGCTGTCGGCGGCCGAGGTCGTCTTCGAGGGGCAGCCGGACGACGTCGCCGCCCACGCCTCGTACGACTGCACGCCCGGGTTCGAGCGCACGTTCCTGGTCCGGGACCTGGACTTCTACCGCAGGGAGAGCTACCTGCTGACCCGGGAGGGTGAGCGGCTGCGGATCGGCGTGCCGGACGACGCCCAGTGGGACGTGCACCGGGAGTGGCTGGTGATCCGGCTGCGCTCGCCGTGGACGGTCGAGGGTGTCACCCATCCGGCAGGCGCGCTGCTGGCGGCCCGGCTCGACGCGTTCCTCACCGGTGGGCGGGACCTGGCGGTGCTGTTCAGGCCGGACGACCGTACCGCGCTCGGCGGGCACGCGTGGACCCGCAACCATCTCATCCTGGCCACCCTCACGGACGTGCGGAGCCGGCTGGAGGTGCTGACCCCCGACGCGACGGGTTGGCGGCGGGAGTCGCTGCCGGGCGTACCGGAGTCCGGCCACAGCCGGGTGGTGGAGACCGACCGCGACACCGGCGACGAATACCTGCTCGCGTCCGAGGGGTTCCGGCAACCGGCGACCCTGCGGCTCGGACGGGTCGGTGGCACGGTCGAGACGCTCAAGCGGGCCCCGACGTTCTTCGCCGGGGAGGGCCTGGCGGAACGGCAGTTCTTCGCCACCTCGGCCGACGGGACGCGGGTGCCGTACTTCGTGGTGGGCGACCCGGACGCGGCCGGCGGCCCGACCCTGCTCACCGGGTACGGCGGCTTCGAGGTCTCCCTGACCCCGCACTACAGCGGCGTCATCGGCCGGGGTTGGCTGGCCAGGGGCGGCACCTACGTGGTGGCGAACATCCGGGGCGGCGGCGAGTACGGGCCCCCGTGGCACCGGGCCGCGCTCCGGGAGGACCGGCCCAGGGCGTACGAGGACTTCGCGGCGGTGGCGGCCGACCTGGTGGCCCGGGGGATCACCACGCCGGCGCGACTCGGTATCGAGGGTGGCAGCAACGGCGGCCTGCTGATGGGGGTGATGCTCACCCGCTACCCCGCGCTGTTCGGGGCGGTCGTCGCCCACGTCCCGCTGCTGGACATGCGGCGCTACCACCGGCTGCTGGCCGGCGCCTCGTGGATGGCCGAGTACGGCGACCCGGACGAGCCGGCCGACTGGGCCTACCTGAGCCGGTACTCGCCCTACCACAACATCCGCGGCGACCAGCCGTATCCGCCGCTGCTGCTCGTCACCTCCACCCGGGACGACCGGGTGCATCCGGGGCACGCCCGCAAGATGACGGCCCGGCTGCGCGAGCACGGACACGAGGTGGCGTACTACGAGAATGTCGAGGGCGGACACGGCGCGGCGGCGAACAACGCGCAGCGCGCCTTCGTCTGGGCGCTGACGCTGGAGTTCCTGTGGCGCAACCTGAGCGGGGAGGTGGGTCCGACCGTGCCGTGCCAGCGGCCGACGGCCGGCGCGGCGGAGGCGGGTCTCAGGGCGTAGACCGACTCCTCCCGGGGACGGCGGAGCGTGACGCGTCCTGCGCCCGGCGGATGGGGGCCAGGACCGATAGCCCGTACTGGTCCACGCAGGTGATCGTGCCGGGGAGGACCGGAGGGTCGATCGGCCCCGAAACGCTGGTCCGGTACTCGATGGAGACCTGGCCGCTGGGCCCGGGGTTCGCGAACCGGCCCACCTCCCGGTCGAAGTAGACCACCGCGGCGCCCTCCGTCTGCCACGACACGATGACCCTGTTCCTGACATCCGGTACGACGACCTCCACGCGGCCGGTGAACGAGGTTATCGTCGCGAGGCAGGCGGTCGGGGCGACCGTCAGCGGAATCGTCGCGCTGCTGGCGTGGGACTGTTGACTGTCCGTCACCGTGAAGCTGACGGCGCAAGTTCCGGTGCTCTGCGGCGTGCCGCTCAGCCGGCCGGCGGCGGCGTCGAGCTCGATACCGGCCGGAAGCGCGCCGGTGGTGACGGCCCAGGTGTACGGTGGCGCTCCGCCGCCGGCCCGCAACGTGACGTCGTACGGGCGCTGGTCCATCGCCGCCGGCAGGTCCGTGGTCGTGACCCCGAGTTCGCCGAGGACCGTCAGCGGCAGCGTGCGGGCGGCGTGGTTGCCGGCGTCGTCGGTCACCTCGAACTCGCAGGACGACGAGCCGGGCGCGGACGGGGTGCCGGCGAGCGTTCCGGTCGTGGCGTCCAGTTCGATCCCGACCGGCAACGAGTCCCTGTCGACGGACCAGACGTAGGGCGGCGCTCCGCCCGTCGCCGCGAGTGCGAAGCGGTAACTGGTGTTCTGCTTCGCCGGCGGCAGCTCGGCGGTCGTTATCAGGAACCGGCCGGCCGGTCGGATGACGATGTTCAGCCACTTCCGCGCCGACTGCGGCGCGGGCTCCGACGAGTCCCGGACACGGACCTGCACCGACAGGATCACCTCGGCCTTCGGCACCCCGGAGACCAGACCCTCGTCGTCCAGCGCCAGGCCGTAGGGAAGCTCACCGTTCGCCGTCGACCACGAGTACGGCGGGATGCCGTGCGCGGCCTGCAACTCCAGGTGGTACGGCTGACCGACGGTTCCCGGGGGAAGCGGATCGGGTGTCGTGATCTCGACCATGGTCACTGGCCGGGAGTGGACGCTGCCAGCCGGGCAAGGTCCTCGTCGGTGAACGGCACGGCGTCGGGGTGGGGAGCCAGGGCGGGGATGGCTGCGGTCGGGCTCGCGCTCTGCACCGCCAGGATCACGTCGATGGAGGAGATGCCGTTGGCGATGTCGATGCCCTGTGGGATGGCCACCGTCATCGACGTGTCGTCGTCGAGTGCGTCGGACGGCTTGCGGAGCACGTTCAGGATGCGCGCGGCCGTGGTGCCGGCACCACGTACGTTGAGGAGCACGATTCCGGCGAGGACGAGCCCGCCGACCACCGCGACCTGCACGGTGGTGTCGGACGCCTCGATCACGACGGACGGACCGAGCTGCACCTTGGCCCTCGGGGCGATGTTCTGACCGGACGCCTGGATCGAGATGCCGGTGGGGCCACCGGTGCCCACGCCGGCCTCCGCCTGGGCGCTGGAGTCGTCCAGGAAGGGGGTGATGACCAGGTCGTCCACGTCGGCATTGGCGTACTGAGTGAAGATGTCGCCGACGGGGAACTTCTGCATGCTCCCGAGAATGATCGACTCGGCGCCGGCGCCACCGTACGGGTTCCCCGGGAAGAAGAGCGCGACGCTGGTGTCGGTCGACTGGTTGCCGACCATCAGCATGCCCGTCTGCTTGTCCCGCCAGAACACGACCTCACCGAGGTCGGGGTTGCTGTTGCCGACCTGCGCACGGCCGAGATGCACCAGGTCGCCACTGAGGGCCCCGCTGAGCGCCCCCGCCACCTTGCCGATCGTCGTCGCGACGGAGAGCGCCGTGCCGATGATGTCGAAAATCCCCACCGAACCCCCAGATTGATACGCAGTCAGGCAGCAGGTCGGTGATGGAAGTTCCATGGCTCGCCCGCGCCGTTGCATGACCATAAGGATCAAGACCGAGAGGGCCGCGCTACTGTCACCGATGCGACTTGCAGGAGGGCTTCCCGCAGCGCCCTCCGGCGACGGGGTGGGCGTCCCAGAACTAAGATGGCATGATGATCAACTGTCGAAAGCCCGACAATGATTAGGAACCTTGTTTAGCAACCGGCGATCAGGTCACAGTGGGCAGTTTGGTGCTGCCTGGGCGTGACGAGCGATTGCCGCCAGGGGATAGCGGGCAGTTGGACGCGTCGGCCAATGCCAGCAACAGCCGTTTCTGCGCCTCTTTTTATGCGAGGACGATAAGTGATTGCGCTGGACGGCAAGCAGGCGGCGCAATGGGCAAGGTGCGAGCGTCGTGGACTTATCATCCTGATCAGGGGATCGATCTCATCCTTGTGTCGAACTAGGAGCCTTGAATAACGCGTTGGTCAGCGCCGTTCAGCGAGAAGGGCGTAGGCGTGGCTGAGTGCTCGCGACTCACGCGGCGTCCCGTTTGCCGGAGACTGGTCCCGTCAGGTCGGGCAGGCCGCCGCTCTTGAGCCAGTCGGCGAATTCCCGGCGCTTCTCCCGGTCGACCGCAGCCTTCAGAGCCGCGTTGACGGTGGCCTTCTCGGTGGCCGTGCCGAAGATCTTCGCCGCCTCGCGAGCAGTTCGTCGTCGACGTCAAGGACGGGTCGGGTCACGGGCCTGCCTCTCGTCGCGGACTCCCTCGGGTGATATCAATTTCTTTCGTTGGTGATATCAGAGTGGGTGGCTGGCTGCTGAGGCTCCGGTGGTGTCAGGCGGTCGGGGGTGGGGTGGGCAGGGCGTCGACCACCAGCACACCGGTGCCGGGCGGGACCTCGGCGAGGAGTTGGCGCTGAGCGCTGCGGGTCAGCCGGATGCAGCCGTTGGTGACGTTCTCGCCGAGAGTGTCGTCGTTGTGCCAGCTGTGCACGCCGATGTGCGCGCCGCGCAGCCCGGCCGGGACGGCGTCCGGGTCGTCGGGGACCGCGCCGAGGGCGTAGACGTCCACGCCGCCGTACACCGCCTCGGGCGGGGGCGTGCGGCCGAGGACGAAGGTGCGGCCGAGCGGGGTGGACTGGCCCGGCATGCCGAGGCTGACCGGCCACGACTTCATCGCCCGGCCGTCCCGGTGCCAGGTGAGCCGGTGCTGCCGGCGCTCCACCACGATCTGGTCGCGCAGCGGCACGACGCTGCGGTCGTCGCCGGGTGGCAGCCAGGCGAGCCGCCGGTTGGCCGAGGGCAGCAGCACCGCCGTCCAGCCGGTCCGGCGCTCGACGATCGGCACGGTCAGCTTGACGCCGTTGATGGTGGGGGCGAGGAAGGCCAGCGGCCGGCCGCCGGGCGCGTCGTAGGCGGCGACGTTCCGGCTCGGCCGCAGCCCCTCGGTGAGCGGGGTGGCGTCCAGCGGGTGGGGGTCGGCGGGGAAGCCGGTGGGCGCCGGGTCGTAGTCGACGACCGGCAGGGTGGCGGGCGCGGGGGCCGCCGCCGGGACCGGCTCGTCGGTGGGGGCGGCGTCCTCGGTGGGCGCGGCGTTCTCGGCGGGATCGGCGGCGGGCGGGGGCGCCGGGCGGACCGGGTCGGGGGTCGCGGCCCGGCCGGCGAGCAGGGCGGCGGCCAGCAGCAGCGGTACGCCGAGCGCGGCGGCCAGCCAGCCGAGCACCCACCGCGAAGTCAATCGGGCAAACAGCACAAATGCACTGTAACCACATGTTCGGGGTGAGGCCCTCTCCTGTGCGAAATGCTCCCGGAGAGGGCCCTCCCTTCCACTCAGCTCAGCTTGGCGTCGACGTGGATGGCGACCGCGTCGTGGGCCGCGACGTTCGCGGCGAACCAGCCGCTCGCGTCCACGGTGATCACCGGGCCGCTGCACGCCCCGCCAGAGAAGTCACCGTGGATGACGTCGCAGTACCGGCCGGCGGGCAACCCGGCGTGGTAGGAGCGCCCGTTGACCGCGCCGTCCTCGTCGTTGACCGTCAGGTAGCCCTTGCCGCTGCGGCTGAACGCGATGTGGTTGTTGCCGTTGTCGTACCAGTTGGCGACGCCCGCGCCCTGGACGGCGTTGTTGAACGCGACCATGTTGGCCACCACCCGCCAGCGGTGCTCGCACTCCCAGCCGGAGTAGCAGGTGGTGTTCAAGGTCTTGTTGCCGCCGTCCGAGGGCGGGCCGGCCTCCCGGTTGCTGAAGGTGTAGCTGGACATCACCGTCGGCGAGCCGTACGGCCAGGCCAGCATGAAGGCGTTGGCCAGCGCGTAGATCCCGCCGTCGCGGTAGGTCAGCACGCCACCCTCGCGCTGGGTGTCGTGGTTGTCCACGAAGACCGCCGCCGCGCCGCTGGGCAGGTGGCCCCACCCCTCGCCGAAGTTCTTCAGGTACGCCAGCTTCTCGCTGCGGAACACCCGGGCGAGATCCTTGCCGTAGCGGAACTCGTGCACGTCGCCGTTGCCGGTGTACTCCGGCGGCTGGATCGGCTCACCCGCGCCGTGGATGACCTCCTGCACCAGGTACGCCGAGCGGGACAGCTTGCCCTTGATGGCGGCGATGTCGGCGGCCGGCATGTGCTTGCTGGCGTCCAGCCGGAACCCGTCCACGCCGAGGGAGAGCAGGTCGTTGAGGTATCCGGCGATCTTCGACCGGACGTAGTCCGACTCGGTCTTCAGGTCCGAGAGGTTGACCAGCTCGCAGTTCTGCACCTCGTACCGGTCGTTGTAGTTGGCGATGTCGTCGCCGCCGTTGCGCCCGCAGTGGTGGAAGTCCTGCGTCTGGTAGATCCCCGGGTAGTCGTAGTGGCCGTACGACGAGCCGGCCCAGCCGGTGCCGCCGGCGTCCTGGCCGGACATGTGGTTGACGACGGCGTCCACGATCACCTTCACCCCGGCGGCGTGGCAGGTGTTCACCATGGACTGGAACTGCGCCCGGGTGCCCTTGCGGGACTCGATGCGGTAGCTGACCGGCTGGTACGCCACCCACCACTGGTTGCCCCGGACGTGCTCCTGGGGCGGGGAGACCTGGACGTAGCCGTACCCCTTCGGGCCGAGGACGCTCGTGCACTCGCTGGCCACCGAGGGCCAGTTCCACTCGAACAGGTTGGCGATGACCTTCTTGCCGCCGGACGGGGCCGCGGCGGCCGGCGGTGCCGCCACAGCGGTTGGGACGAGCAGGCTGGCGATCACGCCGAGGGCGAGGACCGCCGGGCGGCGGCTACGTCGATGCATCGGAACTCCTGACGGGGGTCGGGGGGAACCGTGGTGATGCTGCGGCGGGTGAGGGCTCGACTGATGCAATATTGCAAGCCGAGCTGAAATTTGCGGAGAGATTAAAGCGTGTTGCGAGGGCTGTCAATGCATGGACATGCGTCATTGTGCAGGGCGTTGGCCCCGACGCTCCATGCTCATCGGGGAGCGGAATTGGCCTGCGGCTGGTCAGGGCCGAGTAGCGAACCTCGCTGGACTGGTCGGAAGCCGGGGCGTCACAGCGCCAGCCTCTCCCGCCGCTCCCGCCGCCTGCTCCCGAAGGAAGGCGCGGTCTCGCAAGCCTCCGCCGGCTCATAGCGCCGCCGGACCGACCCGGTTGACGTGCCCACGCAGTCACCGCCCCGCCCGGCCGGCCCACGCACTCCTGAGCCTCGCGATCTTGCAGTTGCGGCCCCGACAAATGCCCCATTACGCACTTATGGTGGGCCCAAAGTGCAAGATCGGCGAGGGTGGGGGCCGGGGTGGTCCGCCGGGCCCGGGTGCCGGCGACAGAAGGCGGGGGCCACTCGGCCCCCGCCTTCTGTCGCAGTGGTCAGCGGAGGGGGGTGAGGCGGTCGGTGCCCACCCGGTCGCGGAGCACCTCTGGCACCAGAACCGAGCCGTCGGGCTGCTGGAACTGCTCCAGGATCGCCGGGAACAGCCGGCTGGTGGCCAGCGCCGAACCGTTGAGGGTGTGCACGAACCGGGTCTGCTTGCCGCCCGGCTCCCGGTACCGGATCGCCGCCCGACGGGCCTGGTAGTCGCCGGCCCAGGAGACCGACGACACCTCCTTGTACTTCCCGGTGCTCGGCATCCACACCTCGATGTCGAGGGTCTTCTTCATCCCCGCGCTGGCGTCGCCGGCCGACAGCAGGCTGCGCTGGTAGTGTAGGCCCAGCCCTTCCACCAGGCTCTCCGCGTGGGCGAGCATCTCCTCCAGCGCCGCGTCCGCCTGCTCCGGCAGGGTGAACTGGAAGATCTCCACCTTGTTGAACTGGTGGCCCCGCACGGTGCCCCGCTCGTCCGAGTGTGACCCGGCCGACTCACGCCGGTAGCAGGGGGTGTACGCGAACGTCTTCAGCGGCAGCTTCGTCGTGTCCAGGATCTCGTCCTGGTACGTGCCCAGCAGCGCCGTCTCCGCCGTGGGCAGCAGGAACTGCCCGCGCGGGGCGGACTCCCGGTCCAGGTGGTAGACGTCGTCGTAGAACTTGGGGAACTGCCCGGCCGCGAACCCGACGCTGTCCAGCAGCAGGTGCGGCGGGAGGAGGAACTCGTACCCCGCCGCGACGTGCCGGTCGATGAACCAGTTGATCAGCGCCCACTCCAGCCGCGCGCCCTGACCGGTGTAGATCCAGAAGCCGGAGCCGCCGAGCTTGACGCCCCGCTCGTAGTCGACCAGGCCCAGCGACCGGGACAGCTCGACGTGGTCGCGGACCTTCTCGATGGCCGGCGGCTCGCCGAAGGTCTTGACGACCCGGTTGGCCTCCTTGCCGCCGGCGACCACGTCGTCGGCGGGCAGGTTGGGCAGCTCGCTCATCTGGTCGCGCAGCCGGGACTGCACCTCGTCGAGCTGGGACTCCAGCTCGGCGAGCTGCTTGCGCTCCGCCTCCGGGGCGACGCTCTCCGGCGTGGTGCCGGCCCGCTTCGCCGCCGCGTACGCCCGGGCGTCCGCCTTGCGGCGCTGCCGCTCGGCGTCGATCTCCGTGATGAGGGCGCGACGTTCCTGGTCGAGCCGCTGGATCTCGTCCAGCGCCCGGTTGACCTCGGCGGGATCCAGTCGCTTCGCCAGCGCGGTCGCCACCGCCTCGCGATCCTTCCGGATCAACTCCATGTCGAGCATGCTGCTCCGTACGCCTCCGTCCGGGGGTCAGGTGGAACCTCCAGATGCTACCGTCGCCGCCCCGCGCCACCGGCCCGGCCCTGTGACCGTCCGCCGGGGCCGCGCGGGTCGACGACCCCGGCCGGCGGTCACAGGCGGATCGGCATCAGGATCGAGAACGCGTCGGCGTCGTCGGGCCGGCGCACGGCCAGCGGGGCGATCGGGCCGTCCAGCTCCAGCACGAGCTGGCCCCGGTCGCCCGCGTCCAGGGCGTCGAGCAGGTACCGCCCGTTGACCCCGACCCGCACCGCGCCCGGGTCGGCGGGCGCCTCGCCGTCGAGGACCCGCAGCCCGCCCGCGTCGTCCAGGCCCAGCACCGTCACCGGTACGTCGACGCCCTCGTGCCGGACCCGGGCCGGCGTCGCGCCCGCGAGCGCCGCGCGCAGCGCCGGCACCTCCACCTCGATCCGGTACGCGGGCGCGACGTGCCCGCGCAGCAGCCGCCCGTAGTCCGGGGCGTCGTACGGCAGGACCGTGTCGGAGACCTCGTCGTCGGCGACGGAGACGGAGACGCTCGCCCCGTCCAGCCGCAGCAGCGCCTCGGGGGCGTCGGTGTCGAGCAGTGCGCGGATCCGGTCCACGAGGGCCACCGGGGCGAGCGCCCGCGCCCCGGCCCCGTCGACCCGGCCGGGAACCCGGGACACCGCCAGCCGGTACCGGTCGGTGGCGACGAGGCGTACGCCGTCGTTGTCCGCCTCGAACAGGACCGCCGACAGCATCGGCATCTCGGGGTCGGCGCCGACGGCGAAGCGGACGGCGTCGATCGCGGCGGCGAGGTCGACGCGGGACAGGGCAAGAGTGGTGGTCATCGGGTTCTCCTCGGGATCGATCAGGGCGCGGACGCGGGAGAGCTCGCGGCGGGCGTCGGCGAGGCCGTCCTCCAGCCGGCGCAGGTGCCCGTCGAGCAGCCGGCGCACCACGGCCGGCTCGGCGCGGTGCCGCACGGCGGCGGCGATCTCCGCCAGCGGCATCCCGACCCGGCGCAGCCCCGCCACCAGGCGGGCCGGGGCAACCTGGTCGTCGGCGTACCAGCGGTAACCGGTCACCGGGTCGACCAGGGCCGGCACCAGCACACCGGAGCGGTCGTAGAACCGCAGGGCGCTGATCGTCAGCCCGCTGGCCCGGGCCAGTTCGCCGATGCTGCGCAGTTCGCTCTCCACACCGAGGATCCTGTTGCCTCGACCTGGTCGAGGGTCAAGCCGGAAGCCGGACCGGAACGCCGAGCAGCCGCCCCATGCCCTGACAGGCGCGCGGCACCGCGCCCGCGTCCTGGCGCAGCCGCAGCGCCTGGTGCAGGGCCAGCGCCAGCCCGGTCAGCTCGAAGATCAACTGCTCCGGGTCGGTGCCGGCGGGCAGGTCCCCGTCGGCGACGGCCCGCACGGCCTGCCCGCGCAGCTCGCGGTGCCAGCGGTCGGCGTACCCGAGGACGAGGTCGCGGACCGGGCCCGGTCGGTCGTCGAACTCGCTGGCGGCGGCGATGAAGAAGCACCCGCCGGGGAAGACGGGACGGGCGAGGTGGCGTACCCAACTGCCGCAGACGGCGGCGAGTCTCGGCAGCCCGGCCGGCCGATCCGCGACCGGTTCCCAGATCTCCCGCCAGAACACGTCGGCGGCGGCCTCGACCACCTGGAGTTGCAGGGTCTCCTTGTTGCCGAACGGGCCGAGCAGCCCGGACTTGCTCATGCCGAGGTCGGTGGCGAGCCGGCCGATGGTCAGCCCGGCGAGGCCCTCGACCGAGGCGACCGCGGCGCCGTGCGCCAGGATGGCGGCGCGCGTGCGGGCGGCGTCGGCAAGGGACGAGCGGGGACTCATCGGGAAAGTGTAGCGACGCGCGCGGCCAATAACGTCCGAACGTTCGGTCGCTATAGTGCGAGGGACCCCTCACTCCAGGAGAGTCCCTTGCCCCGAGCCGCCGCCCCCGTCCGCGCCGTGCTGCGACCGCTGATGCGGCTGGCCTGGCATCCCCGCATCGACGGGGCGTCGCACGTGCCCGCCACCGGTCCGGTCATCCTGGCCAGCAACCACCTGTCCTTCCAGGACAGCGTGCTCATCCCCCTGGCCGCGCCCCGCCCGGTGTCGTTCCTGGCCAAGGCGGAGTACTTCGAGGGCCACGGTGCCGGCGGGCTGCTGCGCCGCCAGTTCTTCGCCGGCCTCGGGGCCATCCCCGTGCGGCGGGGCGTCAACCGCGAGTTCCAGTCCTCGCTCGATGCCGCCCTCGCGCTGCTGGAGTCAGGCGGCGCCTTCGGCATCTACCCGGAGGGCACCCGCTCGCGGGACGGCCGGCTGCACCGGGGGCGCACCGGGGTGGCCTGGCTGGCGATGGCCTCCGGAGCCCCCGTGGTGCCGGTGGCGGTGGCCGGCACGGCCCGGCTGGGGTCGGCGGCGGCCCTGCTGCCCGGCGCCGCCCGGCCGGTGGTCCGGTTCGGCCCGGTGCTGGAGTTCCCCGCACACCGGGGGAACGCCGGCTCCGCCCCGGCCCGTCGTCGGGTGACCGACCAGATCATGGACGCCATCGGTGCCCTCTCCGGCCAGGAGCGGGCCCACACGTACAACCCGCCGCCCGGCGACGAGCCGGGCTGACGTTCAGCGGGGCGCGTCCAGGACCCGGAACGTCATCCCCGCCCGCGTCAACCGGTCCAGCAGGGCGTCGCCCATCGCGGTCACCGGGGTCACCTGGCCGCAGGTGGCCGGCAGGCCCTCGTCCAGAGCCAGGCAGAGCGCGGACTCGCCGAGCATCTTCGCGGTCTCGTCGTACCCGGGGTCGCCGCCGGAGACCTCGGTGAGCACCCGCCGGCCGCCGCCCGAGCCGAGGAACCGCACCCGGAACCAGGACTTGGCCCGCTGCTGCGGGCTCGGCCCCTGCCCGGAGGCGAGCCGGCCGAGCAACCAGCGCCGGGTCGGCGGGAGCTTGACCAGCCCGACGAGGCCGCCCAGCCCGGCCGCGCCGAGCACGATCGTCGGCAGCCGCTTGACGGCGGCGAAGTGCCGGTAGCGGAAGTCCGGTCCGTACTCCGGGCGGGCCGCCGCCGACCGGCGGACCACCTGCGGGTCGATGGTCGGCAGCGGCACGGCCCAGGTGCCCAGCTCCTTCGACCGGCCCACCTTCCCAGGCACCGCCCGGACCCGGCGGCCCTCCGGCCGGGGCTCGACGGCCCGGCGCTCCCGCGCCGCCCGGCTCGCCTCGGCGGTACGTGAGAACGCGGTCAGCGCCGAGTGGTACGTCCCGGCGGAGAACCTCCCGCCGGCCCGGACGAACCCGTCCACGGTGATCGGGGCGTCCGCCGGGAGCTGCTTGACGGTGAACCAGACGCCCAGGTCGTGCGGGACGGAGTCGAAGCCGCAGGCGTGCACCAGCCGGGCCCCGGTGCGCACCGCCTCGGCGTGGTGGCGCACGTACATCCTGTCGACGAACTCCGGCTCGCCGGTGATGTCGAGGTAGTCGGTGCCGGCCGCGGCGCACGCGGCGACCAGCGGCTCGCCGTGGTGCACGTACGGCCCGACCGTGCTGGCCACCACCCGGGCGCTGCCGGCGACCCGGCGCAGCGACTCCGGGTCGGTGACGTCGGCGGTGAGCAGCGGCAGCCCGGCCAGCGCCGGGTCGATGCCGGCCAGCCGGTCCCGGACGGCCGCCAGCTTCGCCGGGTTGCGCCCGGCGAGCGCCCAGCGCAGCCCGTCCGGCGCGTGCCGGGCGAGGTACTCGGCGGTGAGCCCCCCGGTGAACCCGGTGGCCCCGAACAGAACGACGTCGTACGCCCGGTCCTCACGCATCCTGCGAGTGTCCCACCCGGGCCGACACCCCGCCCGGCCCCCGACAACAGCCGGGCCCCCGAGGACGGCTCAGGGACCGGCTCAGGGCGTGAAGACCGCGCGCAGGCAGCCGTCGGCGCGCTCGCGGAACAGGTCGTAGCCGTGCGCGCCCTGCTCCAGGGGGAGGCGGTGGGTGGCCAGGTGGCCGGTGTTGATCTCGCCACGGGCCATCCGGTCCAGCAGCATCGGGATCCACCGCTGCCCGTGCTGCCGGGAGCTGCGCACGGTCAGCCCCTTGTGCAGCACCGCGCCGAGCGGAAACGTGTCGACGAACCCGGTGAACGTGCCGAGCACGACGACCGTGCCGCCCTTGCGGCAGGCGTGCACCGCCTCGCGGACCGCGATCGGCCGGTCCGGGACCGCGCCGGCCCGCCCGGCGGCGGCGAACAGGTCGGCCAGCGACCGGGGCCCCGTGCCGTCCCAGGCCACCCCGACCGCCTCCACGCAGACGTCCGGGCCCCGCCCGCCGCTGCGCTCGCGCAGTTCGGCCGCGACGTCGGTGGCCCGGTAGTCGAGGGTCTCCGCGCCGACGTGCCGCTCGGCCGACCGCAGCCGATCCGGGTACCGGTCGATCACCACCACCCGGGCCGCGCCGCGCAGCAGGGCGGCCTGCGCGGTCATCTGGCCCACCGCCCCGGCCCCCCAGACCGCCACCACGTCGCCGGGGCGCACCTCGCCCAGCTCGGCGCCGAGCCAGCCGGTCGGCACCGCGTCGGACGCGAAGACCGCCCGGTCGTCGTCCACCGGGTCGGGCACGGCGAACGCCCCGACGTCGGCGTACGGCACCCGGACGTACTCGGCGTGGCCACCGGCGAAGCCCCCCGCCGAGCGGGGCTGGCCGTAACAGCCGGCGACGGGCTGCCCCCACGCCTGCTCGGCCACGGCCGCCCCGGTGCTGCCGTTGTCGCAGCAGGCGTAAAGGCCCTGCCGGCAGTACCAGCAGCTCCCGCAGGCCACGACGGCGCAGACCACCACCCGGTCGCCGACCCGGTGCCGGCGCACCCCGGGGCCCACCTCGACCACGTCGCCGAGGAACTCGTGCCCGAGCACGTCGCCGACGTCGAGGCTCGGCCCCCGGCCGCCGAGCAGCGGCAGGTCCGCCCCGCAGGTGGCGCTGCGCCGCACCCGGACGATCGCGTCGGCGGAGTTGCGCAGCTCCGGGTCGGGCACCTCGCGCATCCCGAGGCCCTCCGCGCCGAGCCAGCAGAGCGCCCTCATCCGCGCGCCGACCCGTCGTACGGGCCGTCGAACGGTCCGTCCGAGAGGTGGCCCGCCGGCCCGTCCAGCGGAGAGCGGTCCGAGCGAAGCAGCTCACCGGTTTCGGCGAGTTGCTTGACCTGCCGCAGGGTCTCCCGGATCAGCAGCCCGGGGTCGTCCCCGACCAGATGGGCGGCCGGCCCGGTGAGCGGGCCGCCGCCGGCCGACCGGGCGGCCAGTTCGGTGCCCCGCCCGCCGGGCGCCGGGCGCAGCGTCACCTCCACCCCGTCGCCGAGGCGGCGCAGCGGTTCGGGTCGTCGCCCGCCTGGCAGCACCCGTTCCGGCGGCCGGTCGACGGTCACCACCTGCCAGCGGTCCTCCCGGCCGCCGGGGCCCCCCGGGCGGGACCGGACCGCCGGCCCGGGTCCGCGCCGCAGCGCCCGCGCCGCCGCCGTCGCCGCGCCGGCCGTCAACACCCCGGCGGTACGGGCCACCGCCCGCGCCCCCCGCGTCCCGCGTCCCATCCGTCCCACCCCTCGTCGTCGGCGGCCCCTCGTCCGGCGGCGGGCGCCGCTCGACCCGCGGCCGGCCCCCCGCGTGCCCCCACGGTGGCCGCCCGCCGGGTGAAGCGGGTTCCCCCCGAAGGGGTGAACCGGCCGGGGCCGGGTAACCGCCCGCCGCACGACCTGGGGAAGTGGACGCGTCCGTGGGGGGGTGGGGCCGGATGCCGCAGCACGACGGGGATGCCACGGTCGTGGCCGCCACGAGCGCCGGGCCGGGGGTCCACGACGGGGACGCGGTCCCTGGCCCCGCCGCCGGGAGCGCCGGGGCGGGCGGACCGCCGCCGCTGTTGGCGTCCCGGCTGGCCCCCGCCCCGCTGGCCGAGCCGGTGCTGGTCCGGCCCCGGCTGCTGCGCCGGCTGGACGAGGGCGCGGCCGGCCCGGTCACCCTGGTCTCCGGCCCGGCCGGCTGGGGAAAGACCACGCTGCTCGGCTCCTGGGCCCGCACGGTCGAGCCGACCCCGGCGTGGGTGACGGTCGAGGCGGGCGACACGGGGGCGCGGCTCTGGTCGTACCTGGCGGCGGCGCTGCGCAGCGCCCCCGACGGGCGGCCCGACCCGGCTCAGCCGCCCCCGCCCGCCCCGGCCGACGCGCCGCCCCGCCCGGACCAGCTCGAACTGCTGGCCGCCGCGCTCGCCGCCCGGGAGAGCCCGGTGCTGCTCGTCCTGGACGACCTGCACCGGATCGCCGACCCGGCGGCGCTGACCGGGCTGGAGTTCCTGCTCCGCCACGCGGGCCGGCGGCTGCGCCTGCTGGTCGGGGCGCGCACCGACCTGCCGCCGGGCCTGCATCGGCTGCGCCTGGCCGGGGAACTGACCACCGTCGGCCCCGACGAGCTGGCCTTCACCGACGACGAGGTGGCGGACCTGCTCACCGCGCACGGCGTGTACCTGCCGGCGGCGGTGGTGCCCCGGCTGCGGGAGCGCACCGCCGGCTGGGCGGCCGGGCTGCGGCTCGCCGCGCTGGCCGTGCGGGACCGGCCGGACCCGGTGCGCTGGCTGGAGCAGTTCGGCGGGGACCAGCCGGACGTGGCCGGCTACCTGCGCGAGGAGGTGCTCGACCCGCTCGACGGGGCGGCCCGGGACTGCCTGCGCCGGGGCGCGGTGGCCGACGCGTTCCGCGCCGACCTGGTCGACGCGCTGACCGGCCGCCCCGGCGCCGAGCCGGTGCTCGCCGCGCTGGCCGCGACCGGGGGATTCGTGCGTCGCGACGACAGTCGGCCGCCCTGGTACCGCTGCCACCCGCTGCTGGCCGACCTGCTCCGGGCCGAGCTGTCCGGGCTGCCCGCCGACGAGCTGCGCGAGCTGCACCTGCGGGCGGCCGGCTGGTACGCCGGGCACGGGCGCCCCGCCGAGGCGCTGCGGCACGACCTCGCCGCCGGCCACTGGGACCGGGCCACCGAGGTGCTGGTCACCCGCTGGCCGGAGCTGGTCCCGTACGACCGCGAGGGCGCGGGCGGGCCGCCGCCGGCCGCGCCGCCGGAGGAGGCGGTCCGGCGGGACCCGGAGCTGGGGCTCGCCGCCGCTGCCGAGCGGGCCCACGCCGGTGATCCGACCGCCGCCGCCGCGCAGCTTCACCGGGCCGCCGCTCACGCCCGGTCGCTGCCCGTGCCGCGCCGGGACCGCTTCCGTCGGCTGGCCACCGCGCTGGAGGTCACCCTGGCCCGGCTGGCCGGCGACCACGACGAGGTACGCCGGGCGGCGCACCGGCTGCTCGCCACGCGTACCCCCGAGGGGTCGGCGGACGACCCGCGTACCGGCGCGGCCGACGACGCCGACGTGCGGGCGACGGCCGGCGCGGCGCTCGGCCTGGTCGCGCTCGCCGAGGGCGACCTGCGCGGCGCGGCGGCCGAGTTCGGGCCGGCGCTGGCGGCGGCCCGGGAGGGCGACCGGCCCCGCACCGAACTGCTCTGCGCGAGCCGGTCGGCCCTGCTGCACGCGGCCCTCGGTGAGCTGCGGTCGGCCGAGCGGACCGCCCAGGAGGCGTTGGCCCTGCCGGCCTGTCAGGGCTGGTCCTGCCGGGTCGACTGCGCCCACGGCCACCTGGCGCTGGCCCTGGTGGCGCTGCACCGGAACCTGCCCGACGAGGCAGCGGCGCACCTGGCGCTGGCCGCCCCGGCCACCGGCGGCGACGCCCCTGGCGCACCTGGCGACCCCCGCGTTCCTGGTGGCCTCCGTGACCCCGGCGATGCCGGGGAGCCGCCGGTCGCGGCGCTCGCCGCTTTGTGCTGGGCAGAGCTGCTGAACGACCGGGGTGACCCGGCCGCAGGCCTGCGCCTGCTCGCGGCGGCGCGGGACCGCCTCGGCGGGGCGGGGGAGGGTTCGGCCGGGGCGCGGGAGCTCGCCGGCTGGCTGCTGGCCGCCGAGGCGGAGCTGCGGGCCGCCCACGGCGACCTGGGCACCGCCCGGGAGTTGTTCGCGGACGGGCTGCGCCATCCGGAGGGGGTGGCGCCGGCGGTGGCGGTGGCGCTGGCCCGGGTCGAGCTGCGCGCCGGGGACCCCCGCGCCGCCGGGCACGCCCAGCCGGACTGGGACGGCCCGGACGCCGCGGCCTGGCCGCCGCCCGTACGGCTCGACGCGGCGCTGCTCGACGCGGTGCTCGCCCGGCGGGCGGGCGACGAGCGGCGGGCCGGGCGGCTGCTGGAACGGGCCCTGGAACTGGCCGGACCGGACGGGTACCGGCGGGCCTTCAGCCGCGCCGAGCCGGAGGTGCGGGACCTGCTCGCCGCCCACCTGGACTCCGGGACGGCGCACTGGCCGACGGTGAGCGACCTGGTCCGGGGCGCGCGGGAGCCGGCCGGTCGGCCGGGCCCGGAGCCGGGCCGGGCGCTGGGGGAGCCGCTCACCGAGCGGGAGCTGACCATCCTGCGCTACCTGCAGAGCATCCTGTCCAACGTGGAGATCGCCGGCGAGTTGTCGCTGTCGGTCAACACGGTCAAGACGCACGTACGCAACATCTACCGCAAGCTGGACGCCACCCGCCGCCGGGAGGCCGTCCGCCGGGCCCGGGAGTTGCACCTGATCTGAGCCTCGCGGGGCCCGGCGTCGTGGGCCCCGCGAGGCGTGGGTTCGGGGGACGCGGGTCGCTACGGACGCCGAGCCAGCCATACCGTCCGGGTCGCCCGGACGATGAGGTCGTCGCGGTCGAGGACGCCGGCCGCGAGCGTGTCGAGGGCCGCCAGGTCGTCGGCACTGAGCCGGCCGTCGAGACCGTGCCGCAGGCGTTCCAGGCAGAGCTGCGCGTAGCGGCCGGTGGCCGGGGGCAGGGGTGCTCGCAGGGCGATGTCGAAGCGCCGCTGCGCCTCGACGGTGAAGCCGGCCGCCGTGAGGTGGGCCGTCCAGTCCTGGCCCATGTGCATTCCCGCCTCGGCGCGGATCTCGGCGATGCCGGCGTTGCCGCGTTCCTCCAGCGCGGCACCGGCGTCGTCGGGCAGGAACCGGGGGAGCGAGTCCAGCTCGGTGGCCACGAGGATGCCGCCGGGGCGCAGCGCCGCGAGGGCCTGGGTGAGGGTACGAACGGGATCGGCCATGTGGTGCAGGGAGGCGGACGCCCACACCAGGTCTGCGGGCCCGAGGTCCGGCCACGGCTGGTCCAGGTCGGCCTGCACGGTGCGGACCCGGTCCGCGACGCCGGACGCCCGGGCCTTGTGCCGTAGGTGCTCGAGCATCTCGTCGGAGAGGTCCACCGCGATGACCTCGGCGTCCGGCAGGTGTCGGGCCAACGCGAGGGCGCCGGTGCCCGTGCCGGCGCCCACGTCGATGATGCGTGGCCGGTCGGGGACCAGCGAGCCGGCCCAGGCGATCACCTCGCGGTGGAACTCGTGCAGAACGTCGGCGTCGAGGTCGAGCATTTCGCCCAGGTGAGAATGTGCCATGCCGACGACCGTACCGGCCTATTGCTGGGATGGCATAGCATCTTGCGTATGACGCAAGACGGTGAGTTGGACGCCCTGGTTCGGCAGCGGATCCGGGGGCTGCGGGTGGCGCGCGGCTGGTCGCTCGACGACCTGGCAGCTCGCTGCTTTCTGAGCCCGTCGACGCTGAGCCGGATCGAGACCGGCCACCGGCGGATCGCCCTGGACCAGTTGACGCCGATCGCCCGGGCGCTGGGCACCACGCTCGACCAGCTGGTGGAGTCGGGCGCCGACGACGACGTGGTGATCCGCCCCCACCGCGACGAGGCACGCGGCGTCACCACCTGGCTGCTGTCCCGCGAGGGCGCACCGCACGGCGTGACGGTCGCCAAGATGCGGATCACCCGGTCGGTCCCCGACGAGGGGCGGGTGCACCCGGGCCGGGACTGGTTCACCGTGCTGTCCGGCACGGTGGTGCTACGCCTCGGCGAACGGACCATCCTGGTCGAGGCCGGTCAGGCGGCGGAGTTCTCCACGATGATGCCGCACGCGTTCGGCGCACACGGCGGTGCGGCCGAGATCCTGTGCATCCTCGACCACGACGGGGAACGCACCCACCTGGCGCCGACGAGGCCCTGACCGGGCCCGGCGCCGCCCACCACGGGGGACCGGCAGGCGGCGTCGCCCGAAGCCACGGCAGGGCCCCGGTCAGGCGGTGGCGGCCTGGTCCACGGCGGCGAGCAGCTCGGGCAGGGACTGCCCACCCTCGTACCGGACGTCGTTGAGGAACAGCGTCGGGGTGCCGCTCACCCCGCTGCGGATGCCCCCGACGAAGTCCCGGCGGACCCGGTCGGCGTGGGCGTGCCGCTCCACCTCGCCGCCCACCTCGTCGGCGGGCAGGCCGAGCTGCGCCACGCCGAGCGCCAGGTGCACCGGGTCGAGCTGGTCCTGGTGCTCGTACAGCCAGTCGTGCATCTCCCAGAACCGGTCCCGCCGCCCGGCCGCCTCAGCGACCTCGGCGGCGCTCTCGGCGTACGGATGGACGTTGGCGATCGGGAAGTGCCGGTAGACCAGCCGGACCACGTCGGCCCGCTGGCGCAGCAGCTCGGCGAGGTTCGCGTGCACCGCGCCGCAGTGCCCGCACTGGAAGTCGCCGTACTCGACGAGGGTCACCGGGGCCTCCGCCGGCCCCCGGGCATGGTCGGTCCCGGTCACCGGCACCCGAAGCCGGGCGGTGACCTGCAACGGTGTGGTCATCGGGTCACCACCGTGAGCCGGTTGCGCACCTCGTGGACGCCGGGCGCCGACCAGACCGTCCGCTCCACCGCCTCGCGCTCCGGCACCGAGTGCACCGTGCCCTCCAGCAGCACGGCGTCGCCGTGCACCCGCACGGTGACCTGCTCGCCGTCGACCGCCGCGGCGCGGGTCAGCGCGTCGACGATCCGTTCGGTGAGGTCGCCGGTGTCCGGCCGGACCGCCGGCCGCACGGTGACCCCGTTGCTCAGCCCGCGTACGCCGGTCAGCCGGCCGACGACGCGTTCGGTGGCCCGGCGCTGGTACTCCCACTCCACCTCGCCGTGCAGGGTGACCCACCCGTCGGCGACGGTGACCTCCATCCGCTCGACCGGTACGAACGCGTCCCACTCCAGCGCCCGCCCGACGGCCGTGGCCAGCTCGGTGTCGGTGCGCTCGGCCGAGCCGGGCAGCCGGACGGTGAGGTCGTTGGCGACCGCCCGGACCCGGGCGACCCGGTGGGCGGCGCGTTCCGCCACCCACTTCTTCGCATAGCTGTCCACCCAGCCGGTCAGGGTGACCACGCCCCCGGTGACGGTCACGCCGATCTCGTGCGGCTGGACCCGCGGCTCCCAGGTCAGCTCGTCCAGCACGTCGGACTGGATGTCCTGGTCGGTGCGGGTGGTCGTCGCGGTGGCCATCGCTGCATCCTCCCGAATGTCGACGAACGGTCGGCGGCGCGCGTGGGCCCGCCGGGGCCGATCCTGCCGCCGGACGGGGTGAACCGGGCCCACCCAGGTCGGGTGAGGGGGCCGCGCACGGCCGTCCCGGGGCGGCGGGAGGCGGCCGGGCGTCGACAAGGGCCCACCGGGTCCGGCACCATCTGTGGGGCGGCGTGACTGTCGGCGGCGGGGGAGTGAGCGATGGGTGAGGTTCGCACGGCGGCTCCGGTCGCCGCCCCCGGGCGGTCGGGCCCCGGGCGGGGCCGGGCGGCGGCCGTCCGGCTGGGCCTGCTGGCCCGGCACGAGTGGACCCTCGCGGTGCTCGGCTCGCTGCTGCTCGCCGCCGTGCTGACCTGGCCGACGCTGCGCGACCTGGCCGGCACCATCCCGCAGGACACCGGCGACCCGACGCTCCAGGCGTGGCAGATCGCGTGGGGCGGGCACGCCCTGCTCACCGACCCGGTGCACGTCTGGCACTCGAACACGTTCTGGCCGGAGCCGTACACCTACGCCTACTCCGACACACTCCTCGGCTACGCCCCGTTCGGGATGATCGGGCACGGGCCGGTCGCCGCCGTGGTCCGCTACAACCTGCTGTACGTGCTGGTGCACGCGCTGGCCTTCGTCGGGGCGTACGCGCTGTCCCGGCAGCTCGGCGCGGGCTGGGCGGGCGCCGCGGTGGCCGGGGCGTCCTTCGCGTACGCGCCGTGGAAGCTGGCCCAGGCCGGGCACCTGCACGTGCTCAGCATCGGCGGGATCGCGCTGGCGCTGGCCATGCTCGCCCGGGGGCACGGCTGGTCGCTGCGGCACGGGTACCGGCCGGACCGGGCCCGGCCGGGCTGGGCGGGGGCGGGCTGGCTGGTCGCCGCCTGGCAGGTCAGCCTCGGCTTCGGCATCGGGCTGCCCTTCGCGTACGCGCTGGGGCTGCTCTGCCTCGGCGCGGCCGGCGGGTACGGCTGGTCGTGGTGGCGGCGGGCCCGGCCGGCGTTCCCGCGCCGGCTGCTGGTGGCGGACCTGGCCGGCGGCGCCTTCTTCGCCGGGGTGACCCTGCTGATGGCCGCGCCCTACTTCGAGGTGGTGGCCCGGCACCCGTCCGGCCGTCGCACGGTCGAACAGATCGCGATGTTCTCCCCGCCGCTGCGCGGCTTCCTCACCGCGCCGCCGGAGTCCTGGCTGTGGGGGGAGCGGCACATCGCCGCCCGGGCCACCCTGAGCTTCGCCGGGGAGATGACCCTGCTGCCCGGGATGGTGCTGATCGGGCTCGCCTTCGCCGGGCTGTTCGTCTCCGCGTGGCGGTTGCGGCACCGGCTGGTGCTGGCCGCCGGGGTGCTGGTCAGCGCGGCGCTGGCCGCCGGCACCACGCTGTTCGGCGACGGCGACCCCGGCTACGTCACCCTGGTGGAGCACGTGCCCGGCTGGGACGGTGTGCGCACCCCGGGCCGGCTGGTGCTCTGGACGACGCTGCTGCTGGGCGTCCTGGCCGCCGGGGCGCTGACCGTCCGCGAGCCGGACCCGGAGCCGGGGTCGCCCGGCGGCCGGTGGCGGCGCTGGGGGCAGGCGGCACTGGTGCTCCCGATGCTGCTGGTGCTCGCCGAGGGGGTCAACCGCACTCCGCACGTGCCCGCCCCGGTGCAGCCGGCGGCGCTGCACGGGCTGCGCGGGCCGGCGCTGGTGCTGCCCAGCGACGGCATCCGGGAGTTCCACGTGATGCTCTGGTCCACCGACGGCTTCCCGAAGGTGGTCAACGGGCTGGCCTCGTTCACCCCGGCCGGCCAGCAGCAGATCCGGGCGGCGAGCGGGGGCTTCCCCGACGCGGCGTCGGTGGCGTACCTGCGAGGGCTCGGGGTGCGCACGGTGGTGCTGCTGCCGGCGTACGCGGCCGGCACGCCGTGGGCCGACGCGGCGGCCCGGCCGGTGGACGGGCTGGGCATCCGGCTGGAGACCGTCGGCGACGGGCTCGTCTACCACCTCGACTGAGCCCGCCGCCGCGGTGGGCGGCCCGCGCTGAGCCGCCGCGCTCCGCGACCGGGCTGAGCCGCCGCGCTCCGCGACCGGGCTGAGCCGCCGCGCTCCGCGACCGGGCTGAGCCGCCGCGCTCCGCGACCCCGCCGGGCGGGGCGTGACCCGCGCCGCTCCACCGACTTTGTTGGGAGCGCTTCCAAACCCGTCGGGGGAGAGGCTACTGTGAATTCCTTCCTCGGCAGCGGGAGCCACGCATGCCGGTGGGGAGCCTGGGCCGCTCCCCCCACCTCGACGCGCCTGGGCGCGGCCGTCCGTCGACCGCCGCGCGTCGTGCTCGTACCCCACCCCACGGGCATCCCCGAGAGGAACCGCAGATGCGGAGAGGTCTCGTCGGCGCGGTCACCACCGTGCTGGCCGCCGCCACGGCAGTCGTGGCCGTTCAGTTCACCGTCGCCCCGTCCGCCCCGGCCGCCGCCGCGGCGGCGGAGCCGTACTCCTGGAAGAACGTCCGGATCGACGGCGGCGGCTTCGTCCCCGGCATCGTGTTCAACCAGACCGAGAGGAACCTGATCTACGCCCGCACCGACATCGGCGGCGCGTACCGCTGGGAGCAGGCCAGCCAGTCCTGGACGCCGTTGCTCGACTGGGTCGACGCCGACAAGTGGGGATACAACGGCGTGGTCAGCCTGGCCACCGACCCGGTGCAGACCAACCGGGTGTACGCCGCCGTCGGCATGTACACCAACGACTGGGACCCGAACAACGGCGCGATCCTGCGCTCCGCTGACAAGGGCGCCACCTGGCAGGTCACCGCGCTGCCGTTCAAGAACGGCGGCAACATGCCCGGCCGGGGCATGGGCGAGCGGCTGGCGGTCGACCCGAACCGGAACAGCATCCTGTACTACGGCGCCGAGGGCGGCAACGGCCTGTGGCGCAGCACCGACTACGGGGCGACCTGGGCCAAGGTGGCGAACTTCCCCAACGTCGGCAACTACCGGGCCGACCCGAACGACAGCAGCGGCTACCAGAGCCAGAACCAGGGCCTGACCTGGGTCAGCTTCGACAAGAGCACCGGCACGGCCGGCACCGCCACCCAGACCGTCTACGTCGGCGTGGCGGACAAGGAGAACCCGGTCTACCGCAGCACCAACGGCGGCACGACCTGGGAGCGGATCGCCGGCCAGCCCACCGGGTACCTCGCCCACAAGGGCGTGGTGGATCCGGTCGGGGGCTACCTCTACATCGCCACCAGCGACACCGGCGGCCCCTACGACGGGGCCAAGGGCGACGTGTGGAAGTTCAACCGGGCCACCGGCGCGTGGACGCGGATCAGCCCGATCCCGTCGTCCAGCACCGACGCGTACTTCGGCTACTCCGGGCTGACCATCGACCGGCAGAAGCCGAACACCCTCATGGTGGCCACCCAGATCTCCTGGTGGCCGGACGCCATCTTCTGGCGCAGCACCGACGGGGGCGCGACCTGGACCCGGATCTGGGACTGGGGCAGCTACCCGAACAAGACCAAGAAATACACCATGGACGTCAGCTCCGTGCCGTGGCTGACCTTCGGCAGCAACCCGTCCCCGCCGGAGGAGACCCCGAAGCTGGGCTGGATGAACGAGTCGGTGGAGATCGACCCGTTCGACTCCGACCGCTTCCTGTACGGCACCGGCGCGACCATCTACGGCAGCACCGACCTGACCAAATGGGACACCGGCGGCCAGCTCACCATCAAGCCGATGGTCAAGGGGCTGGAGGAGACCGCCGTGCTCGACCTGGTCAGCCCGCCGTCCGGGGCGCCGCTGGTCAGCGCGCTCGGTGACATCGGCGGCTTCCGGCACACCGACCTCGCGGCCGTGCCGCCGATGATGTTCACCCAGCCGAACTTCACCAGCACCACCAGCCTCGACTACGCCGAGACCAACCCGTCGGTGCTGGTGCGGGCCGGCAACTTCGCCGACGCGGACCGGCCGGGCGACAGCCACGTCGCGTTCTCGACCGACGGCGGGGGAAACTGGTTCCAGGGCGGCGAGCCGTCCGGGATCAACAGCGGCGGCACGGTGGCCGCGTCCGCCGACGGCAGCCAGTTCGTCTGGGCGCCCGGCGACGCCGGTCAGGCCGTGGTCCGCTCGGTCGGCTTCGGCAACTCGTGGGCCCCGGCGACCGGCATCCCGGCCAACGCGGTGGTCGAGTCCGACCGGGTCAACAAGAACAAGTTCTACGGCTTCAGCGGCGGCAGATTCTACGTGAGCACCAACGGCGGGGCGAGCTTCGCCGCGTCGGCCGCGACCGGCCTGCCGACCACGGGGAACGTGAAGTTCAAGGCACTGCCCGGCAGGGAGGGCGACATCTGGCTGGCCGGCGAGGGCGGCCTGTGGCACTCCACCGACTCCGGTGCCACCTTCACCAAGCTCGCCAACGTGTCGTCGGCGGTGAACGTCGGCTTCGGCAAGGCGGCCCCCGGGCAGACGTACCCGGCGTTGTTCACCTTCGGCGCGGTCGACGGCCAGCACGGCGTGTTCCGGTCCGACAACGCCGGCGTGAGCTGGGTCCGGATCAACGACGACAAGCACCAGTACGGCAACGCGGGCGAGGCGCTGACCGGCGACCCCCGGGTCTACGGCCGGGTCTACCTGGGCACCAACGGCCGGGGCATCCTCGTCGCCGACCGGCTCGGCGGCACGGCCAGCCCGTCGCCGACCACGCCCGCGCCGACCACCCCGGCACCCACCACGCCCCCGCCGACGACGCCGCCGCCGTCCCCGACCACGCCGGCCCCGACCGGCGGCTGCACGGCGACGTACAAGGTGACCGGCTCCTGGTCGGGCGGCTTCCAGGGCGAGGTGACCGTCAGGAACAACGGGTCACCGAGCAGCGCCTGGTCGGTGGCGTGGAACTACGCCGATGGGCAGCGACTCACCCAGCTCTGGGGCGGTTCGTTCACCCAGACGGGCACCCAGGTCGTGGTGCGGGACGCCGGCTGGAACGGTGCCCTCGGCACCGGTGCCAGCACCAGCTTCGGGTTCCTCGGCAGCTTCACCGGGGCGAACTCGGTGCCGATGCTGAGCTGCACCGCCACCGTCGCCCGCTAGCGTCTCGTCCTTGAACGTCGGCCACCACCACCGCCCCACGGAGCACGTACTACCCGTGCGGTCGGTCCGGTTCTCGGCCGGTCGGGCCGGCGGCGCGGCGGGAGACCGCCGCGCC
>NZ_JBEOWQ010000033.1:0-67701 GCF_040296145.1 Micromonospora sp. NPDC002296
CTCCGATCGGGCCGCCCGGCTCCCCGCGCCGCCCCCCCGGGCCCCGCGGCGGCGGCCCGGCGCCGGGCCACCGCTCGGGCGGTCGGGAGGAGCCGGCATCGCGCGGATCGGCGACGCGACGGCGTGCAGGCGCGTCAGAGGGGCCGGGGCTGGTCGGGGGGCATGGGCACCTGGAGGTAGGTGGTGCCGCGCAGGTCCAGCCAGGCCCGGTCGGGCGCCCGGACCAGGCGCAGCATCACCGCCGCGCAGGCCGGGCAGCGGGCGACCAGGCCGGGGGCGTGCGGGTAGACGTGCAGGCCGGCGAGCGGTCCGGTCATGCCGCACGACTGGCAGCGCCCGGTGGCGGTGCTCAGGTCGACGGCGAACAGCTCACGCAGCGGGCCGTCGAGCATGTTGCCGTCCAGGTAGGTCATCTCGGTCATCGGGTCTCCTCGGGCGGGTCGGGGCCGGATCGGCTGGGGCCGGCCGCGTCCGGCCGGGCCTCGGTCAACCGGTCGGGCCGAAACGTTCGGTGCGGACCCGCCGGGGCTGGTGGCCCAGGCCCACCAGCAGGTCCGCCACCGTCTCGACGAAGCCGGTCGGCCCGCAGACGTAACAGAGCGGCTCCAGGTCGGGCGGCCAGCCGTGGACGTTGACGTCGGCCAGCCCGATCCGGTGCGGCTCGCCGCGCCACCCGTCGGGCGCGGCCCGGGTGTACACGTACGCCACGTCGAGGCCCCGGTCGTCGCGGGCGCGGCGACGCAGCTCCTCGGCGTAGAACACGTCGGTCGGGGTGCGCACCGAGTAGACCAGCCGGAACGGCGTCCGGCTGTCGGCGGCCCGGCGGGCCCGGACCATCGCCATCAACGGCACCACGCCCGAGCCGCCGGCAACCAGCAGCACCGGCGCGGTCTGGGTCGGCCGCCAGACGAACCAGCCGCCGACGGGGCCGCGCACCTCCACCGGGTCGCCCGGCGCCCAGACGTCGATCAGGTACGGCGACACCTCGCCGTCGGGCACCCGCTGCACGGTCAGCGCGATCCGGTCACCGTCGGCCGGCCCGGCGAGGGAGTACGACCGGGCTGCCTGATACCCGTCGGACGCGGTGAGCCGGACGTCGACGTGCTGGCCGGGCAGGTGCCCGGGCCAGCCGGGCACGTCGATGACGAGCGTCCGCGCGGTCGGTGTCTCGCCCCGCCGCTCGACCAGCCGGGCCACCCGCCAGGTCAGCGGGGCGTTCGAGGGGGCGTTCAATCGCCGGTGTAGCGCTGCTCGCGCCACGGGTCGCCGTAGGCGTGGTACCCGGCGGTCTCCCAGAAGCCGGGCTCGTCCATGGTCCTGAGCCGGATGCCGCGCACCCACTTCGCGGACTTCCAGAAGTAGAGGTGGGGCACCAGCAGCCGGGCCGGGCCGCCGTGCTCGGCGGGCAGGTCGCGGCCGTCGAAGCGGTGCGCCACCCAGGCCCGGCCGCCGCGCAGGTCGGCCAGCGGCAGGTTGGTGGTGTACCCGCCGTACGAGTGGACCAGGGCGTACGCCGCGTCGGTGTCGACGCCGTCGAGCAGGACGTCCAGCGAGACGCCCTGCCAGGTCGTCGCGATCTTGGACCAGCGGGTGACGCAGTGGATGTCGACGGTCGGGGTGTCCTGGGGCAGGGCGGTGAACTCGGCCCAGGACCAGCGGCGCTCCGCGCCGGTCTCGGTGGTGACGACGAACTCCCAGGTGTCCGGCCGCACCTTCGGGGTGGGGCCGGCGGAGAGCACCGGGAAGTCCTCGGTCAGGTACTGCCCCGGTGGCAGGGCCGGCTCCGCCGAGCGGGGCCGGCCCTGGAAGCCCGGTGACACGATTCCCACCAGTCAGTCGTACCACCTGCCGGATCTCGGCGGCGCCGTTCGTCCGGACCCGCCGGGCGGACGACCACGGCGGACGCGGGTCGGGCCGGAGTCCCGCCCACGCCCGTCGCGCCGTGACCGATGTCGACGGCGGGCGGTGACGCCCGGCCGTCGACGCGGTCAGTGCCGGTCGGCGACGGTCTCCTTGTCGCCGGGTGCGGCGTTGCGGGTGGCCCGGAGGCTGGTGAACGTGACGACGACCAACACGCCGATGATCACCCCGAGCGAGGCCAGCGTGGGGATCTGCGGCACGCCCGGCCAGATCCCGTGCGCCCAGTGCAGGCCGAGTTTCACGCCGATGAAGGCGAGGATGATGGCCAGGCCGTAGCTGAGGTGCACCAGCCGGCTCAGCGCGGCGTGCAGCACGAAGTACAGCGCCCGCAGGCCGAGCAGGGCGAAGGCGTTGGTGGCGAAGACGAGGTACGGGTCCTCGGTGATGCCGTACACGGCGGGCACCGAGTCGACGGCGAAGACGATGTCGGTGGCGAACACCGCGACCACCACGAGGGCGAGCGGGGTGAGCGCCCGGCGACCGTTCTGCCGGACGATCATCCTCGTGCCCTGGTACTCCTCGACGACCGGCATGAACCGGCGGAGCAGCCGCACCGACCGCATCTTGTTGATGTCCACCGTCTGCTCGTGGCCGGAGAGGGCGTCACGGAGCAGCTTGACGGCGGTGACGATGAGGATCGCCGCGAAGATCAGGAAGGCGAAGTCGAGGCGCTGCAGGGCCGCCGCGCCGAGGGCGATGAAGATCGCCCGCAGCACCAGCGCACCGGCGATGCCGTAGAGCAGCACCCGCTGGGCGAGGGCGGCGGGCACCGCGAACGCCGCCAGCAGCAGCATGAAGACGAACAGGTTGTCGACCGAGAGGGACTTCTCGACCAGGTAGCCGGTCAGGTACTCCACGCCCTGCTGGGAGCCGAACCGGGACCAGATCCAGGCGCCGAAGGCCAGCGGCAGGGCGATGTAGAAGGCGGACCAGCCGAGCGCCTCCCTGATCGACACCTCGTGCGGCTTGCGGGTGACGAGGAAGTCCAGCACCAGCAGGGCGAGCACGCCGGCGATGGTGACCGCCCAGAGCATGGGCGTGCCCACCGATGACAACTCACCGGCGGACAGATAAGACAATTCGGTCATGGAATCCCCTCGAACACCCTGTCATGTTCGAGGTCTCCTTCACCCACGTACTCGTGGGCAACCACCCGAGGCGTGCTCCGGGCACGCCGTACTGACCGGAATGATTCGTGGGAAGTACTCCCCTCGTGCGACAAGGTTAGGTCAGCCCGGTCGACTCGCCAAGCCGCGACCCCGGCCGTCACCAGCGGTGATCGGGCCGGGACGCGCGGAGCGGATCCCCGACGCCTTACGGGACAAACGCGAAACGCCTATGGTGGCCCGATGGACGAGCGCGCGAGCCACCCCGACGCGGGCCGGTCGGCGGCCGGCGGCGGGGCCGGCCCGCTGGCCGGGGTGCGGGTGGTCGAGCTGGCCGGCATCGGCCCCGGCCCGTTCGCCGCGATGATGCTGGCCGACCTGGGCGCCGACGTGATCCGGGTGGACCGGGCCACCGACGTCGACCCGTCGGCGTTCGGCACCCCCCACCCGGACCTGCTCAACCGGGGCCGCCGTTCAGTCGCGGTGGACCTGAAGTCGGCCGGCGGCCGGGACGCGGTGCTGGCCCTGGTCGGCCGCGCGGACGCGCTGGTCGAGGGCTTCCGCCCCGGGGTGACCGAGCGGCTCGGCCTGGGCCCCGCCGACTGCCGTGCGGTCAACCCCCGCCTGGTGTACGGGCGGATGACCGGCTGGGGGCAGGACGGCCCGCTCGCCCCCTACGCCGGGCACGACATCGACTACCTGGCCCTGACCGGGGCGCTGCACGGCATCGGCCGGTCCGGTGAGCGTCCGGTGCCGCCGTTGAACCTGCTCGGCGACTTCGGCGGCGGCGGGATGATGCTGGCCCTGGGCATCGTCTCGGCCCTGTACGCCGTCCGGGCCGGAGCGCCCGGACAGGTGATCGACGCGGCCGTCGTGGACGGGGTGGCGGTGCTGTCCACCCAGGTCCACGCGCTGCGCCGGCTCGGCCTTTGGCAGGACCCGCGCGGGGTCAACCTGCTCGACGGCGGCGCGCCGTTCTACGACACGTACGAGTGCGCGGACGGCCGCCACCTCGCCGTCGGAGCCCTGGAGTCCCGCTTCTACGCGGAGCTGGTCCGGCGTACCGGCTTCCCGCTGCCCGGCGACGAGGCGCCGGACCGCGACGACCCGGCGAACTGGCCGGCGCTGCGTGCGGCGTGGGCGCGGCTGTTCCGCACCCGAACCCGCGACGAGTGGACGGCGCTGCTCGGCTCCTCGGACGCGTGCGTCACGCCGGTGCTGGACTGGCGGGAGGCGCCGGAGCACCCGCACCTGACGGCCCGGGGGGTGTTCGTGGAGCACGCCGGGGCGACCCAGCCGGCGCCCGCGCCCCGGTTCACCGAGACACCGACGGCGCTGCGCCGGCCGCCCCCGCACCCGGGCGAGCACACCGACGAGGTGCTGGCGGAGGCCGGCCTCGCCGCCGACCGGATCGCCGCCCTGCGCGCCGCCGGCGCGGTCGCCTGAGGGTCGCCGCCTCGATGGGCGGCCCCGGGTGGCACGACGCCGACACGTTCGCTGAACCCGGCCGGCACCACCCGGGCCGGGGTTCGCCGCCGGGGGCCGGTCGGCCGGTCAGGCTCGGCGCGGGACGGCCGCCCCCGGGGCGAGCGCCGGCTCGACCATGTCCCGGTAGTCGCGCGGCATCTGGATCACGATGTCGTCGAACTCCCCGCCGCTGACCGCCTCGCGCAGGGTCACGAACACCGCCCGGACGGCGTCCCGGGCGGCCCGCTCGTCCAGGCCGGCCCGCTGGCCGACCCGGGCGACGAACTCGGCCGCGCCGAACCGGTCGGCGGCCTCGGTGTCCGGGCTCGGCCGCAGCACCAGCTGCAACGGCTTCGGCAGCTGCGCCGCGAGGTCGAGGACCTCGCCACCGGTCAGCCGCTCCGCCAGGGTCTCCAGCGTGGCGCGGGTCAACTCCACGGCCCGCTCCCCGGGGACCTGTGCCCGCAGGGCCACCTGTTCGACGAAGGTGTCGTAGTTCATGGTGCTCCTTCCGCTGCCTCGGGCCGGTCGCGTACCCGGCCTGCGGGGCCGGAAACGGCGGTTCGGCCGGATCGACCCGACCGGGCCGTGTCCGCGATTTCCCCCGCGACGGACGGGCGTGGGCGGCCGGCGGGTGGGTAACCGCGGCCGGTCGTGAAGTCGTGAACCGGATCGCACCGGCGAGGAGAGCCCACACCATGGCGAGTTACGACGACGTCCTGCGGTACCTGTCCAGCCTCGACTACCCGGCCGGGAAGGCCGACGTGGTACGCGAGGCGCAGCGGGAGGGGGCGCCGCCGGACGTGCTGCGCGCGTTGCGGGCCCTGCCCCCGGTCGACTACGCCAACGGCAACGAGGTGGCCCGGTCCGCCAGGATCGACGCCGCCCCGGAGATCGGCAGGTCGCAGCGCGCGGCGCAGGCCCGAAACCCGCACACCCGGATCTCGCAGCACCTGCGCGGCATCTGAGCGCCGCGCCAACGGGGGCGGGTGAGTGCGCGGCAGGGACGGGCACACCCCGGCGGTGGTCCAGCTCGCTGTGCTCGGGCTGGCCGGCGGGCTGGGCGGCGGCCTGTTCGCGCTCGTCGGCCCGCCGGCCCTCGGCCCCCTCGTGGGCTGGGACGCGGCGGCCCTGAGCTGGCTGGTGCTGGTCTGGCGCACGCTGTGGCCGTCGGACGCCGACCGGACCGCCCGGCTCGCCGTACGCGAGGACCCGAACCGGCCCACCCGCGACCTCCTGCTGCTGGTCGCCTGCCTGGCCAGCCTGCTCGCCGTCGCGGTCGTGCTGGTCACCGCGCGCGGCGCCCGGCCGGGGCCGGCGCGGGACGCCTACGGCGTGCTGGGGGTGGCCAGCGTGCTGCTGTCCTGGCTGGTGGTGCACACCGTCTTCACCGCCCGGTACGCCCGGATCTACTACGGCGGACCCGACGGCGGGGTGATGTTCCACCAGGCGCAGCGCCCGCGCTACTCGGACTTCGCCTACCTGGCGTTCACGGTGGGGATGACCTTCCAGGTCTCCGACACGAACCTGACCAGCAACGAGATGCGTACGACCGTGCTGCGGCACGCGCTGGTGTCGTACCTGTTCGGGGCGGTGATCATCGCCGCGACGGTGAACCTGCTGGCCGGGCTCGTCAGGTGAGCGGACCGCCCGGAGACAGGCGGGCGCCCCGGGCCACGAACCGCGACCTGGGGCGCACGCAGAACCTGTCTCCCGGCGGTGACCGCGACCCGAACCGGGTCGCACCGCCGGACGGCCACGTCCGCCCGAACCGGGCGAACTCGACTGCCGAGATCATCATAGCTTCCGCCATCGTACTTACGGTCAAATTTCGAGGAACTGTGGGCCGGCACACGTTCAGTCGGTCAGCTCGGCGTACCGCTTCTCCAGGTCCACCCGGGCGAGCGCGCCGACCAGCCAGGCCAGCCGCTCCGACTCGCCGCCGCCTGCCAGGTGGGCGAGATCGGTCGCGGACCGCCCCAGGCCGAGCCGGCGGGCCGCCGCGAGCGCCCGTCGGTCCGCCACCGGGGCCACCTCCCGCCACAGCGCCTGCGCCTCGCGCAGGAACAGGTCGACCACCCCGGCGTCGACGCCGGGCAGTTCGGCCAGCAGCGCCCGCTCGCCGGCCGGGTCGTGGTGCCCCGCGGCGCGCAGCCGGCGCAGGTCGCCCCGATACCGATCCACCACGGCACGGGCGAGGTCGCCCAGGGTGTCGGCGAGGGCGTCCACGTCACCGCGCTGCCCGGCCGCCCGCAGCACCCGCACCCGGTCGGCGTGCAGCGAACGGGCCATCCGGGCCGCGCTGTCCCAGCCGGCGTCGCGCAGCGCGGCGGCGGTGTCCAGGGCCCGCCGGAAGTCGCCCCGCCGGGCCAGCAGGACCGACAGGACGAGGAGCTGGAACAGGCTGGACGGATTGTTGGTGACCCGGAACCCGTACTGCTCGGCGAACCCTCGCCCGCTGCCGGCGAGCCGGCGAGCCAGTCGTTTCTTGTCCTCGATGCTGGAGATCGCAATGGTCGGCATGCCCGCGACTACCCGCGTCGCCACCCGCCACGCCTCCACCCGCCGGCCCCTGTGCCGCCCGGCCCCGCCCGGGGTTCAGGCCCGGATGTCGCCGTGCCGGGTGCGGGCCTTGAGCCGGGTGGTCGGCAGCGCGGGCGCCGGCAGCGGCGGCGCGTCGTCGTCGGCCACCGTCCCGAACCTGCGGCCGGCCGCCCAGTCCTCGCGGGCCGCGGCGACCTCCTCGTGCGACCGGCCGACGAAGTTCCACCACATCACCAGCGGCTCCTCGAACGGCGCCCCGCCGAGCAGCAGCAGCCGGCTGTCCGGCGCCGCGCTCAGGGTGAGGCTCTCCCGGCCGGCGCCGAGGTAGAGCAGCGCACCCGGCTCCAGCGGCACGTCACCCACCTGGGCGGAACCGGACATCGCCAGCAGGCCGTACTCGAAGTCGCGGCGCAGCGGCAGCCGGGCCGGCCCCGCGCCCCGGGCCGTGAGCTGTGCGCCGACCAGCGGGGTGTGCAGCACCGCCGGGGACCGTTCCCCGCCCAGCTCGCCGGCCAGCAGCGTGACGTCGAGGTCGCCGTCGCGCCACACCGGCAGGTCCTCGTGGTGGGCGAAGTCGGGCGCCGCCGCCCGCGCCGGGTCCGGCAGGGCCACCCAGAGCTGTACGCCGTGCATCACCGGCGGATGCGCCGCCGGCGACCGCTCCGAGTGGGCGATGCCGTGGCCGGAGGTCATCACGTTGAGCTGCCCCGGCCGGATCGGCTGGACGTTGCCGAGGCTGTCCCGGTGCACGATCTCCCCGTCGAGCAGCCAGGTGACCGTCTGCAACCCGGTGTGCGGGTGCGGCGGCACCTCCATACCGGGCCGCTCGGCGACGTCGTCCGGCCCGAAGTGGTCGACGAAGCACCAGGCCCCGACCATCCGCCGCCGGCGCTGCGGCAGCAGCCGACGCACCGTCGTGTAGCGGCCGAGCGGCACGTCGTGCCCGGGCAGCAGCACGCTGCCCGGATCGGCGGGCGCCACGCCGGGCGGTCGCGTCTGTGCCGGCAGGGATTCGGTACGGTCCACCGTCCGACTGTACGCTCAGCCCCCCTCGCCGGTCACCGAGTCGGACGCGCAGACGCCGCCGGCCGGTCCCCGGGGTGTCGGGGACCGGCCGGCGGCGGTGCCGTAGTGGTGCGGTGGTGTCGTGGTGCGGGTGTCAGCTGTTCCAGTGCTCGGCGACGAGGTCGGCTGCCTGCTGCTCCCACTGCGCGTACGCGTCGGGGTACGCCGACACCTGCACGGTCTGCGCAGCCTCGGTCAGCGGCATGTCCTGCCACCCGTCGACCTGCTTCAGACCCTTCAGGAACGCCAGCGTCGAGTACTCCGGATCGGTGATCTGCTCCACCGTGCCCCAACCCGACGACGGACGCTGCTGGAACAGGCCCCGCGAGTCATGATCGTTACGGTCACCCAGATGGCCCAGGTTCTCCAACTTCGACTCCTGCAAAGACGTGCCGACCGAGATCACAGCGGCCCGCTCGCCCATACCGGCCTTCTTCGTCGCGGCCACGATCGCCTTCACGTTCGCGGTCTGCTCGTCGCCGAGCGCGATGCGGGACTGCTCACCCCGCACACCGTGCGGAATCAGCTTGCCCTCGTCCACACCCGGCTTGTCAGCCTGCACGGCCACAACCGTCGGGGCGGCGCTCGACCCGGCGGTCGGGGCGGTGGTGGCGTGCAGCGGACCGGCGGCCAGACCACCGGCGAACGCCAGACCAGCGATACCGAGAACGCTCTTACGCATGAACGTGTTCATCAGGGTGACTCCAATCGGGGGTCGACACACCCCACCCCAGGGGAAAAAGGGTGAGCATGTGAGCACCACGTCGAGGCGCCCAAAAGATCAAAAAGGGGGAAAACCCATCCGGCAACCCACCGCACCCCGGGGGGGTGCTGGCGGCGGCGGGACCATGTGCAACGACCGGCCGCCCACCCACATTCCACCAATGAAGTCACCGGGGGGTCGGGCAGCTCAGCAGCGGCGTGCGCTACTCGATCGTCCGCCATGTGTAACGACCCCAGGCCCGCCCATGTTCCGCCGGACGGATGCCGCCGGTCACACCCCCAAAACCCCCCAAACACCCCACCCTTCTGCGCGGTGATCAAGAGGTACGTCGGATTCGGGGCGCGAACCTGACGCAAACCTCCTGATCACCGAAGGCGGGGGTAGGCCGGCCGGGTGCGCGGGGCGACGGGCCACCGGGGTCAGCGCTCGGGCCCTCCCCGCCAGGACCCGCTGCGGTAGACGGTCCCCCGGTACTCACGCGCCCCACCGAACTCCGGCCCGACCGACGGCGACGCCTCCGCGTCCGAGGCGTGGACAGCGTCGACCGGGGCGATCGGGTCGGGCCTGTCGACGGGCAGCCGTCGGGCGGCGCGGGCACGCCGCACCCGGGTGACGACGAACCAGCCGAGCGCCACCGCGCACACCACGATGACCACGTTCTGGAACGTGCCGACGTAGCCCTCGACGACGTGCCACTTCTCCCCGAGCAGATAGCCCGCCATCACGAAGATCGTGTTCCAGATCAGGCTGCCCAGGGTCGTGAACAGCAGGAAGGTCGGCACCGGCATCCGTTCCACGCCGGCCGGGATCGAGATGAGGCTGCGGAACACCGGGATCATCCGGCCGAAGAACACCGCCTTGACCCCGTGCCGGAGGAACCACGCCTCCGTCCGGTCGACGTCCTCGAGCTTGACCAGCGGCAGTCGCGCGACGATGGCGCGCATCCGGTCCCGGCCCAACATGGCACCGATCACGTACAGCGCGAGGGCACCCACCACGGAGCCGAGGGTGGTCCAGCCGATCGCCCCGACCAGGCTCATTCTTCCCTGGCTGGCGACGAAACCGGCCAGCGGCAGGATCACCTCGCTGGGGATGGGCGGGAAGAGATTCTCAAGCGCGACCGCCAGTCCCGCGCCGGGACCGCCCAGCCGTTCGACCAGTCCCGTGACGAATCCCACGGGCCCGTCGGAGCCAGGCTCGGGACCGGCGGCGACCGTACGGGGGAAGGGCAGGAGCGGTTGCGTGCTGATCATCCGACAAAGCTAATGACCGTCGCCGCCGACTGCCATGCCGTCACCCGCCGCAGTCGCGCGGGGGCTGAGGGCGGTCAGTCCGCCTCGACACCGCGCAAGTGGCCGTACCCGGTGAGCAGGTCGCGCAGCCGGTTCGCCACCGCCGCGCCGAGCCGGTCCCGCTCCACCGCCTCGGAGACCCGTTCGAGCAGGTCCCTGACCCGCTTGACCCGGTCCTTGAGCTTCACCCGGTTCAGCGCCTCGGCCTTGTCGCGCAGCTCGTCGGCGGTCTTCCGGTCGACCTCGCCGCGGGCCTGCGCCTCGTCGACCACTGCGATGAACTCGGCGGCCAGCTCGCGCAGGGTGACCGGGCGGGTTCGAGTGGTGGTCGACGAGGCCGGGCGCGGCGCGGCGCTGGTCGGCGCGGGGGCCGCGGCCCGCGTCGTCGTCGGCCGGGGAGCCGGAGTGGTCACGTCGGGTGCGGCGGCCGGCGGGGCCGGGGACCCGCCGCCGAGGGCGAACAGCCCGACCACCAGCGCCACCCCGGCCGCGACAAGGACGCCGAGCAGCCGGTTCCCGTGCCGCGACCGCCCGGACGAGGCGACCGAGGACGACCCACCCGAAGGCGAGGCGACCGAGGCCGAGGCCGAGGCGGGGAACGACGACGCGGCCGAGGGTGCGGCGGGGAACGGCGACGCGTACCGGGTCGCCGGGCCGGGGGCGGCACGGGTGGCGGGTGGGCCGGCCCGGTCGATCAGGGTCAGCGGGTGGGATGCGGCCGGAGGCACGACGGGCAGGAGCGCGGTAGGTGGTTCCGCCGGGGGCGCCGCGCCGAGCCGGGCGGCCAACTCGGCGGCGGTGGGTCTGCGGGCGGGATCGACGTCCAGGCAGGCGAGGGTGAGCGCGGCGACGTCCGGGGGCAGCCCGGTGACCCGCAGCGGCGGCACCGGCACCCGCCGGGCGTGCACCTCGACGGCGTCCGCCCAGGTCTGCACGGGCAGCGGGGCGCTGCCGGTGAGGGCCCGGTAGAGCAGTGCGCCGAGGGCGTAGACGTCGCTGGCCGGGTCCGGCGGCCCGGGGGTCATCCGCTCGGGCGCGACGTACCCCGGGGTGCCCATCATCAGCTCGCCGCTGTGACCGGAGGACGGGCCGGCGAGCGCGGCGATGCCGAAGTCGAGCACCTTGGCACCGGTCCCGGTGAGCATGACGTTGCCCGGCTTGACGTCCCGGTGCACCACGCCGATGCGGTGCGCGGCGGCGAGGGCGGCGGCGACCTGCCCGGCCACCCGGACGGCCTCCGGCCAGGGCAGCGGGCCGGCGGTGAGCCGGTCGGCCAGGCTGTGCCCGTCGACCAGCTCCATCACCAGGTAGGGAAGCACGGTGCCGCCGGCCAGGGTGGCCTCGCCGTAGTCGTACACCTGGGTGACGTGCGGATGGGTGAGCCGGGCGGCGGCCCGGGCCTCGCGCTGGATGGTGGCGCGCAGCTGCGGGTCGGCGGCGGGCTGCCCCGCGAGCGCCTTGACCGCGACGGGACGGTGCAGCACCTCGTCGTCGGCAAGCCACACCTCGGACATCCCGCCGAGGCCGATGCGCGCGCGCAGGACGTACCGGTCGTGCAGCCGCAGGCCGGGGGTGAACGGCGACATGGGGGTCAGTCTGCCTGCCGGACCGGGGCGGGCACCAGCCGCGGTACCCGGCCGGGACCACGATGCCCGACCATGGGAGCAGCCATGTGCGGGTGCCCCGGGACGGGCGCGCCAGGGCCGGTCAGGGCTTGCGCGCCACGGCCGCGTACAGGCTGACGTCGGCCGCCGAGGGCCGGGGCTGCGGCTCCGCGGCGGCACGCCACTCGGCTGCGGAGACGATGCCCGGCTCGACCAGTTCCAGGCCGTCGAAGAACCGGGTGAAATCGGCCAGGCTGCGCAGGTAGAGCGCGCCGTACCCGCCCCCGTTCCTCGTCGCCGCCCTGGCGTCCTCGCCGACCTGCGCCGGGAGGTGGTCGTACGTGGCGTGCGTGGCGGCCAGGTGGCTGCCCGGGGGCAGGGCGTCCAGCAGCCGCCGGACCAGGGCGTACGGCTCGTCCGGGTCGGGCAGGAAGTGCAGGATCGCCACCAGTATCAGCGCCACCGGCTGCCCGAGATCGACGGTGCGCCGCAGGTCGGGGTGGGAGAGGATCTTCTCCGGGTCGCGAAGGTCGGCGTCGATGTAGGCGGTGGCGCCCTCGGGTGCGCTGGTCAGCAGGGCACGGGCGTGGGCGAGCACGATGGGGTCGTTGTCGACGTACACCACCCGGGTCTGCGGGGCGACGGCCTGGGCGACCTCGTGGGTGTTGTCGGCGGTGGGGATGCCGGTGCCGATGTCGAGGAACTGCCGCATGCCGGCCTCGCGGGCCAGGTAGCGCACCGCTCGCTGGAGGAAGCGGCGGTTCTCCAGGGCGGTGACGCGGATGGTCGGGAAGGCCGCGGCCATCGCGTCACCCGAGTCGCGGTCGGCCTGGAAGTTGTCCTTGCCGCCCAGCCAGTAGTTGTAGCGGCGGGCGGGATGCGCCACCGAGGTGTCGATCCGGTCGCTGCGGTGGACGGGGTCGGTCGGGGCACCGGGGGCATCGGTGGTCAAGGCTCCTCCATGCTCTGCGCTGGCATCGCGCGCCGACGTCCGTCCACTGTCGTCGGTCCCGACCATGCTAGAGGCTCCCGGGCCGACTGCGCGCCCGGGAACCCGTCACCCCGGAAAGATCTCGTCACGCAGCCGGGCCAGCAGCTCCGGCGTTCGCTCCGGGGGCTCGGCCTCCACGCAGAGGCGCTCCATGGCCGCGGCGTAGTAGTCGAGGTCCTCGCGCTTGTCGAGGTAGATGGCGCTGGTGAGCTGTTCGATGTAGACGATGTCCGGCAGGTCCTGGTCGCCGAAGCGCAGGATGGTGAAGGCACCGCCTGCGGCGGCGTGCCCGCCCGCCTCGAACGGGATTATCTGCAACCGCACGTGCGGCGACCGGGTCGCCTCGATCAGGGCGGCGAACTGGCCGCGCATCACCTCGGGGCCACCGATCGGTCGGCGCAGCGCGGCCTCGTCGACCACCGCCCACAGTTGGGGCGGCTGCGGGCGGCGCAGCAGCTCCTGGCGCTGCATGCGCAGGCCCACCCGCCGGTCGATCTCGTCCGCGCCGGCGCCGCGGTGGCCGAGCAGGACGACCGCCCGGGCGTACTCCGGGGTCTGGAGCAGACCGGGCACGAACTGGACCTCGTAGCTGCGGATCAGCGCGGCGGCCGCCTCCAGGCCCAGGTAGGACTGGAACCAGGACGGCAACACGTCGCCGTAACGGTGCCACCAGCCCGGACTGTTGGCGTCCCGGGCAAGCTTGAGCAGGGCCTCGCGCTCCTCGGAATCGGTGACCCCGTAGTGGCTGAGCAGGTCGGCGACGTCGCGCTCCTTGAAGCCGACCCGGCCCAGCTCCATCCGGCTGATCTTCGATTCGGAGGCCCGGATCTCCCAGCCGGCGCCCTCCCTGGTCACCCCGACGGACTCACGCAGGCGGCGCAGTTGGGCGCCGAGCAGCATGCGCAGCACGGTCGGGCCGGTGGCTGGGCCACCTTCCGTGGGAACCATCGTCACGTGCCGACCTCCGCTTGCCAGCCTCCGTCAACCGGGCCCCGACCCCGGCCGACGTGTAAGCATGCCATGGACCGACAGTGAGGTGTACCCGCCCGAGGCGTGTTTTGGTCCCATCGACGGGACGGAGCCGGCTGGTTACCCTGGGTCAGGCGATCAGATCGTCGAAGTCCCCGTCCCGGGCGCCGAGCACGAAGGCGGCGATCTCGTCCACCGTGTAGATCAGCGCCGGCCCCTCGGGGTGGCGCGAGTTGCGCAGGGCGATCCCGCCGCCGCCGGGGAGTTCGGCCAACTCGACGCAGTTGCCGCTGGGGTTGCTCCGTCGGCTCTTCTGCCAGTTCAGCGGGGGAAGCTGCGCGGCGGGAACGCCGTTGTGGGGCTGCTGCATGGGGGCGTCTTTCTCTTCAAGAGCCTGCCTATGCCGCGGGGAGGAGCGGTGCTGGCGAGGGGGTGGGTCGAAAACGATTCTGCTGCACGTGCATCTGCTATTGCATCTGCACCGGACAACGAGCATGATAACGCACGTGCGGTGTACCCATTCGTTCACTTTGGGTTACTCAAATCGAGGCCGCACCAGGGAAAACGCGGGTGTGTAGGAACGCGCCGGCCGGCACCGGGCAGGGCCAGCGGGCGGACGCGGCGAGGGGAGGGTTCGTGCCGGATCCGTTGACCATCGCGTCCGGCATCTCGGCCGCCGGGGCCCTCGTGTCCGCGTGGCAGCTACGCCGCCGTGCCCTGCTGGCCGAGGCGGAGATCGAGCATCTCCAGGCGGAACTCGCCGCCGAACGGCACGCCGCGAGCCACGATCCGCTCACCGGGCTGCCCAACCGACGGGCCTTCTTCCGGCTGGCCGCCAATCTGCTCACCGACGCCGTCGGCCAGCCGCTGATCGCGGTGGTGCTCGACCTGGACGACTTCAAGCAGGTCAACGACCGCTACGGGCACGCCGCCGGGGACCGGGTGCTGATCAGCGTGGCCGAGCGGCTGGCCGCGTTCGCCGGCGACAACCTGGTGGCCCGCCTCGGCGGCGACGAGTTCGCCGGCCTGCTGACCAGCCCGACGGTCGACCGACGGTGGATCGAGCACGCCTCCCGCCGGCTCTGCGAGGCGCTCGCCGCGCCCATCCCGCTCGACGGTCTCAGCCTCCGGGTCACCGCCTCGGTCGGCCTGGCCCCGGTGACCGGCCCCGCCCAGCTCACCGAGGCGCTCGACCGCGCCGACGCGGCCATGTACCGGGCCAAGAGCGTCGGCGCGTCCAGCCCCACCCGGCAGCTCGTGGACAGCGCGCACCTCGCCGAGTGTTGACCGCCCGGGCCGGGCGGCGGCATGGGGTCAGCGCCAGCCGTAGCCGGCACGCAGGGCCTGGCCGACCCGGTCGAAGCGGGGCCGGTCCAGCACCGCGCCCTCGCGCCGGATGCTGTCCTCCCGCATGGTGAGCACCCGATCGAGGCGTACCCAGCTCGGCCGGTTGTCGCGGTCCCAGGCGCCGGGGCCGAGGGAGAGCCAGTGCCGCTGGCCGTCCCGCTCGCTCTGACTGGACAGCATCAGGCCGAACAGGGTGCGGCTGGCCCGGCCGACGACCAGGACCGGCCGGTCCTTGCCCTGCCGGGGGTCGTCCTCGTAGGGGACCCAGGTCCAGACGACCTCGCCCGGGTCGGCCTGCCCGTCGGGTTCCGGGGCGTAGCTGAGCTCCCGCCGCTGCAACGCCGCGACCTGCCGACGCCGCGCGACCTGGGCCGGAATCGGACCGGGGGTACGCGTCGGGGCGACCCCACGGGTCACCCGCCCCAGCCGGGACGCCACGCTCCTCAACAGACCTGCCACGCCGGGCAGCCTAGCCCCTCCCCCGGCACCGCCGCCGAACGGCGTCGGGCACAAAGCGACGGGCCAGGAGCGGTGGAGACGAAAAGCGGTGGAGGCGGGGCGGCCCGACCCGCGACGATGCCGACGTGACCATCCCCCTGCGCCAGATCCGCGCCCGGTACACCGCCGACACCCTGACCGTGTACCAGGCGTACCCGCCGGAGATCGCCGGGCCGGCGGTGGCGGCGGGCCGGTTCGTGCCCCCGTTCAAGCGGGACCGGATGACCTGGATCAAGCCGTCGTTCCGCTGGATGATGTACCGCTGCGGTTGGGCCCGGAAGCCGGGCCAGGAGCGGGTGCTCGCCGTCGAGATCACCCGCGCCGGATTCGAGTGGGCCCTGACGCACGCCTGCCTCAGCGGCTACGAGCCCGACCTGCACGCCGACCGGGACGGCTGGGCCCGGCGGCTGCGCGCCAGCCCGGTGCGGGTGCAGTGGGACCCGGAGCGGACCGTGCGGGCGCAGCCGCTGCCCCACCGGTCCCTGCAGATGGGCCTGGCCGGCGAGGCGGCCCGGCGGTACGTCGACGAGTGGATCGTCGGGATCACCGACGTCACCGCGACGGCCCGCGCGGTCCGGGCCCGGCTGGAGGCGGGCGACGACTCCTCCGCCGGGGCGCTGCTGCCCACGGAGCGCCCCTACCCGCTGCCGACCGGGGTGGGCGACGCCGTCGCCGTCCACCCCGGCTGACGTCCGCACCGCCGCGCACCCGCTGGCCTTGCGGGCACACCGACCGACGCTGGCGGCGGGCCAGCTTCATCCACCGCCGGCTGCGGTCGTGAGGACCGGCCGGAGCGGGCACAGTGGGAGCATGACGACAGACCTCCACGGCCCGCTGGCCCGCTACGCCGCCCGGCTGCACGGCTCGGTCGGCGACCGGCACCACGTCGCGTCCCCGCTGGGCGCCTGGCTGCTGCTCGCGTTGTGCGGGTCGGCCGTCCCCGACCGGGGCGCCGACGGCCTCGCCGACGCGCTGGGCACCGACCCGGCGACGGCGGCGCGGACCGCCGCCGCGCTGCTCGACGCCCCGCACCCGCTGGCACCGGCCGCCACCGCCGTCTGGCACCGGCCGGACGCGGACACCGACGCGCTGGCCGCCTGGCGGGCCACCCTCCCCCGCGCCACGGAGACCGGCCCACTGCCGGACCAGGCCGGCCTGGACGCCTGGGCACGCAGGCACAGCGCGGGCCTGCTCGACAGGTTCCCGCTGACCCTCTCCCCCCGCGTCGTGCTCGCGCTGGCCTCGGCCGTGGCCACCCGGATCTCCTGGGCCGACCCGTTCGACCTCGCCCCGGCCGCGGCGCTGGGGCCGGACAGCCCCTGGGCCGGGCGGCTGACCCGGGTGCTGCGCACCCCGGCGTACGGGCATCGGGCGTGGATCGCCGCGACGCCGGAGGCGGGCGACGTCGTCGTGCACACGGCGGCGGCCGAACCGGGGGGCGGGAACGAGGCCGCCGGACCCGGGGACGGGGCCGGGCTGCTGGTCGTGTCGGTGGCCGCCGCTGCCGGGGTCGCCCCCGCCGACGTGCTCGCCGCCGCGTACCGGATCGCGGCCGACGCCGATGCCGACGAGCCCACCGGCCGGCGGTCGCTGTTCGACCTGCCGCTGGGCGCGACGCCGCTGTGGACGTTGCGTGAGGAGACCGTCCGCACCCACGCCCGCGACCGCCGGGAGGAGCGGCACGCGGCGGCGCTGCCCTGCTGGTCGGCCCGCGCCGAGCACGACCTGACCGGGCCGGGGCTCGGGTTCTCCGCCCTCGCCCCGGTCCTCGCCCCACTGGTCGGGGGCACCGACATCGAGGCACGGCAGGTTGCCGTCGCCCGGTACAGCCGGTACGGGTTCGAGGCCGCGGCCGTGACCGGGGTGTTCGGGACGGTGAGCCTGCCCCCGGAGGGGGTGGCCCGCACCGCCGAGCTGCGCTTCGGCCACCCGTACGCGGTGGTGGCCGTCGCCACCGACCGGCAGGGCGGCGGGGTGGGCCCGTGGCACGGGGTGCCGGTCTTCTCCGGCTGGGTCGCCGAGCCCGGCGACGTTCCCGAGGCCGATCTCGTCGACCCACCCCAAGGCTGACCGCCCGCCCTTCACGGGCGCTCGGGGGGGCCTCCGGTGGTGCGCCGGAGGCCCCCCCGAGCAAGGGTCACGCCGCGACCGGCACCTTCTCCTCCTGCCGCTCGGCGGCCCGGGCGGCCAGCCGCCGCTCGCGCTCCTGGGCGCCGATCAGGTCGTCCGGCAGCGAGTCCGGCACCTCCATGTCGAAGCGCCGCAGCAGCCGGATCGCGAAGCCGCCCAGGGTGACCAGCACCAGCGCCGCGCCGAAGCAGACGTACGCGAAGCCGATGCCGCGGCCCGGACCGGTGCCGATCACCGCGCCCACCGAGTCGGCCAGCGCGCCGCCCGGGGCGAGCATCGGCTCGAACAGGCCGGTGGCGGCCGGGGCGATCAGCGCGAAGCCGATCGGCAGCGTGGACCAGGAGATGGTCTGGTTCAGGCTGAACACCCGGCCGTGGTACCGCTGGGGCACCTTCACCTGGACGATCGTGGCGTAGATCGACTGGGCCGTGGTCATCGCCAGGGCCAGCCAGAACGCCCCGAGGCAGATCACCGCGACGGAGGCGTCCAGCCCGATCAGCACGCACCCGACCGCGGTGCCGAGGTTGCCGATCAGCACGCCGATCATCCGCCGGTTGCGGGGGCCGCCCCACAGCGACATCAGCACGCCGCCGGCCACCGCGCCGAGCGCCTCGGCCAGGGCCACCTGCGCCACCTGCGTGGCGGTGGCGAAGGAGAGCACCAGCGGGGTGGTCAGCACCAGCGCCGGGGCCAGGAAGATGTTGCCGATCGCGAAGTAGCCCAGCATCAGCCGGAAGCCCCGGTGCTGCCACGAGTAGCGCAGCCCGTTGGCGATCGCCGCCAGCAGCCGCTCCCGGGGCCGGAAGCCGAGCAGGTCCGGGAACCGGACCACCGCGAGGGTCAGCACCGCCACCACGTAGCTCGCCACGTCGATGAGCAGGATGCCCTTGAGTTCGATGGCGGCCAGCAGGCCGGCCGCGAAGACCGGCATCAGCAGCATGGCGAAGCCGTTGGTGAGCTGGGTGACGCCCATGGCGTGGCCCAGGAAGCGCTTCGGCACGAGCTGGGGCACCGCCGACTGGAACGCGATGCGCTGGAACGACCCGGCGACCTGGCTCAGCGCCACCAGGACGTAGATCATCCACAGCCGCAGGTTGTCCGTCCAGAGCAGGGCGGCCAGCACGAGCTGGATCGACCCGGCGGCGGAGCTGGCGATCATCATGATCTTCCGGCGGCTGGTCCGGTCGATGACCGCGCCCGCGATCGGCAGCATCAGCACGCCGCAGACCAGCGCGAGGGCCCAGAGCAGGCCCAGGTTGGCCACCGAGCCGGTCCGGGTGAACAGCCAGATCGGCACGGCGAACGCGGTCAGCGCCGAGCCCGTGGTGGAGACGAGCTGGCCTGCGGTGACCGCCACGAACCGGGTCATGCTCGGCTGCACCACGGCCTTCCCCGAACGCGGGGCCCCGCCGATGCGCTGGTGGTCGGCGACCACCCAGCCGGCGTCCTCGCCCCGGGCCGGCGCCTCCAGCGCCGTGGTGTCGCCGACGCACACCGCCGGGTGCACCGCCGTGACGATCTCGGCCAGCTCGTCGGCCCGGTACTTGAGGAAGAAGTGCCCCGCCTGGTCGAGGACGACCAGCCCGAGGGTGTCGGAGAGGAACCCCCACTCGGCGTACCGCTCGGTGTAGTAGTCGGTCACCGGGTCCTCGGAGCCGACCACCGAGACGATCGGGGCGCGCAGCTTCGTCACGCCGGAGTCGAGCAGGCCGGTGAAGTACTCCTCGGAGGCGCGGGAGTCGGCCCGCATGTTGCTGATGATCCGGTCGGCCTGCTCCGGGTCAAGCTCGTCGGTGTCCACCCCCATCGACTTGAGCCAGCTCGCGTAGTGCTTGTTGCTGCGCAGCCGCTCCAGGCGGTTGCGGGCGGCGGCGAAGAAGCCCTTCGGCCGGGCGAACGGGAACATCGCGCCGATGTAGAGCGCCTCCAGCTCCCGGCCGGCCGCCTCGACCTTGCGGGCCACCTCGGCGACGATCGCGCTGCCGACGCCGCAGTGGCCGTACAGCACGATCGGGCCCTCGATCCGCTCGACGATCTCGTCGGCGACCCGCCGGGTCAGCTCCTCGAACGGCAGGCCGTCCTCGCTGAGCCCGACGTCGTGGCCGGGGATGGCCAGCGAGTACAGGGCGTTGCCGGCGGGCAGGGCGTCGGCGAGGGGCTGGTAGACGATGGCGCTGCCGCCGCCGTACGGGACGCAGACGTACGTGCGGACCCGCTTGCCGGCCGGGATCGGCTTGGTCAGCTCGTAGAGCAGCCGGCGCGGGCCGTCGTCGGCGGCGTCGCCGGTCATGAACGCGGCCAGCTCCCGGATGGTCCGCTGCTGGAACAGGTCCATCACGCCGACCGGCCGGCCGCCGTGCTCGGCCTTACGGATCTTCGCCACCACCTGGGTGGCGAGCATCGAGTGCCCGCCCAGGTCGAAGAAGTCGTCGTCGATGCCGAGCGTGTCGACGCCCAGCACCTCCGACCAGATCCCGGCCAGCAGCCGCTCGGTGTCGTCGCGCGGTTCGACCAGCACCACCGACGCCTCACGGGTCACCACGGGGGCCGGCAGTGCCCGGCGGTCGAGCTTGCCGTTGGGGCTCAGCGGCAGCGCGTCGAGGGTGACGAACGCGGTCGGCACCATGTACTCGGGCAGGGTCTCCTTCAGCGCCGCCTTCAGCGCGGCGTGCTCGGCGTCGCCGACCACGTACCCGGTGAGCCGCTTGTCGCCCGGGGTGTCCTCGCGGACGATCACCGCCGCCTCGGTCACCCGGGGCTGCTCGCGCAGGGCGCTCTCGATCTCGCCCAGCTCGATGCGCAGGCCGCGCAGCTTCACCTGATGGTCGATCCGGCCGAGGAACTCGACGACCCCGGAGCCGTCCGGCGAGGCCACCCAGCGGGCCAGGTCGCCGGTGCGGTACAGCCGGGCGCCCGGCTCGAAGGAGAACGGGTCGGGCACGAACCGCTCGGCGGTCAGCGCCGGCCGGCGGTGGTAGCCCCGGGCCAGCCCGACGCCGCCGATGTGCAGCTCACCCGCGACGCCGATCGGGCACTCGTTGCCGGCCGGGTCCAGCACGTGCAGCCGCAGGTTGGCGATCGGGCCGCCGATCGGGACGCTGGTCAGCCCGGCCAGCCCGGCCGGATCGCAGTGCCAGGCGCTGACATCGATGGCCGCCTCGGTGGGGCCGTACAGGTTGTGCAGCTCGCACCAGGGCAGCCGGGCGGTGAACTCCACCGCCGAGACCAGCGGCAGCTCCTCGCCGGAGCAGATCACCCGGCGCAGGCCGGTGGCCGCCTCGGCCCCGTCCTCGCCGAGGAACACGGTCAGCATCGACGGGACGAAGTGGGCGGTGGTGATCCGCTCGGACACCAGCAGGTCGCGCAGGTACGCGGCGTCCTTGTGCCCGCCGGGCCTGGCCAGCACCAGCCGGGCGCCCTCGCGCAGCGGCCAGAAGAACTCCCACACCGACACGTCGAAGCTGGCCGGGGTCTTCTGCAGCACCGCGTCGTCGGCGCCGAGCCGGTACGTCTTCTGCATCCAGTCCAGCCGGTTGACGATGCCCCGGTGGGTGTTCGGCACCCCCTTGGGCCGGCCGGTGGAGCCGGAGGTGTAGATGACGTACGCCAGGTTGCCCGGCCCGGCGGTCGGCGCGGGGTCGGCGGTGGGCTGCTCGGCCCACACCGCCTCGTCGTCCAGGGCCAGCACGGTCGCGCCGGTGTCGGGCAGCACGTCGCGCAGGTGCTGCTGCACCAGCACGACACCGGCGGCGGCGTCGGTGACCATGAAGGACAGCCGGTCGGCCGGGTACTCCGGGTCCAGCGGCAGGTAGGCGCCACCGGCCTTGAGCACGCCGAGCAGCCCGGCGACCAGCTCCACCGAGCGTTCCGCGCACACCCCGACGAGGGTCTCCGGGCCGACGCCGGCGGCACGCAGCCGGTGCGCCACCCGGTTCGCGGCGGCGTTCAGCTCGGCGTACGTCACCGAGCAGTCCTCGAAGGTCAGCGCCACCGCGTCCGGGGTGGTCACGGCCCGCTGCTCGAACGGGCCGTGCAGGGTCTGCGCCTGTGGGAAGTCGGCCGTGGTGTCGTTCCAGCCGGCCAGCAGCACCCGCTCGGCGGGAGCGGTCAGCTCCAGCGCGGAGACCGGGGTGTCCGGGGCGGCGACGACCGCCCGCAGCAGGGTGGTCCAGCGCCGCGCGATCCGCTCGACGGTCTCCCGGGTGAACAGGTCGGTGTTGAAGACCAGCTTCCCCCAGAGGCCCTCGGTGGTCTCCACGGCGTGCAGCTCGAAGTCGAAGCGGGTGGCCCGCAGCTCCATCGGGGTCCACCGGAAGCGCACGTCGGCGGCGTCGGAGACCCCGGTGAACCGGCCCATCTCGTAGTTCTGGAGCACGAACATGGCCTGGAACACCGGGGACCGGCTCACGTCGCGGGGCAGCCCCAGCTCGTGGACGACCTTCGCGAACGGCACCTCGGCGTGCTCGAAGCCGTCCAGCACGCTGCGCCGGGTGCGCTCCAGCAGCTCGCTGAACGTCGGGTCGCCGGCCAGCTCGGCCCGCATCGGCAGCATGTTGATGAACATGCCGACGATGTTCTCCAGCTCGGGGGCGGACCGGCCGGCCACGGACGCGCCGACGGCGAAGTCGTCCTGGCCGGCGTGCCGGGCCAACAGCACCTGGTACGCGGCGAGCAGCGTCATGAACAGCGTGCCGCCGCCGGCCCGGGTGAGCGCGTTGAGCCGCTCGGTGTCCGCCGGGTCGAGCTGGAACTCGACGAAGTCGCCCCGGTAGGTCTGGGTCGCCGGGCGGGGCGCGTCCAGCGGCAGCTCCAGCGGGGTGATCCCGGCCAGTCGGGACTTCCACCAGTCCAGGTGGCCCTGGGCCGCCGGGCCTTCCAGCTCGCGGGCCTCCCAGACGGCGAAGTCGCCGTACTGCACGGGCAGGGCCGGCGGCTCGCCGCCGTGGTAGAGGGTGATCAGGTCGCGCAGCAGCACGTCCACCGACCAGCCGTCGCCGACGATGTGGTGCTGGCCGAGGAACAGCACGTGGTCGTCGACGTTCATCCGGTCCGGAGTGCCGTCTTGCGGCGCGGAGGCCGGATTATCGTCGTCGACGTTGAGCCGGATCAGCAGGGCGCGCAGGAGCGGCCCGGCGGCCAGGTCGAACGGCTCCGTCGAGGCGGCGTCCACCAGCGCCTGCGCCGCCGCCTCGTCGGCCGCCTCCGTCACCGTCAGCGGCACCTCGACGGTGTCCTCGACGACCACGGTGGGGCGGCCGTCGGCGTCGGCCGGGAACCGGGTGCGCAGCGACTCGTGCCGCGCCGTCAGCCCGGCCAGCGCGCCGCGCAGGGCCGCGACGTCGAGCGGGCCACGCACCCGCAGCGGCACCGCGATGTGGTACGCGGCCTCGCCCGGGGCGAGCTGGTCCATGAACCAGACCCGCTCCTGGGCGTACGACAGCGGCACCTCGGCGCCTTCGGGCCGGGGGGTGATCCGGGCCGCCGGGGTGGCCTGGCGCCGACGTAACCGCTTGGCGATCAGCGCCTGCCGGGCCGCGTCCCGGGCCGGATCCTTCAGGTCGGTCATGTGGTACGTCCCTCTTCCGTCGCCAGCAACGCGGCGACCTCGGTGTCGGAGAGCTCGTCGAGTTCCGCGGCGATCAGGCTCTCGAGCTGGGCGGCCAGGTCGGCCACCACCGGGCTGCCGAACAGCGCCCGCATCGGCAGGTCGACGTCCACCTCGGCCCGGATCCGGGCCATCGCCCGCATGCCGCGCAGCGAGTTGCCGCCGAGGGCGAAGAAGTCGTCGGTCGCGCCGACCTTCTCCACGCCGAGGATGTCGGCGTACACCTCGGCCACCAGGGCCTCGGCGTCGGTACGCGGGGCGACGTACGCGTCGTCGACCGTCCCGGCGGCGGCGGGGGCGGGAAGCGCGGCCCGGTCCAGCTTGCCGTTCGGGGTCAGCGGCAGCGCGTCGAGCCGGACGAACGCGGTCGGCACCAGGTGCGCCGGCAGCTCCCGGGCCAGGTCGGCGGCCAGCGCGGCCTCGTCGGCGTCGCCGACCAGGTAGCCGACCAGGGTCGGCTCGCCGGAGTCGGTGCGCACGGCCACCGCCGCCTCCCGGACGCCGGGCCGGGCCAGCAGGGCCGCCTCGATCTCGCCCAGCTCGATGCGCATGCCGCGCACCTTCACCTGCTCGTCGCGGCGGCCCAGGTACTCCAGCGTCCCGTCGGCCCGCCACCGGGCCAGGTCGCCGGTGCGGTACATCCGCTGCCCGGCCTGCCCGTACGGGCAGGGCAGGAAGCGCTCGGCGGTGAGGCCGGGCCGGCGCAGGTAGCCGCGGGCGAGCTGGTCGCCGGCGACGTACAGCTCGCCGGCCACGCCCGGCGGCACCGGGTTCAGCGCCGCGTCCAGCAGCAGCGCCCGGGTGTTCCAGGTGGGGGTGCCGATCGGCACCGCCCCGGCGGGCAGTTCCGCCCCCGGCGCGATCCGGGCGGCCACGCAGCCGACGGTGGCCTCGGTCGGGCCGTACTCGTTGATCACCGCCGCCTCGGGGTGGGCGGCCCGCCAGCCGGCGAGTTGCTCGCCGGTGAGCGCCTCGCCGCCGATGACCAGGTCGGCCGTCGGCGACAGCGCCTCGTCGAGCAGCGGCAGGTGACTCGGGGTCACCTTGAGGAAGGTCGGCCGGCCGCCGGCGCGAGCGGCCGGCTCGTCGATCGCCGCGAGCCGGACCGTGCCGCCCGCGGTGAGCGGCCCGAGCAGCCCGGTGACGGTGAGGTCGAACGACACCGGCGAGTGCAGCAGGGCGGTGCCGGCCAGGCCCGGGTAGGTGTGCCGGGCCCAGGCCAGGTACGCGGTCACCGACCGGTGCTCCACCACGACGCCCTTGGGGCGGCCGGTGGAGCCGGACGTGTACAGCACGTAGGCCGGGTGGTCCGGGCGCAGCGGGGCGGCCCGGTCGGCGTCGGTCAGGTCCGCCGCGTCGAGGTCGGCGGCGGTGAGCGGGCCGAGCACCAGCGCGTCGCCGGGCACTGCGGCGGCGGTGTCGGCGCAGGCCAGCACCAGCGCCGGCTCGGCGTCGGTCAGCAGGTACCCGATCCGGGCCGCCGGGTAGCCGGTGTCCACCGGCACGTACGCCGCGCCGGACTTGAGCACCGCGAGGATGGCCACCAGCAGGTCCGTCGAGCGGGGCAGCGCGAGCGCGACCCGGGTCTCCGGGCCGGCCCCTCGGGCGACCAGCAGCCGGGCCAGCCGGTTCGCGGCGGCGTTCAGCTCGGCGTACGTCAGCTCGGCGCCGTCGCAGACCAGCGCGAGGGCCTGCGGGGTGGCCGCGGCCTGGCGCTGCACCTCGTCGACCACGGTGCGCACCGGCCGGTGGTGGGCGGTGGCGTTCCAGGTGGAGAGGACGAGCCGCCGCTCGGCGTCGTCGAGCAGCGGCAGCTCGGAGACCCGCCGGCCGGGGTCGGCGACGGCGGCGGCGAGCAGCCGGACGTACCGGGTGACGACCGACTCGGCGGTGGCCCGGTCGAACAGGTCGGTGCGGTAGACCAGCCGGCTCTCCCCGGCGGTGACGTCGAAGGCCAGGTCGTCCTTGGTGGTGCCCAGCGGCACCGGGTCCAGGCCGGAGTCGGGGATGAAGTTCAGCGCGGTCTGGAAGATCGGCTGCACCGACGGGTCCCGCTGCGGGGCCACGGCCTCGACGATCTTCTGGAACGGCGTCTGCCCGTGCTCCATCGCGTCGATCAGGCCGCCCCGGACGCGGCCGAGCAGCTCGGCGACGGTGGGGTCGCCGGTCAGGTCGCAGCGCAGCGCCACCGGGTTGACGAACATGCCGATCAGCGGGGCCACCTCGTCGGTGTCCCGGCCGGCGGTGGACACGCCGACCACCACCGTGTCGTCGCCGGAGATCCGGGACAGCAACGCCGCGAACCCGGTCAGCAGCACCATGTACGGGGTGGCTGCCGAGGTGGCGGCGAGCCGGCCGACGGAGTCGAGCAGCCCGGCGGGCAGGTCGAAGCGCACCTCGTCGCCGGCGAAGCCGAGCTGGGCCGGGCGGGGCCGGTCCAGCGGCAGATTGGTCACCGCCGGGGCCCCGGCAAGGTGGCCGGTCCAGAAGGCGAGCTGCCGGTGCAGTTCCGGGCCGGTGAGCTGGTCGCGCTGCCAGGCGGCGAAGTCGGCGTACTGGATGGGCAGCTCGGGCACCTCGGCGGGGGCGCCGGTGAGCGCGGCAGTGGTGAACGCGGCCAGGTCGCCGGTGAACACCACCGCCGAGTGGGCGTCGTAGACGGCGTGGTGCACCACGAGCAGCAACGTCCACGCCGTGTCGCCCTTGATCAGCCGGGCCCGCCACAGCGGCGCGGCGTCCAGCGGGATCGGGGTGCGGGCCAGTTCCTCCTTGATCGCCGCGTACCGGGCGAGCCGCTCGGCCTCCGGCAGGCCCGACAGGTCCTCGGCGTCGATCCGGACCGGCTCGTGCGCGCGGACCACCTGCACCAGGGTCCCGTCCGCCATCCGCAGGTGGGTGCGCAGCGCCTCGTGCCGGGCGACGACCTGGTTGAACACGTCGCCGGCCGCGTCGGCGTCCAACTCGGCCGGGAAGGACCACAGGTTGGACACGTTGTAGACCGGCGAGCCGGGGTCGAGCTGGTTGGCCATCCACACCCGCTCCTGCGCGAAGGAGGCGGGGAAGGTCCACTCCCGGGTCATGAGGAGGCCTCGCGGACGGAACGGGGGCGCATGTCGGTCCACACGGTGTCGATGTGCGCCAGGCACTCCTCGCGGGTGCCGGCGAAGCCGGTGTCGTTCCAGCCCGCGGGGAGCTCACGGTCGGCCGACCAGATCGAGTACTGCTCCTCGTCGTTGCGCACGACCAGGAAGCGTGATTCGGCCATCAGTTGTCTCCAGTGCTCTCGGGGGTGTGCGGCTCGGCCATCGCGACGGCGATCTTGCGGGGGCCGGTGAACGGCTCCCGGGCGTGCGCGGCGGTCATGTTGTCCACCACCAGCACGTCGTCGCGCTGGTAGTCGAAGCGGACGCTGGCGGCCCGGTACGCGGCCCGCAGGTGGTCCAGCACGTCGCCGGGGATCTCGGCGCCGTCGCCGTAGTAGGTGTTCGACGGCAGCCCGTCGGGGCCGAACATCGCCAGCAGCCCCTCCTGGTACTCCTGCGGCAGGGTGCTCACGTGGAAGAACGTGGCGTGGTTGAACCAGCGCGGCGTGTCCGAGCCGGGCCGGTGGTGCACCACGTCGCGCACGGCGCGGGTGCGCAGCCCGTCGGACCCCACCCATTCCAGGGCGATCCGGTTGGCCGCCGCGTACGCCTCGACCTCGGCCCGGTCGTCGGTGTTGAACACGTCCTGCCAGCGGGTGCCGAAGTCGGCGTGGAAGTTGCGCACCAGCATCCACCGGCGGCGGACGAACTCCTCCCGTACGGCCGGGTCGATCAGCTCGTACACCCGGCGCACGTCGGCGAGCGGGGTCGCGCCCCGGGTCTGGGGCGGGGTGACGCACCAGAAGAACAGGGTCAGCGGCCAGCGCGCCTGGTACGAGTTCTCGTTGTGCAGGAAGATCTCCTCGTCCGGCGGGTAGTCGGTCGAGGTGTACACCCGGCCCTTGATGGCGTGCCGGGGCGAGGACCGCTCGGTGTAGACCAGCGGCTCCCCGGCCAGCGCCCGCACCACCGCGTCGAAACCGTCGACGCCGCCGACGTCGAAGCCACGGAACAGCAGCCCGCCGTGCTCGACGAGGGTGGCCCGCAGCTCGGCCCGGCGGGCGTCGATGAGGTCGGTCAGCGCCCGGCCGTCGCTTTCGACGACCACCGGCAGCGTGGCGATCGTGTCGCTCATAGCTCTGTACTCCCTTGTTCCTCGGTGCTCACGCGCGGGGCAGCCGCGGGATGCTCGTGGTCGCCGCCGGGGCGGCCGGCTCGGCTACGGCGGACGCCTCGGCGCGCAACTCCTCGATCCGGACGGCCAACCCGGCGACGGTGGGCGTCTCGAAGAGGCTGCGCATCGGCAGCCGCACCCCGGTCGCCTTGCGCATCGACGCGATGAGCTGCACCGCGACGAGGGAGTTGCCGCCGAGGGCGAAGAAGTCGTCGTCCACACCCACCACCGGCACCCCGAGCCCGTCGCGCCACACCTGGGCGATGGTGGCCTCCAGTTCGGTGCGCGGCGCCGCCGAGCCGCCGGCCTCCACCGTGGCGGTCGACGCGGTCGGGTCGGTCTCCGACTCCAGGCTCTCGGTGGTGACCCGGGCGGCGCGACGCCGGTTGTCGGCCACCGACCGGGTGGTGATCACCACCTGGGCGCCGAGGCCGGCGGTGAGGCTGCGCCGGAACGCCTCCGCGCCGTCGACCGGCCGGATGTCCTCGCCGGGAACGTCGGCGGCCGGGCCGGTGCCGACCGGGGCGGCCTCGGCGGTGAGCCCTCCGGTGACCGCCGACTGGTCCACCCGGCGCAGCACGAAGTCGCTGATCGCGATCAGCTCCCGGCCGGACGTGTCGGTCAGGGTCAGGTCGGCGGTGAGCACCTCGTCGGTTCCGCCGTCGCGGTGGCGCAGGTGGCTGTGGAACCGCTGCGGCAGCGTTCCGCGCACCACGATCCGCCCGTAGGACAACGGCAGGTAGGTGCCGGAGCCCTGACCCCGGCCGAAGGCGGTGGCCACGTCCAGCAGGGCCGGGTGCAGCCCCCACGCGGCCAGGTCGGCGACGGCCTCGGCGGGCGCCTCGACGAGGGCCAGCTCCTCGCCGTCGGCGAGGTGGTGCTCGGCCAGCGAGTGCCAGCGCGGCCCGAAGGTCAGCATGCTGGTGCGGCCCCGGCCGAACGACGAGTCGTCGTCGACCCGGCGGGACCGGGCGACCACGTCGGCGAGGTCCCGCGCCTGCGGGGCGGGGTCGGTGGTCCAGCCGGCCGCGCCACGCACGTGGGTGCGCAGCACCCCGGCGGCGAGGCTCTGCACCACGAACTCCGTCGACTCGTCCTCGGCGTCGGTCAGCGTCACCCGGTACTGGGCGACCGAGCCGTCCGGCACCGAGAACGGCTCCAGGAACACCACGTCGCGCAGCTCCACCGCCGCGTCCGGGCCGGGGGCGGGGACGGCGGCGGCCACGGCGGCGCGGACGGACTCCAGGTGGGCGGTGCCCGGCACCACGGGCACCCCGCCGATGCGGTGCTCGTCGAGCAGCCAGTGGGTGGCGGCGCAGACCAGACCGTGCAGCACCGTGCCCTCCGGGCCGGTCACCTTCGTGGTGAGCACCGGGTGGTCGACGGCGGCGGTGACGGTGTCCCGGGTCAGGGCCCGGAACCCGGCCGGGGCGGTGCTCTCCGCCGCCATGCCGACCTCGGCCCAGCCGCCCCAGTTCTGCGACACCACCGGGGCGGACCAGCCGGCGCCCGCGCGGGCGTGCGCGTCGAGGAAGTTGTTCGCCGCGCAGTAGTCGACCTGGCCGAAGCCGCCGATCACGGCGGTGATCGAGGAGCACAGCACCACGAAGTCCAGCGGCAGGTCGCCGAAGACCTGGGCGAGGGCGAGCGTGCCGGCGAGCTTCGGGGCGAGCACCCGCTCGGCCTCGGCCCGCTCCTTGATCTCGGCCATGCCGCCGCCGGGCAGGCCGGCGGCGTGCACGACGCCGTCGATCCCGCCGAACTCGGCCTCGGCGGCGGCCCGGACCCGGCGCAGGTCGGCCGGGTCGGTGACGTCGGCGGCGAGCACCAGCACCGACGCGCCGGCCTCCTCCATCCGGCGGATCGCGGCGATCGCGCGGCCCACCCGGTCGGACTGGCCGGAGCCGTGCACGGCGAGGTGGTCGTCCCACTGCTCGCGCGGCGGCAGGCCGGAGCGGGCCAGCAGCACCAGCTTCGCCCGGGCCCGCCGGGCGAAGTCCTCGGCGAGGGTGATGCCGATGCCGCCGAGGCCGCCGGTGATCACGTACCGGCCGCCGTCGCGCAGCGCGCCGGGCTCACCCTCGGCGTCGACGGTGACCTGCTCGTAGCCGGTGACCCAGCGGCGGGTGCCGCGCAGCGCCACCTCGGTGTGTTCCGGGTCGACCGGGCGGCGCAGCTCGGCGACCAGGGCGTCCGCCCCGGTGGCGGCGGGGTCGGCGTCGAGCAGCCGGACGGTCAGCCCGGGCAGCTCGACGGGGAGCACCCGGACCAGGCCGGTGAGGGTGGCGTGCTCGGGCCGGGTCAGGTCCGCGCCGGTCACGTCGCCGATGCCGGCGGTCACCAGGTCCAGGGCCAGCGAGCCGTCCTCGGCGGTGCGGCCCGCCCCGGCGAGGGCCTGCACCAGGTGCAGGGCGCTGAAGAAGCCCCGGTCCTGGGCGGCCCAACCGGCGGCGATGTCGGTGCCGGTGGGCTCGCCGTCGAGGGCGAAGGCGTGCACCAGCCGCTCGGGCAGGGCGTCGCCGAGGGCGGCGACCAGCGCGTCGTGGTCCTCGCGCACTCCGGGGCGCAGCGCCCAGCCGCCGTCGGTGGCGGCGAAGGCGTCGCCGGCGCGTACCTCGACGATCTCGGCGCCGGCGGCGCGCAGGCCGGCGACGAGCGCGTCGCCGCGCGGGCCGTCGGTCAGCACCAGGCAGCGGCCGGGCGCGGCGGTGGCCGGCGCGGGCGCGGCCTGACGCCACACCGGCACGGCGAACCACTCGGGCAGCGCCCGCGGGCCGGTGTCGGCCGGCGCGGCGGCGGCCTGCTCCTGCGGGTCCGGGTCGACCCAGTAGCGACGCCGCTCGAACGGGTACGTCGGCAGCGACACCCGCCGGGCGTCCGGGTCGGAGCCGGCGCGCACGCCCACGCCGGCGCACCACAGCGCCCCGGCGGTGGTGAGCAGGGCGGCCAGGTCGCCGGCCGGCTCCCCCGGGCCGGGCAGGCTGCCCAGCGGGACGAGCGCCCGCTGCTCCGGCGAGCCCTTGGCGACCTGCATCCGGGCCAGGTTGGCGAGCTGCCGGCCGGGGCCGCACTCGACCAGCGCCCAGGTGCCCTCGGCGAGCAGGGTGGCCACGCAGTCGCCGAAGCGCACCGGCTGGCGCAGGTGCGCCGCCCAGTACGCCGGGTCGGTGGCCTGCGCGTCGGTGATCCAGGTGCCGGAGACGTTGGACAGGAACGGAACCTTCGGCGCGCGCAGCGGCACGGCGGCCATCAGCGCGGTGAACTCGGCGAGGATCGGGTCCATCATCGGCGAGTGGAAGGCGTGCGAGGTGCGCAGCGCCTTGCTCTTGACCTTGCGGGTGGTCTTCAGGGTCTCGGCGAACGCGTCGACCGCGGCGGTCTCCCCGGCCACCACGCAGGTCCCGGGGCCGTTGACCGTGGCGATCGAGACACCCTCGGGCAGCAGCCCGGCGACCACCGACTCGTCCAGCGGGACGGCCAGCATCGACCCGGCCGGCAGCGACTGCATGAGCCGGCCCCGGGCGACGACGATCCGCAGCGCGTCGGGCAGGTCGAGCACCCCGGCGACGGTCGCGGCGACGTACTCGCCGATGGAGTGCCCGGCCATCGCCGCCGGCCGGACCCCGACGCGCTGCCAGTGCGTGGCCAGGGCGTACTCGACGACGAACAGGGCCGGCTGGGTGTAGCGGGTCTGGAGCAGCTTCTCGGCTGCCTCCGGGTCCCGGTCGAGGATCAGGTCGCGGATGTCCAGGCCCAGCTCGCCCCGGAGCAGCTCGGCGCACTCGTCGACGACGGCGGCGTAGCCGGGCTCCTCGGCGTAGAGCTGCGCGCCCATCCCGGCGTACTGGCTGCCCTGGCCGGAGAGGAGGAAGGCGACCCGGGGCGCGGGCCCGTCGGCGACGCCGGCCTGCCGGCGGCGCTTGGTGCGCAGGGCGGCGACGGCGTCGGGCAGGTCGGTGGCGACCACGGCGACCCGGTGCGCGTACTGCTGGCGGCCCACCCGCAGGGTGTGCGAGACGTCGGCCAGGTGCGCGGCCCCGTCGGGGTTGCCGGCGAGGTGCTCGGCGAGCCGGTCCACGGCGGTCTCCAGCGCGGTGGCGGTCTTCGCCGACACGTGCAGCAGCTGCGCGGGGCGCACCCGCCGGTCGGCGCGGTACGCCTCCGGCGCCTCCTCGAGCACCACGTGGGCGTTGGTGCCGCCGATGCCGAAGGAGCTGACCCCGGCCCGGCGGGGCCCGGAGTCGGCGTCCCACTTGGTGAGGGTGTTCGCCACGTAGAACGGGGTGTCGGCGAACTCGATCGCCGGGTTCGGGGTCTCGTAGTTGATGGTCGGCGGGATCAGCCCGTGCTCCATCGCCAGCACCGTCTTGATCACGCTGACGATGCCGGAGGGCTGGCTGAGGTGGCCGATGTTGGACTTCACCGAGCCGATGCCGCACCAGCCCCGCTCGTCGGTGTCCTTCGTGTACACCGCCGACAGGGCGGCGACCTCGATCGGGTCGCCCATCGCGGTGCCGGTGCCGTGCGCCTCGACGTAGCTGATGGTGCGCGGGTCGATCCCGGCCATCCCGACGGCCTGGGCGACGGCCTCCATCTGCCCGTCGACGCTGGGGGCGGTGAAGCCGACCTTGCCGGCGCCGTCGTTGTTGATGGCGTTGCCGAGCACCACGGCGCGGATGTGGTCGCCGTCGGCGATCGCGTCGGAGAGCCGCTTGAGCAGGGTCACCCCGACGCCGCTGCCCCACATGGTGCCGTTCGCCTCCGCGTCGAACGGCCGGCACCGCCCGTCGGGGGAGGTGAAGCCGTCCATGCCGAGGTACCCGGCGTGCGGCAGCTCGATGTTGACGCCGCCCGCGAGGGCCATGTCGCACTCGCCGTTGCGCAGCGCCTCGCAGGCCAGGTGGAACGCGACCAGGGAGGTGGAGCAGGCGGTGTGCACGGTCAGGCTGGGCCCGCGCAGGTCCAGCCGGTACGACACGCCGGTCGCCACGTAGTTGGGCGAGTTGCTGGTGGCGATGGAGACGGCGTTGTGCGGGTTGCCGCCGACCCGCTTGTTGTGCAGCACGTTGCGGTGGAGGTACGCGGTGCCGCCGGTGCCGGCGTACACGCCGACGGCGCCGTCGTAGCGGGCCGGGTCGTAGCCGGCGTCCTGCAGGGCGGTGTAGCAGGTCTCCAGGAACAGCCGGTGCTGCGGGTCGGTGACCTCGGCCTCCCGGGCGGTCATCCCGAACAGGGCGGCGTCGAACTGGTCGTAGCCGTCGACCAGCGGGGCCTTGTTGACCCAGCCAGGGTCGTCGAGCTCCTCGGGGGTGACGCCCCGGGCGAGCTGCTCCTCCCGGGTCAGCTCGGTGACCGACTCGACGCCGTCGACCAGGTTGCGCCAGAACTCGTGCACGTCGGCGGCGCCGGGCAGCCGGGCGGCCAGCCCGACGATCGCGATCGGCTCGATGCCGTCGTCGGCGGGGTTGTCTGTTTCGATCGCGTTGTCCATCAGGTCGTCCTTCGTCACGCGGTGCCGCCGGGGCGGCGGGGAGGGATACGTCGGGTCCGGCTACGGCGGGCGGCGGCCCGCAGCGCGGCGCGGGCCAGTTCCGGTCGGTCGGCCGCGCCGTCGAGGTGGGCGGCGAGGGCCCGGACGGTGGGATGGCGGAACAGGTCGAGCATCGCGATCGACCGGCCGGTGGCGGCGGTCAGCCGGGCGTGCACGGCGGCCAGGGCGAGCGAGTGCCCGCCGATGTCGAAGAAGTTGTCGGTGACCCCGACCCGGTCACGTTCCAGGACCTCCCGCCAGATGCCGGCGACCAGTTCCTCGGTGTCGGTGAGCGCGTCCGGGCCGGCGGGCAGCGCCACCGTCCGCGCGGGCTCGGCGGTCGCGGCGACGGTCATCGCGCCGAGCTGGGCGGTGCGCACGGTCGGCCGGGGCAGGTCGGCGGCGACCTCCCCGGCCGGCGCGTCGGGGGCGGCGGCCAGCGCACCGACCAGGGTGGCCAGGTCGGCCAGCAGCGCGTCGATCCGGTCGGCGTCGAACAGGTCCGGATTGTGCACCACCTCGACGCCGAGCCGGCCGGCCCGCTCCGCCACGTAGACGGTGAGGTCGAACGGGGAGCCGGGCTTGGGCACCGGCGCGGGCTCGCCGGTCAGCCCGGTCAGCGCCAGCCGGGGCTGGGTGAAGTTGAGCACGTTGAACAGCACCTGCAACAGCGGCGCCCGGGAGGTGTCCCGGCCGACGCCGAGCGCCTCGACGATCTTCTCCAGCGGCGCGCCGGGGTGGGCGGTGGCGTCGTGCAGCTCGGCCGCGCAGCGGTCGACCAGTTCGGCGAAGCTCGCCCCGCCGGTGCGCACCCGCACCGGCACGGTGTCGATGAAGAACCCGACGACGTCGTCGAACGCGGCCAGCCGCCGGTCGGCGACGATCGCGCCGACGACGTGGTCGTCGCCGCCGGTGAGCCGGCTCAGCAGCTCGCCGAAGCCGGCCAGCAGCACCGCCGCGACGCCCGTGCCGCGCCGCTCGGCCAGCGCCCGCACCGCCCGGTCCGCCTCGGTGGACAGGGTGACCGCGGCCTCCACGCCGGCGTACGTCTGCACGGCGGGGCGGGGCCGGTCGCGGGGCAGGTCCAGCACGGTCGGCGCGCCGCGCAGGTGCCCGGCCCACCAGGCCACGTCGTCGGCGCCTCGCCGGCGGTCCCGCTCGGCCCGCCACACGGCGTAGTCGGCGTACCGGGCGGCCACGGCGGGCAGGGTGGGGGCCTCGCCGGCCACGGCCAGCGCGTACGCGGCGGCGAGGTCGTCGTAGAACACCGCCTCGGACCAGCCGTCGAACACGGCGTGGTGCCAGGTGATCGCGAGCACGTGGGCGTCCGGTCCGAGCCGGTACACGGCGACCTGCCAGGGCGGCCCGGTGGCCAGGTCGAACGCGTGCGCCGCGCCGGCGGCGAGCATCCCGGCCAGCTCCGCCTCCGGGTCCGCCCCGCCGGTCAGGTCGACCACCGGCACCGCCACGTCGGTGGGTTCCTCGCACACCGCGTACGGCACCCCGGCGGTCTGCGGGATGCGCCAGCGCAGCACGTCGTGTCGCTCGGCCACGGCGCGCAGGGCCGCGCCGAGGGCGGGGACGTCCAGCTCGCCGCGCAGCCGGTGGGCCACCGCGATGTTGTAGGGCGCGCTGGACGGGGCGAGCTGGTCGACGAACCACAGCCGGCGCTGCGGCGGGGACAGGGTGGGCGGGTTGCCGGTGGTCAGCCCGTCGCCCGGGTCCGGGGTGGCGGCGGTGATCCGCTCGACGAGGCCGGTCAGGGTGCGGCCGGCGAACACGTCCCGGGTGTCGACGTGCCGGCCCAGCTCGTCCCGGAGCGCGGCGACCAGCCGCATCGCGACGATGGAGTTCCCGCCGGAGGCGAGGAAGTCGGTGTCCGGGCCGGGGGCGGCGCCGAGCAGCCGGGTCCAGGCCCGGGCCACGGCCCGGGTGACCGGGTCGGCGTCGGCCGCCCTGCCGTCGGCCACGGGCGCGGGGCGGGCGGCGGCGGCGGCCAGGGCGCGCAGCGCCGGGCGGTCCAGCTTGCCGGTGATCGCGCTGACCGGCAGCGCGGCCAGGCGCACCGTCCGGGCCGGGCGCATCGCGGCGGTCAGCCGGGGCTCGGCGTACGCGCGCAGCGCCGCGTCGTCGGGCGCGTCGGCGGGGGTGAGGAACGCGACCAGCTCGGCGCCGGCCGGGCCGTCGACGGCCTCGACGGCGACCCGGTCGACGCCGGGCAGCCCGGCGAGGACGCCCTCGACCTCGCCCGGCTCGATGCGCTGCCCGCGGATCTTGACCTGCCGGTCGGTGCGCCCGTGGTAGACGATCCGCCCGTCGGGGGCCTGGGTGACCAGGTCGCCGGTGCGGTACAGCCGTTCCCCGGGCTGCCCGGAGAACGGGTCGGGCACGAACCGCTCGGCGGTCAGGCCGGGCCGGTCGAGGTACCCGTCGGCCAGGCCGGGGCCGCCGATCAGCAGCTCACCGGTCTCCCCCGGCGGCACCGGGCGCAGCTCGGCGTCGACCACGTACGCCCGGTGGTTGGGCAGCGGAGCGCCGATCGGCACCGGGTCGGTCTCGGCGGCGGTCAGCTCGCCGCTGACCGCCACCACCGTGGTCTCGGTGGGGCCGTAGCTGTTGACGAAGCGCCGGCCGGGCGCCCAGCGGGCGGCCAGCTCGGCGGGCACGGCCTCGCCGCCGCAGAGCACGGTGCGCCAGCCGGGCAGCTCGGCCGGGTCCAGCATGGACAGCACGGTCGGGGTGATGAAGCCCCAGTTCACCTCGTGCTCGGCGACGAACCGGGCCAGCCGGGCCGGGTCGGACCGGTCGTCGGCGCCGAGGAGCTGCACCGCGCCGCCGAGCAGCAGCGGGACGAACAGGTCGATGACGGCCGCGTCGAAGCCGAGCGAGGCGATGCCGAGGCTGCGCACCGAGGCGTCCGCGCCGGACCGGGCCGCGTAGCCGGTGACGAACTCGACGACGTTGCGGTGGGTGGTGAGCACCCCCTTGGGCCGGCCGGTGGAGCCGGAGGTGAACAGCACGTACGCCGGGTCGCCGGGGCCGGCCGGGCAGGCGGCGAGCGGGGCGGGGCCGGGCAGCGCGACGGTCTCCACGCCCGGCACGTCGCCGAACTCGGCCCCGGCGGCGTCGCCGACGACGACCCGCACCCCGGCGTCGGCGACGATCTCGCGCAGTCGCCGGGGCGGGCCGCCCGGCTCCAGCGGCACGTAGCAGCCGCCGGCGAGCAGCACGCCGAGGACGGTGACCACGAGGTCGGGCCGCCGCTCGCCGCACACCCCGACCCGGCTCTGCCGGCCGACGCCGCGCTCGCGCAGCGCGGCGGCCACGCCGGCGGCCCGGCCGACCAGTTCCCGGTAGGTCAGCCGCTCGTCCCACTGGCGCACCGCCACCGCATCCGGGGTCCGCGCGGCCTGGGCGGCGATCAGCTCGGCCAGCGTGGCGTCGGGCCAGGGCAGCGGCTCCCCGTGCGCGGCGCTGATGGACAGGATGTCGGTCACCCGTGTTCTCCCCGGTAGGTGGCTGGATCGGTGATCTGCAGGCGCAGTTCGCTGACGTAGCCGTGCCCGGCCGCGTCGGTGACCCAGGCGTCGGCGGGGGCGGGCAGCAGCTCGCTGACCGTGAGCGAGACGTCCGGGTCGGTCCGGGCGGCGGCGTCGGCCATCGCGCACAGCGACTGGGCGTACAGCGGTCCGGTCAGGTCGACGTAGCAGGGCTTGACCTCGGTGCCGACCTTGACGAAGACCCGCTCGGGCAGTCCGAGGCGGTCCCGCCAGCGGCGCACCGCCAGGTACCGCGCGGACTCGCCGGTGACCCCGGCCAGCCCGCTCTCGGCGACGGTGGTCCGCCAGGTGCGCCGGGCCACCACCAGCCGGTCGATGGTGATCCGCGGGGTGGCCGGTGCCGGGGCGAGCAGCTTGAAGCTGTCCAGCAGCAAAGCGCCGAGCAGGTTCGCGAAGACCTCCACCAGCGGCCACCGGGCCCCGTCGGGCAGCACCGCGACCAGCCGGTCCTCGTCCGGCTCCACCCGCACCGCGCTCGCCGGGACGAGCCCGGTGACGTCCGCGCCCCGGGCGGTGTCGATGCCGACCTGCCGGTCGGCCGGGCCGCGCAGGTGCCAGGTGGTGCGGGTGGTCTGCCGGGGGAAGCCCTCGGGGGGCAGCAGCCGCAGCCGGGCCGGCCCCAGGTCGGCGTCGACGCCGGCGCGCAGCGCCACCGGGTCGGGGTGGAACGGGGCGAACACGGCGCTGTCGAACGGGGTGGTCGCCGGATGCAGCTCGCCGAGGACGAGCAGGAACTCGCCCCGGTTGAGCGCCTCGACGCTGGCCGCGCCGACCTGCACGTCCGGGCTGTGGATGCGGGCGGTGGGCCAGCCCGGGGCGTCGGCCGGGAACAGCGCCTCGGCGCGGGCGGCCAGGTCGACGCTGCGCAGCCGCAGCTCGGCCTGGTCCGCGCCGACGGCGTCGAGCCCGAACAGCTCGGCCCAGCGGGCGGTGAACCCGGCGCTGGCCACCGCGATCGGGCCGTCCGGGGCGAGGATCAGGCCCTGGGCCAGCGACCACATGTCGGGCAGCCGGACCGGACCGTCGGCGACCAGCTCGGCGTGCAGCTCGGCGAGGAGCCGCTCGCAGGCGACCCCGATCTCGGCGGTGAGCCAGCGGGCGGCCCGCAGCACGACCGCCAGGGGGGCGGCGAGGGCGTCGAGGACGGCCGACCCGACGGCCAGCTCCAGGTCGCGGGACGTCTCCTCGTAGACCACCGTGCGGCCGGTGTACATCTGCCCGCCGTGCCGGGTGGCCGGCCGGCCGGTGACGGCGGTGAACTCGGCGTTCAGGGCGGCGAGCGCGGTGCCCAGCCGGTCCGGGTCTCCGGCGGCGTCCGCGACCCCGTCCCGGGCGGCCCGGAGCCGGTCGAGGCCGGCGGCCAGCCCGGCCCGGATCGCCGGGTCGCCGACCGCCGCGATCCGCTCGGCCAGCACCGCCTCCGCGCCCGGGTTGTTGGGCAGGCCCGCGTCCCAGGTGAGCAGGCCCCGCTCGGCCAGCCGGTCGAGCAGCAGGTACCCGTCGTCCGCGCGGCGCAGGCCGGCGTCGCCGGCGGCGCGGAGCCGGTCCACCAGCTCGCCGGCGGGGGTGCGGCCGTCGCAGCCGGCCAGCAGCCGGGCCTCCAGGGCGGTCAGCTCGACCGGCGGGTGCAGCGCCCGGCGCAGCCGACGCCCGTCGAGGATCAGGTCGGGCGGCAGCACCGGCGCCCACCAGCGGCGCACCGCCGGGTCGTCGGCCAGCCGGTCGGCGTACGCCGTGAGCGCCCACGCCTCCAGGTGCACCTCGCGGCGGGCGACCAGTCCGGGGCCCGGGGTCAGCCGGGTGTCGGGGGTGGCCGGGTCGAGGACGCCCCAGCAGACCGGCCCGAAGAAGCCGATGGTCTCGGCCTTGCCGCAGTAGCGCTGCCAGTAGCGCAGCACCGCGATCTCCCGCTTGCGGCGGGGCTTGTTGCGGGCGGCGGGGTCGGTGCGCAGCAGCCCGTCGAGGGCGACCAGCATCTCCGGGTTCTGCCAGGTGACCGCCTCGCGTACCAGCGGGTCGGCGCAGATCTCGGCGAGCACGGCGGAGGACCGGGCCAGCGCGGCGGCCAGCTCCTTGTCGTACGCCTCGGCGGAGGCCGCGCCGGTCAGCAGCGCGTCGGCGGCCTCGGCGGCGTCGGGTGCGGCGAACCGGTCGAGGCCGGCGGCGGGGAAGCCGGCGGTGCGCAGCAGCACGTCCCGCCACACCGACCAGCCGGTGTCGCCCAGCGGCAACAGATGGTCGTGGTTCACCGCCCGGCCCGCCGCTCGTCGTCGACGATGTGCAGCCGCAGCTCGCTGAAGTAGCGCCGGCCGGCGCCGTCGGGCACCCAGGCGTCCTCGGGGGTCGGCAGCATCTCGCTGACGGTCAGCGACACCCCGTCCCCGCCGTCCTTGCGGGCCGCCCGGACCATGGCGCTGAACATCGCGGCGTACGCGGGGCTGCCCAGGTCGACGAAGCAGGGCTTGGTCTCGGTGCCGAGCTTGACGTACACCAGTTCGGGCAGGCCCTTCTCGCGCCGCCAGCGGCGGACGGCGAGGAACCGGTCCCGTTCGCTGGTGACGTCGGCCAGGCCGCACTCCCCCACCGTGGTACGCCAGGTCTGCCGGGCCACCACCAGCCGGTCCAGGGTGATCCGGGGCGTGTACGGCGCGGCGGCGACCAGCTTGAACCCGTCGACCGCGTGGCCGCTGAGCAGCCCGGCGAACACCTCGGTCAGCGGCCAGCGGGACCCGTCGCGGGCGGTGGCCACGAGCCGGCCGGCGGAGTCGGACACGGTCAGGTCCACGGTGGGCAGCACCCGGTCCGGGTCGACGCCCGGCGCGGGCAGGAACGCGAGCTGCCGGTCCGTCGGGCCGACCAGCGCCTCGGCGGTGCGGCTGGTGCGGCGGGGCCAGTCGGCCGGGAACAGCAGCCGCATCCGGTGCGTGCCGAGGTCCGCGGCCAGCGCCGCGCGCAGCCGCTCGACGTCCGGGTGGGACGGGGTGAACACCTGGCAGTCGAAGGACGGCCAGGCGGCGTGCAGCTCGCCGAGCACGACGGTGTAGTCCCCACGGGCGAAGGCGTCGGCGTCGGTGGCGCAGATCTGCAGGTCGGGGCTGTGCAGCCGGGCGCTGGTCCACTCGCTCGCGCGGGCCGGGAACACCTCGGCGGCCCGGTCGGCCAGGTCGGCGACGGACAGCCGCACCTCGGTGCCGCCCGGGGGCAGGTCGGCCAGGCCGAACAGCCCGGCCCAGCGGGCGGCGAACTCGGCGGCGACCGCGTCGACGGGCCGCTCGCCGGTGCCCCAGAACAGGCCCTGCACGAGGAACCACAGGTCGGCCAGCGACACCGGGCCGTCGCCGGCCTCGGCGCGCAGCTCGTCGTACAGCTCGCGGAACGTGGCCCCGTACGCCTGCTCCAGCTCGCCGGCCAGCCAGCGGGCGGCCCGCAGCAGCACGGCGAGCGGGGCGGCCAGGTCGGCCAGCAGCGGGGCGCCGAAGGCCACGTCGAGGTCCCGGGCGGTGTCCTCGTAGCAGAGGGTGCGTCCGGCGTACATCTGGCCGGCGCGGCGGCTGGCCGGCTGGCCGGTCAGCTCGGTGAACGTCTCGTCGAGCCGGTCGAGGGCGGCGCGCAGCCGGTCGGGGTCGCCGGCCGCGGCGGCCACCTCGTCGCGGGCGGCGCGCAGCCGGTCCAGCCCGGCCCGGGCGGCCCGGCGGGCGGGCTCGTCGCCGATGGCGTCGATCCGGGCCGCGAGCACGTCCTCGGCGTCGGGGGCGACCGGCAGGGCGGCGTCCCAGGTGATCAGCTCCCGCTCGACCAGCCGGTCCAGCAGCGCGTAGCCGTCCTCGGCGCGGCGCAGCCCGACGGCCGGGTCGGTGACCAGGTCCCGGGCGGGGCGGTGACCGTCGGCGGCGGCGAGCAGGGCCGCCTCGACGGGGGTGAGGGTGACCGGGGGGCGGCCGGGTCGCAGCACGGACCGGTCGCGCAGGCTCAGGTGGGGCTGGAGCATCGGCGGCCAGTACTGCCGCACCGCGAGGTCGGCGCCGATCCGGTCGCCGTACGCGGACAGCGCCCACGACTCGAACCACACCCAGCGCCGCCGGGTCAGCGCCGCGCCGGGGCGCACCCGGGCGGTGTCGGCCAGCTCCGGGTCGAGGGTGACCCAGCAGCTCGGGCCGAAGAAGCCGACGGTCTCGTTCTTCCCGCAGTAGCGCTGCCAGTACTTGAGCAGGGCCCGCTCTCGGTCCCGCCGGCGCACGTTGCGGGGCGCGTCCGCGCCGCCGGAGGCCAGCCCGTCGAGGGCGAGCAGGGCGTTGCGGTTCTGCCAGGTGACGGCCTCGCGAAGCAGCGGGTCGGCGGCCCGCTCGCTGAGCCGGCCGGCGGTGGCGGTGAGGGCCTCGGCGAACTCCTTGTCGAACCGCTCCTCCCCGACGCCGGTGGCGATCAGCTCGTCGGCCGCGGCGGCGGCCTGCGGGGCGCCGAGCGCGGTGAGCCCGTCGGCGGGAAAGCCGGTGGTGCGCAGGATCGCGTCGCGCCACACCGACCAGCCGGTGTCGCCCAGCGGCACCCGGTGCCCCGCCGTGTCGGCGGTGTCCGTCGGGTCCGCCGCGCCGGCCGCCTGCGACTCGCCCTTCGGATCAGCCGGGCCGTCCGGGGCCGGTGCGGTCCCGTTCGCGCCGGCGACCCGGACGGCGGTCGTGAGGTCGGCGCGGATCGTCGCGGCCAACTCGGGGAGGCGGTCGTGCAGGAAGAAGTGCCCGCCGTCGATCTCGTGCAGGGTGAACCCGGCGGCGGTGTGCCGCTCCCAGGCGACGCTCTGCGCGTGGCTCACCGCCTGATCGGACCGCCCGCTGAACGCCACGACCGGCACCGGCAGCGGCTCGCCCGGGACGTACCGGTAGCTGTCCACCCGGCCGAAGTCCGCGCGCAGCAGCGGCAGCAGCAGCTCCACCAGCTCGGGGTGCTCCAGCACGCCGGCCGGCAGCCCGCCGCCGTCGCCGAGCCGGCGCAGCAGCTCGTCGTCGTCCACCCGGGACAGCCCGTCGAAGAGGCTGGCGTCGTCGACGTGCGGGGCCCGCGCGCCGCCCACGTACAGCCGCAGCGGCAGCGGCCCGCCGGTGCGGCGCAGCTCGCGGACCACCTCGAAGCCGACCCGCCCGCCCATCGAGTGCCCGTAGATCGCGTACGGCCGGTCGGCCCGCCCGGCGATCGCGGCGGCGACCTCGGCGACGGTGAAGTTCGGGTCCTCGCTGATCCGGTTCTCCCGGCCGGGCAGTTGCACCGGCAGCACCTCGACGTCGGCGCCGAACTCCCGCTGCCAGTCGCGGAACGCGCTCGCGCCGGCGCCGGCGTAGGGCAGGCAGAACAACCGCACCGGCGCCTGGGGTCGACTTCCGGCGGAGACGTACCAGTTCACCGCGTGCCTCTCTGAGGGGGGTCGATCCAGTACCGCTGGCGCTGGAACGGGTAGGTGGGCAGCCCGGTGCGCCGGACGCCGCCCTCGGGGTGCAGGGCCGCGAGGTCGACGTTCCGGCCGGCCGCCCAGTCGGCGGCGAGGTCGCGCAGTTCGCCGGGCGGGCCGGCGACCCGACCGTCGGCGGCGAGCAGGCCGCCCGCCGGGGGCAGGTCCGCTGCGGTGGGCGGGGCCTCGGCGGCGAGCAGGGCGTCCAGGCCGGCCAGGGCGTCGGCGAGGTCGCCCGCCACGACCGCCGCCCGGCAGGCGAAGGCCCGGCGGCCGAGCGCGAGGGTGGCGGCCACGTCGGGCAGCGCCGGGGCCGCGCCGGCCAGGTGTCGCCGCAGCCGGGTCAGCGCCGCCCGCAGCGCCGCCGGGGTACGCGCCGACACCGGCAGCAGGTGCTCCGCCGCGTCCGGGGCGTCGGCCGGCTCGACCGGCGGCGGCTGCTCGACGACCACGTGGGCGTTGGTGCCGCCGAGCCCGAACGAGCTGACCCCGGCCACCCGGCGGGCCACCTGCGGCCAGTCCCGGGCCTTCGTCGGCACGTGGAACGGGCCGCCGGCGAGGTCGATCTCCGGATGCGGCCGGGTGAAGTGCAGGTTCGGCGGGATGACGCCGTGCTGGACGGCGAGCACCGTCTTGATCAGCCCGGCGATGCCGGCGGCGGCGTCGAGGTGACCGATGTTGGTCTTCACCGAGCCCAGCGCGCAGGACTCGGCGGGGGCGGCTCCCCCGTACACCTCGTGCAGGGCGGCGACCTCCAGGGCGTCGCCCAGCGGGGTGCCGCTGCCGTGCGCCTCGATGAACCGGACCTCGCCGGGGGCGACCTCGGCGGCGGCGAGCGCGCCGGCCACGGCGGCGGCCTGCCCGGCGGGGCCGGGCACCGCGAAGCCGGCCCGGTCGGCGCCGTCGTTGGTGACCGCCCAGCCGGGCAGCACCGCGTAGACGCGGTCCCCGTCGGCCTGGGCGTCGGCGAGCCGGCGCAGCGCGACCACCCCGACGCCGGAGCCGAAGCCGGAGCCGTTGGCGGCCTCGTCGAAGGCCCGGCACCGGCCGTCCGGGGAGGCCATCCCGCCGGCGGTGTGCCGGTACCGGGGCCAGGTCACGTTGACCCCGCCGGCCAGGGCGATGTCGCACTGGTAGTCGGCGAGGCTCTGGGCGGCGACGCAGACCGCGACCAGCGAGCTGGAGCAGGCGCTCTGCACGGCCATCGCCGGCCCGGTCAGCCCGAGCCGGTACGCGACCTGGCCGGGCAGGTGGTCGGTGGACTGCCGGCCGATCAGCCGGGCCTCCCAGTCGTCGGGGTCGACGTGGCCGACGACCGCCGGGTTGTCCATGAGGTGGAACAGGAAGTACCGGTTGGCGGAGGTGGCCGAGTACACGCCGACCAGCCCGGGGAACCGCGACGGGTCGTGCCCGGCGTCCTCCAGGGCCTCCCACGCGGTCTCCAGGAACAGCCGGTGCTGCGGGTCGGTGCGGGCGGCCTCCTGCGCGCCGAAGGCGAAGAAGGCGGCGTCGAAGTCGGCCACGGCGTCGAGCCGGCCGGTGGCCCGGACGTGCCGGGGGTCGGCGAGCAGCCGTGGGCCGATGCCCAGGGCGGCCAGTTCCTCGTCGGTGTGGTCGTGGACCGCGTCGACCCCGGCGCAGAGGTTCCACCAGAAGGTCGCCAGGTCCTCCGCGCCGGGGAAGCGGCCGGCCATCCCCACCACCGCGATCTCGTCGCCGGTGTACTCGCGGGGGGCGGCCGGCGCGACCGGGGCCGGCCCGACCGGGGCGCGGTCGGGCACGGGCGGGGCGTCGACGAGGCGGGCCTGCGCCTCGACCGTGGGGTTCTCGAACAGCCGCAGCAGGGGCGGGCGCACCCCGAACCGCTCGGCGAGGCGCTGCTGGACCACGCCGAGCAGCAGCGACTGGCCGCCGACGTCGAAGAAGCTGGCGGTGCGGGCGACCGCCGGGCGGCCCAGCACCGCGCACCAGATGTCGTGCACGGCCCGCTCGGTGGCGGTGGCCGGCTCCTCCCCCGCCGGGACGTCCCGGGCCGGGTCGGGCAGCGCCCGCTCGTCGATCTTCCCGGTGACGGTGAGCGGGAACTCGTCGACCACCACGACGGCGCGGGGCAGCGCGTACTCCGGCAGCCGCCGGGCGAGGCCGGCGCGCAGGGCCGCCGGGTCGAGGGGCCCGCCGGCCGGCCGGGCGTACGCGAGCAGCTCGCCGTCGCGGGCGATGGCGCGGACCGCGCCGACGCCGCTCTGGGCGGCGAGGACGGCCTCGATCTCGGTCAGCTCGACCCGGAACCCGCGCACCTTGACCTGCCGGTCGAGCCGGCCGAGGCAGACCAGTTCGCCGCCGGCCAGCCGGGCGCCGAGGTCCCCGGTCCGGTACGACCACACCCCGTCGGGCTCCCGGGTGAACCGGTCGTCGGCCCGGTCGAGATAGCCGGGGGCGACGTGTCGACCGCGCACCACGATCTCGCCGCCGGCCGGGTTCTCGCCGCCGGCCGGGGCGAGGTGCACCTCGTAGCCGGGGAGCGCGGTGCCGATCGGCAGCGGGCCGGTGGCGGCGGGGTCGGCGTCGGCCAGCGGCAGCGCGTACCGGGCGGCGAACGTCATCTCGGTCGCGCCGTAGCCGTTGACCAGGACGCAGTCGGGGGCGAACCGGTCCCGCCCCCGGGCGGCGTCGGAGAAGGTGGCCTGCTCGCCGCCGAGCAGCACCGCCCGGACCGCGTCCAGCCGCCGGTCGCCGAGGGCGTCGAGCAGGAACCGGTACACCGTGGGGGTGGAGTGGTAGACGGTGACCCGGTGCCGGACGAGCTGGTCGACGGCGTGGGCGAGGCCGTGCCGGCGCAGGTCGACCGGGACGACGGCGGCGCCGGTGAGCAGCGCCGGGTACAGGTCGGGGATGGCCGCGTCGAAGCTGAACGAGGCGAGCAGGCTGAGCCGGTCGTCCGGGCCGACGGCCAGGGTGTCGATCTGGTTGTCGACGACGCGGGCGAGGTTGCGGTGGGTCTGCCCGACCGCCTTCGGCAGCCCCGTCGAGCCGGAGGTGAACAGCACGTACGCCGGCGCGTCCGGGTCGACGACGGTCGGGCGCAGCGGCGCGGGGATCACCGCGTCGGTGGTCAGCACGGCGGTGCCGGGGCGGTCGGCGGCGAGCCGGGCGGCCAGCTCCCGGTGCTCCGGGGCGGACAGCACGGTGCGCACGTCGGCGGCGGCGAGCATGTGCCGCAGCCGGTCGGCGGGGAAGCCCGGGTCCAGCGGCACGTACGCGCAGCCGGCGGCGAGCGCGCCGAGGAGCGCCGCGACGGTCGGCGCGCCGTGCGGGGTGAGCACGGCGACCCGGTCGCCGGGTCGGACCCCGGCGGCGGCGAGGAGCGCGGCGTGCCCCCCGGCGGCGGCGGCGAGGTCGGCGTAGCTGACCGCAGGGCCCTCCCCGAGCACGGCCGGACGGGCCGGGGCCTCGGCCGCGAGGCGGGCGAATCGATCGATGATGGCGTGTTTTTCCATGTCAGCGGGCGCGGGTCGCGACACCGTCGACGGGCGTGCGACATCCGGTCACTGTGATCACGATCCCCCCCCAGGACTACACAATGGATGCAGCATATGGGCCCACAACCGGGCGGCAAGATCATCGATTGGAGTCGGACCGAAGAGCCGACGATGCCCGCCCGGGACGGCTGGCCAGATCCAGCCGATCAGTCCTCTAGCGCGTAGAGGATCTTGGATTTACGGGTGTACCCGCCAGTAATCTTGCGGCCAGAGCCCCTGCTGGCCGGGGGTTTTCCCATATGGAACGTCCTGAGTGGCAGCTCAGAAGGGCCCGCCGGCAGGGCCGACGCCGCCGGATGGTGATCGCACATCAGGTGGAGCTGTCCATAGTGCGGCAATCCGGACGAGGCCTTGCCACATAGATAGATGAATCCCTATCCTCACGGTGGAAAGCGCTTTCCAGGCCCACGTCGCGGCGACATCCAGCATTCGAGAACGAAGGTGAGGCGACGATGAGACGACCAGTCGCACTGCGACTCCAGGCTGCGCTGGCCACGGCGGCCGTCGGGGTCGCGATCGGGGTGGCGCTGCCGACCCCCCAGGCGTCGGCGGCGGCCGGCAGCGCCACCGGGTACGCGACCCAGAACGGCGGGACCACCGGCGGCGCGGGCGGGCAGACGGTACGGGCCACCACCGGGACCGCGATCCACACTGCCCTGTGCACCCGGACCAGCAGCAACACACCGATCATCATCGAGGTCACGGGGACCATCAACCACGGCAACACCGGCAAGGTGTCGGGCGACAGCTGCAACACCGCCGACGGCGTGATCGAACTCAAGCAGATCAGCAACGTCACGATCATCGGGGTGGGTGGCGGAGCCGTCTTCGACCAACTCGGCATCCACATCCGCGACTCCAGCAACATCATCATCCGGAACGTGACCGTCCGGAACGTCAAGAAGTCGGGCTCGCCCACGTCCAACGGTGGTGACGCCATCGGCATGGAGAGCACCGTCCGCAACGTCTGGGTCGATCACGTCACCCTGGAGGCCTCCGGCGGGGAGTCGGAGGGGTTCGACGGCCTGTTCGACATGAAGGACAACGTCCAGTACGTGACCCTGTCCTACAGCATCCTGCGCAACTCCGGCCGAGGCGGCCTCATCGGCTCCAGCGAGAGCGACCGTTCGAACGGCTTCGTCACGTTCCACCACAACCTGTACGAGAACATCGACTCCCGCACGCCCCTGCTGCGCGGCGGCATCGCCCACATCTACAACAACTCCTACGTGAGCCTGCACGAGTCCGGCATCAACTCCCGGGCCGGGGCCAAGGCAAAGGTGGAGAACAACTACTTCAGGAACTCCAAGGACGTCCTGGGCACCTTCTACACCAGCGAGGCCGGCTACTGGCAGGTCAGCGGCAACGTCTTCGACAACGTCACCTGGTCCAGCCCCGGCACCGACAACAACCCCGCCGGCCCCAACCCGCAGTCCAACACCACCGTCAGCATCCCGTACTCCTACAGCCTCGACGGGGCCGGCTGCGTGCCGGACGTCGTCCGCCAGACGGCCGGCGCCAACACGGGCCTGAAGGAGTCGAACGGCAGCTGCTCACCGCAGACGCCGTCGCCGACACCGACCACCCCCACGCCGGGACCGACCACTCCCACGCCGGGGCCGACCAGCCCCGGCGGGACCAACCTCAGCATCGGTGCCGGCTCCGACGGGTCGAGCAAGGCCAGCGGCACGAGCTACGGCAACGTGCGGGACGGCGACATGAGCACCTACTGGTCGCCGGCCGGCTCGACCGGCTCCATCTCGATCAAGTGGGGCTCCGCCACCACGGTGTCCAGGATCGTCATCCGTGAGGCGTCGGGCGCCGTGGGCAACATCGGGTCCTGGCGGGTCACCAACGGCGGTACCGGCGCCGTCCTGGCCTCCGGCAGCGGGGCGGGTGCCATCACCTTCCCCTCGACCTCACTGACCAAGGTCACCTTCGAGATCACCAGCTCGACCGGCACGCCGAAGGTCGCCGAGTTCGAGACGTACGCCGGCTAGCAGCGCGGTCCCGCTGCCCGGTGGTCCGGCATCCCCCCGGACCCGCCGGGCGGCGGCGACCGACCCGGCATCGACGCCGTGACCTCCGCCCGCCGCCGATCATCCGGGGGCGGGGGCCGTCGGACGCCCCGGAATCGGGATGGCCGCGTGGTACGCCGCCCACATCGCGCGGGTCATCTCGTACTCGACCTCACCCAGGTCGGCTGCCGGCAGCGGATCGTCCCAGGTCGGAAAGTACGTGCGCACGTACCGCATGCCGACGGCCTCCAGCACGCCCCGGGAGCCGATGTTCACGGTCATGGTCTGCGCGATCACCCGGCTCTGCCCGACGGTGTCGAAGGCGTGCCGCAGCAGGGCGCGGGACACCTCGCTGGCCAAGCCCCTGCGCCAGTACCGACGGGCGAGGCGGTAGCCGAGTTCCGCGACGGTCGGGTCGTCGGGTTGGTCGGGGCCGTGCGCCGGCGGAAGCATCATGAGCCCGACGAACTCGCCCTCGTCCTCATGGGCCGGCGGCGTCGAGCCCCGCGCGCCACCGTCAGTGCCGAACGCCATCCAGTAGCCCAGGCCGTCCACCTTGTCGGCCAGAGCCATCCTCCGCGAGTGGGACTCGACCACCTCGTCCCGGGACCGCGCCCGGCCGGTGAGGTAGCGAAGCACCTCCGGGTCGGAGTCGAGCTGGACCTCCGCCTCGATGTGCCGGTCGGCGAGCGGAGTCAGCAGCAGGCGGTCGGTGCGCAGGACTGGTTGGGCCATCCGGCGAGAATCACATGACGGTGCTGGCGGTGCGAGCCAATTACTGCCGATCTGCACTGGTCCGTCAGGTGACGGGGCCGAGCTTCCTCGCGAAGTCCACGAACCCGGCCCAGGCGACCGGCGCGAAGGCCAGCGTCCCGCCGTCGCGGTCCTTGGTGTCACGGACGAGGACGACACCGGGCAGATTGTCGGCGACCTCGACGCAATCGCCGCCGTTGTTGCCGCTCTTCGTGCTCTTGCGCCACTGCGCGCCGGTCAGGTCCATGAGGCTGCCGCTTCCCTGATGAGGTCTAGGGAGTGCCTTCGGGACAGAGCCTCCCCGCGCACGCACTCCCAACGTCGTTCGAGCGTAGCAATGTCGGCGGTCCGTTCGATGATCTGCGCTTCCGCCTGGCTATCGACATGTACGACCCGACCACCGTCAGGGAGTTCGGCGACCGTGAAGGGGCCGCCGAGCCCCGGATACATCCCGGTGGACACCGGCACTATGAACACCTGGATGGCGGGCCGGGCGGCACACTCTGCCAGATGGGCGAGCTGGTCCGCCATCATGGCGCGGTCACCGTCGAGGGTCCGCCGCAGCACGGATTCATCGATCACCGCGACGAGTAGAGGCGGACGGTCCCGGCGTAGGACGCCCTGCCTGCTGAGTCGAGCTGCGACGAGATTGTCCACCTCGGCCGACGACAACGCTTCACCCGCGAGCGTCGCCCGTGCGTACGCCTCGATCTGCAGCAGACCCGGCACCCAGGCGAGCTGGAAGCTCCGCAGGGACACAGCCTCCCGTTCGATCTCGGCCCATGGTCGGAACCAGGCTGGTGCCCGGCGCTTCAGAGCGTCAGGCCACAGCGTGCCCACATCCTTCCCGAGCAGCTTCGCGACCTTCGCGCGATGGCGGGACTGCGGAATATGCCCTGGGTTTGCCCAGCGGGCCGCAGTTTTGGGATCCACACCGACCTGAGCTGCGAGGGTTTCGGCGGTCAACCCGCCGGTGGTCATGGCCTCGATCACGGCATGGTTCATCCGGCTTCCCCTCTGGATTGTCCCGCCCGCTCCGACCCCATAATGCTACGCGGTGTGATTGTCTCGCAACCGTCAGAAAGCTGGTATCGGGGCGGCGCGGGTCGGCTGACAGGTTCCCGGCTCGCGTTCGTCGAGGGGGCCGCCCGGTCCTTCCCGCACCACGCCGAGCGGGCGGCCCCCTCTCCAATCTCGACGGACGAGGGAGAGTCATGTCGCACCGGGGAGGACGTCATCGGGCCTATCGCGGCCGGCACTGCGCGTGCCAGGTGTGCGGGGAGACGAGGGCCGGCAAGGAGAGACGCGAGCCGAGGACCGAGCCCGAGCCGAAGACCGAACCGAAGCCCGCGCGGTACGACCCGCCGCTGGTCGGCCCGATGATCCCGCCGCTGCGCGTACCACGCAACGACGCGGAGATGCAGGTCAGGTGGAGCCTCGCCGGCGAGCCGCGCGGCCGGACGGAGACCTGGCACGGGAACGGGGGCCGGTGGTGAGGTCGACTCCCGGTCCACTGGCGCTGGAGCTGCACTACGCGGCGGGTTCCGGCTGGCGGTGCGAGGCCGACGGCGAGCCGTTCCCGTGCTCCGTATGGCGGGGCCTACCGATGGACGACCACCTACGCGGCGCACTGCTGGCGAGCTTCACGCTGTTCCTCCGCCCGGCGATCCGCGACCTGAGGGGCCGACCCGAGGGCCCGACCCCGCCGGAAATCGTGAAGCGGTTCCTGTGGTTCCTGCCGATGACCGACGAGGAGGCGCGGGCGACCGCGCTGCGGTGCCGCTGATGCCCGGCGGCCCGCACCTCCCGATCCGTCCTCTCTGGCTGTGCAGGCGCTGCGGGGCCCCGTGGCCGTGCGGCCCGGCGCGGCTGTCGCTGCTGGCCGAGTACCAGGGCAACCGGACAGCCCTGCTGTTCTACCTGGCGATGCTCAAAGAAGAGGCAAACGTCCACCTGACGGCGTTGAATCCGTCGAATCCGCCGGTCGACCTGACCAACCGCTTCCTGTCCTGGGTCCGCGCGCCACGGTAGCCCTCCCCGACCGCCCGCCCCGGTCCGGTTCCCTCCCCCGGGACCGGCCCGGGGCGGGCCTGATCCCGCGCGAACAGCTCGTACCTCGCTGGCGCACGACCCTTCTTCCGACAACAGGGCTCAGGATGCCAGCGTTGCCGAACGAGTCACCGCACTCAGACGTGCGCTAGTAATAGTTGTCGATCGGCTGGCGCGCCTCATCGAATAGCGCCGGCCCTTCGTACCGCACCGGGGGCAGCGGCGGGGTAGCCGGTCTGACCTCCTCAAGCTGTTCGGTGGACAGGGCGTACACCACCCGGCCGAGGCCGGAGCGGTCGATCGCGGTCGCGCACATGGGGCAGGGCTGGCAACTGGTGAACATGGTGGTGCCGGCCGCCACGTCGGGGGTGAGTTCCCGGGCGGCCCAGCGGGCCAGCTTCAGTTCCGGATGGGCGGTGATGTCGGAGTCGGAGACCACGGTGTTGTGGTCCTCGGCCAGGACTGTGCCGTCCGCACCGACAAGCAACGAGCCGAATGGCCGTTCGCCGGACGCCCCGGCCTGGCTGGCGATTTCCAAGGCACGGCGGAGAAATGTCTCGTCGTCGGGGATCATCGGTCCTCCTGGGATTCGTGGTGTGCGCGGCCAAGGCCGCTAGTTGTAGTGCCCGCCAGGCGCGTTCGGGCTGGCGGATCTCAGTCAGGTCGCCGTTGAACGGATCGAGCAGCACCGTCTCCGCGCCGAGCAGACGGATCTGGTCGATGTCGGCGATGATCTGGTCGGGCGTACTCGGGGGTCTGCACTGTCTTCGGATCCATGCCGACCTGCCCAGTCCCAGCCCTGGGCGATCATCCACTAATTCCAACGAGAGCTGGGCCAAAATGGCAAAGGCTCCGGTCGCCGCCCGACGAACGATCATCCTGCGCGGCGCGTGGGAGCCGGATCGTGGCAGGCAGGCTGGCCGTCGACCCGCACCTGCCCCCGGCTGGTGAGCGTCCGACGCCAGGCGTAGGCGGCCTCCGGATCGACCGGTGGGCGGGCACCCAGACGTCGGCCGAGGTTTCCTGCGCGATCGTGAACGACCGCCCGCTGCTCGACCGCATCGACGCGCTGTCCGGTCGCAGGGAAGGCTACGAGTCCAACCGAGGCGGCCGGGTGACGGGTGGAGGCGAGTCGTCCGCACGCCGGACACGCTTTCGCCACCGGTAGTGACGCCACGTGGCGACTGTGACCGCCACGGCAACGAGCAGCGCGACGGCACCCTTCCAGGCACGCTCGAACCACCATCGGTCGTTGCCGAACGCCGCCTCACCGGCCGTCATCAGCCATAGCCCCACCCACGCCCACTGCCAGCCGCGTGGACGGCGGAGTTCGTCGGGCGGGTCGAGGAATGCGACGGACACAGCGGTTGCGGCGACGGCGGCGACGGCCGTCAGCGGTACTCCGATGCGCCAGATGGCCTCCGACAGCGACACGAACCGATCATGGCACCGCGTTGGCTTGAATCACCAAAGCCGCGCTCGCGGCTCTGCCGATGACAGCGCATCTGATCGTGCCGACATCACGTGAGAGCCTCTGGTAGAACACCTGTATGGCCAGCTTTGACGAATTGCCCGCCTTGACCGCTGCTGAACGACTTGCCGGCCTCTTCGCCGACACCGTTGGTGCTGATGCCCGGTCAGTGATCCTGCACGGGTCACTTTCGGCTGGCGACTTCCGTGCCGGAAGCAGCGACATTGACCTGCTCATCGTCATCGAAGGTGGACTTTCCGATGCGCAGTCAACGGTCCTGGAGCGCTTGGTTCGCCAGGCGGACATCGGCAGCGCGGCCGGCATCGATCTTCATGTCGTCACGGCCGAGATCGCCAGCGCGCCGAACCGGACGCCGGCCCTGGAGCTTCACATCGGCCGTTACGACCGGTCGTCCACCGGGTTCGAGGTCGAACGTCGGGTGGCAGCTTCGCCTGATCTGCCTGTTGAGTTGTCCATGGCACGCGCGGACGGGCGTGCTCTCAAGGGCGCTCCACCGCGTGAGGTGATCGCACCCGTTCCGGCCGATTGGATCGTTGATCGTGGCAGGCACTGGTTGAGGGCCTGGCGGTCGCTCACCGATGACACCGAGAACGCCGCCCTCATGGTGCTTACCGCCTGCCGCATCTGGCGATTCGCGGTAGAGAACGTGCACTGCTCCAAGGCGCAGGCCGCGCGGTGGGCACTCGACAGGGACCCGTCGTTGACGGCCGTGCGGCAGGTCGTTCAGCAGTACGAGCAAGACCCGACAGTCGACGTTGGCGAGCGGGGCATAGCTCACCTGCTCGACACCGTGTTGCAGGAAACCGCACCAACGTGGCGACTCGCCGGGCCGGCGTCTGTTCAACACTCCGGAGCGGACAATTCATAGCGCCCGACGTATCCAGATCTGCCGCTCACCGGTAGCCAGGACGGTATGGCCGGCAGTCAGGCAGCGCGGCGGGCGCGGATCAGGTGGTATCGATCCGGCGCGCGAGCTGCCGCACCGGCTGACGCCGCGCGCCGAGACCGACCGACCGTGCGCCCGGGGGCTTCCGGCCGACGGACCGGCCGACGGTTCAGTCGCCGGCCGACTCGTCGGCGAGGACGTCGAGCAGCAGGGCGGCGGTCCAGCCGAACGCGGGTGAGCCGAGGCCGGCCCCGGTGTCCGGGTGGAAGTACTCGTGGCAGCCGGCCGTCGCGACCAGGTCCACCATGGACGAGCGCAGCCCGGCGGCGAGGTCGAGCCGGTGGTGGGTGCGCAGCCCCCGCCACAGCAGCCAGTCGAGGTTCATCCAGCTCGGCCCCCGCCAGTAGCGCAGCGGCTCGAAGTCCGGGGCGGTCCGGTCGTGGCTGGGCAGCGGCCGGTCCATCCGCGCGGCCAGCCCGAACCGGGGCGAGCACGCCTCGGCGATCACCGTGGCGACCTGCCGGGGCGGCAGGTCGGGCAGCGCCAGTGGGGCGAGGCCGAGCGCGGTGCGGGCCGGCACGAGCCGGCCGGTGCGCAGGTCCCGGGGGTGGAAGGCGCCGGTCGCCGGGTCGTACAGCCGGTCGACGAGGGTCGCGGTGATCCGGGCCGCCCGCTCGCGGTGCGGGCCGGGGTCGCCGCCGACCGCGCGGGCGATGGCCGCCAGGGCGTGCTCGGCGAGCCCCAGCGCGGTGTTGAACAGCGGGCACTCCACCAGGAACGGGTGCCGCCCGGCCAGCCCGTCGTCGCCGTACCGGCCCGCCCGGTAGGCGTCGACCAGCGCGACGTACCGCGCGTAGTCGAGGTCGGTGGGGCGGTGCGTGGCGTCGGCGTGGGCGGTGTCGTGCCGCCGGTACGCCCGCATGACCGCCTCGTCGGCGGGCACCGCGGCCAGCGGCGGGTCCCAGGCGGGGCTGTTGTCCAGCCCGGACTCCCAGGGGTGCACGAGGCAGGCCAGCCCGGCCCCGCCCACGTCGCGCCGGCCGGTGAGGTAGCGCTGTTGGGCGATCAGCCGGGGGTAGAGCCAGGCCAGTTCCGCCCGGCTTCGCTCGGACGGTGTCCGCCGGTACGCCAGCCAGGCGGCGAGGGCGTGCACGGGCGGCTGGACGATGCCGGAGGTGGCCCCGGCGGGCGCGCCCGGGGCTCGGGCGGAGTCCCAGAACCCGGGCCCGGGGAAGTACGACCCGGCGCGCAGCGCGGGGTTGAACACGATGTGCGGCACCCGACCGTCGGCCCACTGGGCGGCGAACAGGGTGCGCAGCTCCCGCCAGGCGCGGCCGGGACGCGCCGTGGCCAGGCCGATCGCGATGAACGCCGAGTCCCAGCTCCACTGGTGCGGGTAGAGGGTGCGCGACGGGACAGTGTGGTCGTGCTCCCAGTTGCCGTCGAGAGTGGCGAGCGCCAGCAGGCGCAGCGCCCCGGGGTCCCGGGCCGTGGCCGGGCCGACCGGCGGCGCGTCGTCGGCGGCGGTGCCGGCGCTCACGCCGCCGCCCGCTTCGGCTCGGCGTGCCGGAGGACGGTGGCGGCCTGTTGCAGCGCCCGCACCGGCTCGCCGCGCAGCCGGCACTCCAGGGCCAGCCAGCCCCGGTAGTCGACCTCCAGCAGGGTACGCACCAGCGCCCGCCAGTCCAGGTGCCCGGCGCCGGGCTGGCACCGGTTGGAGTCGCTGACCTGCACGTGCCCGAGGTAGGGCGCGGCGGCCCGCAGGGCGGCGTGCACGTCGTCCTCCTCGATGTTCATGTGGAAGGTGTCGGCGACCACCCGCACCGAGGGCAGCCCGACGGCCGCGCAGAGGGCCACCGCCTCGTCGAGCCGGTTGACCATGTGGTCCTCGTACCGGTTGAGTGGTTCGAGGAAGAGGGTGACCCCCTCGGCGCGGGCGTGCTCGCCGAGGGCGCCGAGGGCGTCGAGGAGCACCCGCCGGTCGGCGGCCGGCGGGCGGGGCGGCTCGAACGGCGGCAGCCGGCGGGAGAACATCCCCCAGGCGGCGGGGGTCATCACGCCGACGCCGCCCAGCTCGGCGATGACCGACAGTTGGGAGCGCAGGTTGGTCACGGCGTCGCGGGACCGGTCGGGGTCGAAGTCGCCGATGAAGTGGTCCATCTCGACGCAGACGGTCGGCATCGTCACCCCGGCGGCGCGGGCCCGGCGCAGCTCGGGCAGCCGGCGGGCGAAGGACAGGTCGCCCCGGCCGCGCAGTTCGAGCCCGTCGAAGCCGAGCGCGGCGGCAAGGGCGTGCTTCTGGATCAGGTCTCCGCCGGGGAGCAGTTGCTCCTGGCAGGCGAGCGGAATGGTCATCTCTAGAACCTCAGCACCACTTGGAGGACATCACCGTCACCGTGGTCGAGCAACGCCAGCGCGTCGGCCACCGCGCCCGCGTCGACGACGTGGCTCACCAGCGGCAGCGGGTCGACGCTGCCCTCGGCCACCAGGTCCATGAAGGTGTGGGCGACCCGGGCCCCGGTCCACCGGCCGGCCAGGCCGGGCGCCGGGTCGGCCCCGGACACCTGGGCCGCCACGAGCTGGATCCGGTTGTGGTGGAACTCCTCGCCGAGTCCCAGCCCGTCGGCGTGCCCCTGGTAGAAGCCGGCCGCCACGACGCGGCCGGCGTGGGCGGTGGCCCGGATCGCCTCGTGCAGCGCCGGGTACGCCCCGGACAGCTCCAGGCAGACGTCGGCGCCCCGGCCGCCGCTCACCCGGCGCAGCGCGACGGCGGCGGACTCGGCGTCCGCGTCGACGACCAGCCGGGCGCCGCAGCGGGCCGCGTGGCCCAGCCGGACGGCCAGCCGGTCCACCGCCACCACCCGGGCCCCGGACAGGGTGGCCAGCCGGGTGGCGAGCAGCCCGATGACGCCCTGGCCGAAGACGCCGACCCAGTCGCCGAGGTGCAGGTCTCCCGCGATGACGGCGGTGAGCGCGATGGCGCCGGGCCGGGCGAACACGGCGGCGAGCGGGTCGAGCCCGGCGGGCAGCGGGTGGACCGCGTCGGCGCGGACGACCGCCTCGGCGCGGTGGCCCCAGATGCCCCAGACGGTCTGGCCGGGGTGCCGGTCGGCGACGTCCGGGGCCGCCTCGACGATCTCGCCGACCTCCTCGTAGCCGAATCCGGCCAGCGGGTACGGCACCGGCGCCCGGCGGGGGACGAACATCCGGGTGGCGTCGTCCCAGTCCTTGCTCAGCCGGGGGTTGCTGCCCCGGTAGAGGGTTAGCTCGGTGCCGGCCGAGATGCCGGAGTAGCAGGTGCGGACGCGGACCTGGCCGGGGCCGAGCGGGTCCGGGGCACAGGGCTCGAGGCTGATCCGTCGAGGCCCGGCGAGTGAGACAACCCAGTTGACCATGAGTCACATCCCGGTAGCACTGGGCTCCATCGTAGAACAAAATATCGGCATATGTCTTGTAATTGATCAATCGAAGGTATTGAATCCGTCATGTACCCCTTCGAGAGGAGTGCCACCGATGCCATCACCCTCGATGCGGATGTTCGCCTCTGCCCTGATCCTGGCAGTAGTCGGCGTCTCCCTGCCGGCCTGCGGCGACGACGAGGCGGGCGACGAGAAGACGCTCACCGTGTGGAGCCTGGAGGACGTGGCCGACCGGGTCACCGCCACCAGGGCACTCATCGCCGACTTCACCGCCCAAACCGGGACCAAGGTGGACCTGGTCACCGTCAACGAGGACCAGTTCCCGTCCCTGATCGCCACCAGCGCCGCCGCCGGTGAGCTGCCCGACGTGATCGGGTCCGTCCCGCTGGCCGGCGTGCGCACGCTGGCCGGCAACGAGCTGCTGCACCCGTCCGCCAACGGCGAGATCGTCGAGGCGCTGGGCCGGCAGACCTTCTCCGCGCGGGCCCTGGAGCTCACCGCCGACGGCGGCAGGCAGCTCGCCGTGCCCAGCGACGGGTGGGGGCAGCTCCTGGTCTACCGCAAGGACCTGTTCACCGCCGCCGGCCTGCCCGTCCCCGACACGTACGAGAAGATCGCCGCCGCCGCGGCGAAGCTGAACACCGGCGGGGTCGCCGGCATCACCGCGGCCACCGCGGCGGGCGACGTGTTCACCCAGCAGACCTTCGAACACCTGGCCCTGGCCAACAACTGTCAGCTCACCGACGACTCCGGGTCGGTCACGCTGGACTCCCCCGAGTGCGTCGAGGCGTTCCGGTTCTACGGCGACCTGATGCGCACCGCCTCCGTCCCCGGCGCGCAGGACGTGGACACCACCCGGGCGACGTACTTCGCCGGCAGGGCGGCGATGCTGGTCTGGTCGCCGTTCATCCTCGACGAGCTGGCCGGGCTGCGCGACGACGCCAGGCCGACCTGCCCGCAGTGCCAGGCCGACCCGACGTACCTCGCCCGCAACAGCGGCTTCGTCACCGCGATCAAGGGCCCGAACGGCGCCCAGCCGGCCCAGTACGGCGAGATCAGCTCCTGGGCGGTGCTCGACGACGCGGCCGACGCGGCGAAGTCCCTCGTCCGGTTCATGCTCGGCGACGGGTACCCGCGCTGGTTCGGCATGTCCCCCGAGGGCCGGTTCCCGGTGCGCAGGGGCACCGCCGACGACCCGGAGAAGTTCCTCACCGCCTGGAACGGCAGCCAGGCCGGCGTGGACCGCAAGCAGCCGCTGGCCCAGGTGTACGGCGACGACGTCCTGGCCGCCCTGCGACGCAGCCCGGACAGCTTCGAACGCTGGGGCCTCACCCAGGGCCAGGGCAAGCTGGTCGGCGCGATCCTCGGCGAACTGCCGGTCCCCAGGGCGCTCGCCGGCGTGGTGTCCGGGAAGTCCGACGCCGCGACGGCGGCCCGGCGGGCGAAGAAGGACGTCGAGGCGATCAAGGCGGGTGTCAATTGACCACCACCGCGCCCGGCCCGGGCCGCTCCCCCGCCCGGGAACGGCCCGCCCGGCCCGGCCGCCGACCGGCGACCCTGCGCCGTAGGGAGTCCCGCGCCGGCCTCGCCCTGGTCGCACCCACCCTGCTCGTCGTGCTGGCGGTGGTCGGCGTCCCGATCGTCTGGACGGTCCTGCTGGCCTTCCAGCGGGTACGCCTGGCCACCCTGCGCAAGACCGGCCTGTTCGGCGAGTTCACCCTGGACAACCTCGACCGGGTGGTGCACACCCCCGGCTTCGCCGGCACGCTGGGGACCACCGTGCTCTACAGCCTCGGCGGCACCACCGGCTCGATCCTGATCGGCCTGGTCGCCGCGCTGGTGGTGCGCCGGCCGTTCCGGGGGCGCACCCTCGTCCGGGCGTCGATGCTGCTGCCGTACGTGGCGCCGGTGGTCGCCGTCGCCTTCGTCTGGCAGGTGATGCTCGACCCGCAGCTCGGCATCGTCAACGACTGGGGGCAGCGGTTCCTGGGCTGGGACGCCCCGGTGCCCTTCCTGTCCCAGGACTCCACGGCCCTGTGGACGGTGATCGCGTTCGAGGCGTGGCGGTACTTCCCGTTCGCGTTCCTGTTCCTGCTGGCCCGGCTCCAGGCCGTGCCCGGCGAGCTGGAGGAGGCCGCCCGGGTCGACGGGGCCACCCCCACCCAGCGCTTCCGGCACATCCTGCTGCCCCAGCTCATGCCGGTGATCGCCCTGCTGGGGGTGCTGCGGTTCATCATGACGTTCAACAAGTTCGACGACGTCTACCTGCTCACCGGCGGGGCCGCCGGGACCGAGGTGGTCAGCGTCCGGGTCTACCAGTTCCTCACCGCGCGCACCGACGTCGGAGCGGCGGCGGCACAGGCGGTCGTGCTGGCCGTGGTGCTGCTCGCCTTCGTCGCGCTGTACCTGCGCTTCTTCGCCGGCCGGGAGGAGTCGTGATGGACCGGGACCGGTTCGAGACGGTGACCCTGCGCTGGCTGCGCCGGGCGGTGATCACCGGTTTCCTCGCGATCACCCTGGTGCCGTTCTGGTACATGCTGGTGCTCTCGGTGCGCCCCATCGAGCAGTTGCTGCTGCACCCCGGATCGCTGCTGGTGCCGCTGGGCGAGCTCACCGTCGCCACGTACGCCGAGGTGCTCCGGGCCGCCGACGACGGCGGCCAGGGTTTCGCGACCTTCATCCGCAACAGCGGCCTGGTCGCCCTCGCCGCCACCGCGCTCACCCTGGTCGTGGCGATCCCCGGCGCGTACGCGGTCTCCCGGCTGCGCTTCTTCGGCCGCCGGCAGGTCAGCGCGCTGTTCCTGGCGGTCTACCTGTTCCCGTCGATCGTCATCGCGATCCCGCTCTTCGTGGTCTTCACCCGGGCCGGGCTGCGCGGCTCGCTGTTCGGGCTGGTGCTGGTCTACATCTCGCAGACCCTGCCGGTCTCGGTCTACATGCTGAAGAACTACTTCGAGACGATCCCGATCAGCCTGGAGGAGTCCGCCGCGATCGACGGGGCGAGCCGGCTCGGGATCATCCGCCGGGTCAGTCTCCCCCTGGCCGCCCCGTCGATCATGGCGGTCGCGCTCTACGACTTCATGATCGCCTGGAACGAGTACCTGTTCGCCCTGCTCTTCCTCGTCGACAAGCCGGACCGGTGGACGGTGTCGCTCGGGCTGTCGCTGCTCGCCGACGGCGTCGAGGTGCCCAAGACGGTGCTGATGGCCGGCTCGGTGATCCTCACCCTGCCCATCGTGCTCCTGTTCTTCGCCGGCGAACGGCTGCTCACCGAGGGCCTGACCAGCGGCGCGGAGAAGGGCTGACGGCCCCGCCGGCCGCCGGATAATCGGCTGTGGGTGACGCCGGCTCACCCTAGGCTCCCGTTCGACCGGCTGGTGGCGTCCTGTCGACAGCGGTCAGCCAGTGGATCGGAGATGACAGCGGGATGACCTGTCAACTGTTCGCCATCAGCTTCGCCGCGAGCCGGCCTTCGCGTCTCGCGCAGTTCTGGTCCGGGGTCCTGGGCTGGGACATGGCCGATGATCCCCACGACGGTGTCGCGCTCCTGCCCAGTGACGACACCGGGTTCCGAATCCGCTTCCTCCCGGCCCAGCGGGGGAAGGACGGCCAGAACCCGATGCACTTCGATCTGACGAGTGCGTCCCCGGAGGACCAGCGGCAGACGGTGACCAGGGCGCTGGGGCTGGGGGCACAGCACATCGACATCGGCCAGCTCCCGGAGGAAGGGCACGTGGTGCTCGCCGACCCCGAGGGCAACGAGTTCTGTGTCATCGAGCCGGGCAACAACTTCCTTGCCGACTGCGGATTCATCGGAGCGCTGGCCTGCGACGGCTCGCAGGAGGTCGGTTACTTCTGGAGCGAGGCGCTGGGGTGGCCGCTGGTCTGGGACCAGGACCAGGAGACCGCGATCCGCTCACCGCTCGGCGGCCCGAAGATCACGTGGGGTGGTCCACCGCTGATGCCGAGGACGGGCAGGCAGCGACTGCACTTCGACCTGGCCCCACCTGCCGACGGTGATCAGCAGGTAGAGGTCGACCGTCTGCTCTCCCTCGGGGCGACTCGGATCGACGTCGGCCAGGGCGAGGTCAGCCGGGTGGCGATGGCCGACCCCGATGGCAACGAGTTCTGTGTGTTGACGCCCCGGTAGCGCGGCCAGGGGCCGGAACCCGGGCCGCCCGGCTCTCCCCCAGCGCCGACGGTGACCTTCCGCGCAGCTCCCCGGGTGGCCACCCGGGCCACCACTGACCCCGGCTAGCGTGGAGGCATGGCCAACCCGACCCGCTGGACGACCGACACCGGCCCCGAGCACTCGCAGTGGTACATCGACCGCTTCCGTCGGCTGGCGGCCGAGGGCGCCGACCTGGCCGGGGAGGCCCGGCTGCTCGACGCGCTGGTCCCGCCGGGCTCCCGGATCCTGGACGCCGGCTGCGGCACCGGGCGGGTCGGCGCGGCGCTGCACGCCCGCGGTCACACGGTGGTGGGCGTGGACGCCGACCCGGCGCTGGTCGAGGCCGCCCGCACCGACCACCCCGGCCCGCACTGGCTGGTCGGCGACCTCGCCGAGCTGGACCTGGCGGCGGCCGGCGAGCCGGAGCCGTTCGGCGCGGCCGTGGTGGCCGGCAACGTGATGGCGTTCGTCGCCCCCGGCACCGAGCCGGAGGTGCTCCGCCGGATCGCCGCCCACCTGCACCCGGACGGCGTGGTCGTGGTCGGCTTCGGCACCGACCGGGGCTACCCGCTGGCCGACTTCGACGCCGACGCGGTCGCCGCCGGGCTGCGCCGGGAGCACCGCTTCGCCACCTGGGACCTGCGCCCCTGGCGGGACGATGCCGACTTCGCGGTCACCGTGCTACGCCGCCCCGCCGACCCGACCGTCGGCTGACCCGCCCCGCCCCACCCGTCGGAGCGCTCCCTGCTCCACCGGCCGATCGTTGGTAGGAGCAGGTGGAACCGCTCCACACCGTGTGCCGTCCGAGCCTGGAACGTGGTGACGGGCGGGACCAGGCAAGACGGTCGGACGGAGAGATCACCGACGAGGCCCGCCCTCAGGCGGACGCGGCGACGGCGCGGGCGGCGGCCGGGTCGAGCGGGCTGCCGGCGGGCACCAGGCTGACCAGGCCGGCGGGCAGCCGGACGGGCGTCACGTCCCGGTAGCCGAGCATGCCGAGCACCTCCGGGTCGGCCAGCACGTGCCGCCGGCCGAGGTCGGTGACGACGGAGACCGCGCCCCCGGTGGCCCCCGGCGCGGCGGCCGACTCCACGACCGCGCCGTGCCCCGGCTCGACCACCACGTGGTCGGCGACCGCCGCCGCGCCCACGGTCTGCGGGCTGCCGCTCAGGTCGGGTACGGCCGCGCCGAGCCGCACGTCGCGGGCCTCACCGTCGTCGCCGACCCCGACGCAGAGCGCCCCGCCGTCCGGGGCGGCCAGCCGGGGCGGGCCGGTCGGCGGGGCGGTCGGGCCGGTCGGTACGAGGTCGGGCTGCTTGGGCAGCGCGGCGAACCGGCCGAGGGTCAGCGCCTCCGGCTCGCCCTGACCGGTGCGGGCGAGCAGCAGGTTGGCCTGCAACTCGGTGATCCCGGCGAGGCCGTCGGACAGGGTGACGGCGTACTGTCGTCCACCGCCGGAGTTGCGGATCAGGAAGACGTTGCCGACCGCCGCACCGGAGACCTGGGCCGAGGGCCGCCCGAGGCCGGGCAGCTCCGGCGGGGCGAGGTCGGCCCCGGCCGGAATGCTGTCGATCAGGGCGGACGCGGCCGGCACGGCACGCTGCCGGGTGGCGGCGAGCGCGGCGAGCGACCGGCCGGCGTCCCGCAGCAGGTACCGGCGGGCGTGCCAGACCAGGTGCAGGCCGCCGCCGGGGTGCCGGAGCAGGACCGCGTCGTCGCCCGGGGGCCGACCGCCGACAGCGGCCACCCCGATCAGCACGGCGGAGCGGGGGGTCGCCCGCTCCGCCTCGGTGGTGGCGATTGAGCAGACCGTCCACGGGGCGGTCGACAGGCGGGACCGCTCGGGCAGCGAGTCCGGGGCGTCGGGGATACCCAGCGGCAGGCCGCGCGGCACCCCCTCGATCGAGCGGCGGGCGACCAGCACGGTCTGTGGGCGTTCGGCGCCGATGATCAGCAGCGCGGAGGCGTAGTTGAGCACCGGGTGCAGCTTCTGGTCGCGGTAGACGAAGCGGGCGCCGGACTCCTTCTCCACGATCACCGCGCCGGCGTCGCGCCACTTGCTGCCGCCGCCGGTGAAGAGCCCGTACAGGGCGAAGCCGCCGAGGGCGATCGCGGCGACCAGCGCGCTGGCCAGCCCGGCCCCGGCGAGCCGGCGGAACGGCGACCGCGCCGGGTCCGTCTCCCGCATGACCAGGGCGGCGACCGCCCGCTGGACGGTGAACTGGTACGAGTGCAGCTGGTCCTGCCGCGACGGCATGCGGTCCCCTCCGACGGGTCGGTCGGGGCACAGGATAAACGCTGAGTCGATCCCCCGAAGACCCTCCGTCGCCGACCGAGGTGAGCCGGGCGCGGGCCTCCTGCGGTCACACCAGGCGTCGGTGGGCGAGCACCCGTAGGGCCACGAATCCGGGGACGACGGGCAGCCAGAACGTCGCGAGCCGGTAGATCAGGACCGCGGCGACGGCCGCCTCCACGGTCAGCCCGTAGAGCAGCAGCCCGGACACGAGAGCCGCCTCGGTGGCCCCGAGCCCACCAGGCGTGGGGGCGGCGGAGGCGACGCCCTCGCCGACGACGCACACCAGGATCACCGGGGGCACCAGCGTGAGGTCGACCGGGTGGCCGACGGCGAGCACCGCGAGGTAGAGACTTGCGCCGTAGCAGAGGGTGAGGGCGACTGAGGACACGACCAGCCGGACCAGCCGGTGCTGGCGGGTCAGCGCGCGCAGGGCCGACAGCACCTGACCGGCTGCGGCGCGTCCTTGCCGGCGCAGCCGGGGGACGGCGAGGGCCGCAGCGGCGACCAGCAGCACCGCCACGACGATCAGCAGGATGGGCAGCGCCTTCGCGCTGGCCTCGTGGGTCAGGGTGCGGGCAGGCTGGCGGGCGAAGGGCAGCAGCGCGGGCAGCAGCAGCACGACGGAGACGATGCCCGCGACACGGGACACGGCGACGGCGGTGGCCGCCGCCGCCGTGGGGATCGCCTTCTGGTGCAGGTAACGCAGGCCCAGGGCGGCGCCGCCGACGCTGCCCGGGGCCAGCCGGTTGGCGAACGACGCGGCGACCTGCACGAGGGTCGCCTCCCGTAGCGGGATCCGGTCGGCGACGGAGAGACGCAGCACGACCGCGCTGAGCACATAGGTGGCCACGGAGGCGAGCAGGGTCGCGGCGACGGCCGCCGGGTTCGCGTCGGCCATCAGGTGCAGGGCGGTGCGTACCTGCCCGACCTGGGGAAGGAGGAGGTGTACGAGCAGGCCGAGGACGAGCAGCAGCCCGATGCCGCGGGGAGTGACCCGCACGACCCGGGCCAGTCGGTCGTCGCGGTCCGGGCAGTGCCGCAGGATCTCGCCGCGTACCTGGTCCAGCAGGTCGGGGAACCGGCCCAGCGTGCTCCGTCCCGCCCGGGACAGCACCGGCTTCTGCAGGTACGGCAGGCTGTCGGCGACGTGCCCGACGCCGAACTGCGCGACGGCCGCGTCGACCGCGGCCCGGGGGCTGATCCGACCGGCGAGGGTGACCAGCAGTTCGACGACGTCCCGGGACTGCTGGTCGGCCGAGGCGTCGTCGGCGCCGAAGCCGAAGTCGACGAGGTACGCGGTCCGGCCGCGGACGAGGATGTTGGCCGCGCGCAGGTCGCGGTGCGCGATTCCGGCGCGGTGCAGCAGCGCCACCTGTCGGCAGGCGTCGGCCGCCGCGTCGAGCGGCAGCGGTCCGAGCGTCGCGTCCAGCGAGGGGGCGTCGGTGAACTCCTGCACCAGCAGGGCGTCACCGCGCCCGGTGGTGGCGGTGGTGACGACGGCGGGCACGCGCGCCCCGGCGCGCTGCGCCAGCAGGACCAGATAGGTTTCGTGCTCGTTCTTCTGCTTCGCGGTGGCATATGGTGGCTCGTCCGCCACATGCCGGTAGCGCAGCCGCCGATAGAGCTTGTACGCCCAGTCCGCGTCGCGCTGTTCACCGCCGGTCACCTTCACGAACATCCGGCGGCCGTCGGCGGTGTCCGCCCGCCAGGGCCGTGAACCACGGGCGTCCCCGGTGATCGGTTCCAGCCGGACGGCGTCGATCCCGCGCTGCGCGAGCACCCGGCGCAGCCGCGAGGTGGACTGCTCCGGGCCGACCTCGCCGACGATGAGGCGGGTCAGGCACACCGCCAGCCAGCCGGCCAGGAACCCGCCGACCGCGTCGGCGGGCAGGTGCGCACCGACGTGCACGCGGGCCAGGGCGACCAGGACGATCACCGCCCACAGCGGTCGGCGCCAGCGCGGATCGACGGCGCGGGCGGTGACGATGCAGAGGGCGGAGGCGACCGCGACGTGCCCGGACGGGTAGCCGAACGCTCCGGTGATCGTGTCGTGCGTCCGCACGTCGGCCAGCAGCGCCGCGGGGCGCTGCCGGGCCACCGCGGCCTTGCCCAGCACCGCGAGCCAGTACGCCAGGTTGCCGGCCAGGAGCAGGTCGCGGGCGACCGCGAAGCGCCGCATGAGCGCGGCCACGGCGGCGACGACGAAGACGGCCACGTACGACCCGACCTGCATGACCACGGCCAGCCCGGGAGTCAGCCCGGCCGGCAGGCGGTTGAGCAGGGTGAACAGGTCCCGTTCCCAGCGGGCGACCGGGTGGTGGCGCACCGCCAGGCTCACCGCGACCAGCAGGCCGGTCGAGGTGACCAGGCTGACCAGCAGCGCCGGTGACGGGCGGTGCGTCCGGGCCATCACCAGTCCTCGACTCCGACGGTCGCTCCCCGGAGCCGGCTCCGGGCCTGTGGATCGACCCTACGGCCCGGGTGGGCGCCGGAACGGCCGTTTACCCCGCATGGGGCCGAGGGCGGCGGCGGGGGGACAGCCAGCCGAGGAAGCGAGTGTGCAGCACGCCCGGGGCGGGGCGGGAGCCCAGGCGGTGCATGTCGTCCATCGCCTCGTACATCGACGCGGCCAGGTAGAACGCGAGCGTGATCGAGTGTCCGCGGAACTCGGTGAGCAGGTCGAGCCGGGCCGGGCCGCACGGCCAGGGCGCGGCGCAGGACCGGCACAGCCAGGCGGGACGCATCGGCAGGTGCGGCCGGGGCTGGAAGCGGCTCACCGGCGTCTCCCGTTCACCGGCCGGGCGGCGGAACGGGGGAACGGGCGGCTGCTCCGGCGCGGGCTGCTGCTCCGGCGTCGGCTTCCTGGCCCGGTGTTCCCGGCAGCGTACGCATCCGCAGCGCGGTCCACGGCGCGACCGGCTCCGGCCTCCTCTGTGCAGCATGGCTCCCCCTGTCGTCGGCCCTCGGCTGGAGGCCGCCCCGCGCCGGGTGCGCGGGGCGGCCGACAGGCGCGACCGCCGGGCCCTCGCCTCCACCGGCCGCGCCGTCCTCTGCGAAGAAACCCTGCCGCGCGTGATGACCCAGATACAGGGCGTAAGGGTATGGTCAGCAGACATCCCTGACATCCCCTTGGGAGGGGCCTTGAACGACGCTCTCCGGGCCGCGCTGCACGACACCGGGCACACCACCGACTCGCTCGCCGCAGAGGTCGGCGTCGATCCGAAGACGACCGCGCGATGGCTGCACGAGGAACGCATCCCCCATCCCCGGCACCGCGCGGCGGCGGCGGCCGTCCTCGGGCGCGACATCGGGGACATCTGGGCGGACACATCGAGACGTCGGGAGCCCATCTGGTTCCGGCCGTGGCAGGAGATCGAGCGCGAGGCGGTCTCGCTGCGCTGGTACGAGTCCATGGTGCTGCCCGGCCTGCTCCAGACGGAGGCGTACGCCCGGGCGGTGCTCGGCGGCACCGGCCTGATCGCCCGGGGCGACGTGGAGCGGCACCTGGCCACCCGGCTGGCCCGCCAGGACATCCTGCGCCACGACGACCCGCCGCAGTTCACCGCCGTCGTCGACGAGGCGGTGCTGCGCCGGCCGGTCGGCGGCCCGGCGACCATGCGCGAGCAGTTGCACGCCCTGGTCGCGGCGTGCGCCCACCCGCACGTGCGGGTGCACGTCGTGCCGTCCCGGGTCGGCGCGTACGCCGGGCTGAACGGGCCGTTCGTCATCGCGGCCGGCGCGGACCACCGGCTCGCCGGCTACCTGGACAACCAGATCCAGGGGCAGGTGGTCAGCGACCCGGACGACATCGCGGCGATACTGGGGGCGTGGGAGAACGTGCGCGGCGAGGCGCTGTCCCACTGGCAATCGGTCGAGCTGATCACGGAGGTGGCGCAGACATGGAGCTGACTGGCGCGCGGTGGCGCAAGAGCAGCCGCAGCAGCGGCAACGGCGGAGCCTGCGTCGAGGTGGCCGACAACCTCCCGGGCGTCGTCGGCGTACGCGACAGCAAGGACCCGGCCGGCCCGGCCCTCACCTTTCCCCCGGCGGCCTGGCGCACCTTCGTCGCCCGGGTCGCCGGCCGGAGCTGACCCGCCGGTAATTCCCGGCGTCCCGGGAGGCGGTCGCGGTACGGTCCGTCGATGGACGACGGGGACGGACACTTCGGGGAGCGGGTGGCGGCGAGGTACGACGACCCGTCGGACGAGCGGTTCGACCCGGGCGTGGTGGCCGCCACGGTGGACGTGCTGTCGGAGCTGGCCGGCGGCGGCCGGGCCCTGGAGCTGGGCGTCGGGACGGGACGGATCGCGCTGCCGCTGGCCGGTCGCGGGGTGCCGGTGCACGGCGTCGACCTGTCCCGGGCGATGGTGGCCCGGCTACGCGCCAAGCCCGGCGGCGACGCGGTCGGCGTGACGATGGGCGACTTCGCGACGACCAGGGTGGCCGGGACGTTCTCGCTCGCCTACCTGGTCTACAACACGATCATGAACCTGACCAGCCAGGCGGAGCAGGTGGCCTGCTTCCGTAACGTCGCGGCGCACCTCGGACCCGGGGGACGCTTCGTGATCGAGGTGGAGGTGCCGCCGCTGCGCAAGCTCCCGCCCGGCGAGAACGTCGTGCTGTGGCACACCAGCCCGACCCGGTGGGCGTACGACGTTTTCGACACGGCCACCCAGGCGTGCAGCTCGAACTACGTCAAGGTCGTCGACGGGCGCGGTGAGTTCCGCTCGATTCCGTTCCGGTACGTGTGGCCCGCCGAGCTGGACCTGATGGCCCAGCTCGCCGGGCTACACCTGTGCGACCGCTGGTCGGGATGGGCCCGGGAGCCCTTCACCCACGAGAGCACCGGGCACGTCTCGGTCTGGGAGAAGCCGGCCGGCTGACCGTCGTCGACGACGCGCCGGCCGGCAACGCGGATCCGGGGAGGGTCAGTTCCACCGGTCCTGGTTGAGGAACCGGGCGAAGCCCCGCCACGAGTTCGGCCCCATCGCCCCGTCGATCGGGCCGGTGTAGCCGTAGCCTGCGGCGA
>NZ_JBEOWQ010000034.1:0-61218 GCF_040296145.1 Micromonospora sp. NPDC002296
GTTCAACCTGGGCATGGCCGTGGCCTCGCTGCTGGCCGGCCTGCTCGCCGAGGCGAGCTTCCTGGCGCTGTTCCTGGTCGACGCGGCGGCCACCCTGGCCGCCGCCGTCGTGATCGGGTGGAAGGTCCCCGAGACCCTCACCCTCACCCGCGCCCGGTCCGCCCGGTCCCCGGACCACGGCCACCGGACCGCCCGGACCGGAGGCGCCCGCAGGCCGCGCCGACCCGGGCTGCACACCGCGCTCACCGACCGGACGTTCCTGGTCTTCGTCGGGCTCACCTTCGTGCTGGCCGTGCTCACCATGCAGACCTCGACGATCATGCCGCTGGCGATGCGCGCGGACGGGCTGGGGCCGTCGGCGTACGGGACGGTGGTGGCGGTCGGTGGTGCCCTGATCGTGCTCGGCCAACTCTTCGTGCCCCGGCTGGTCGACCGGCACCGAAAGGGCGTCGTGCTCGCCGCGTCGACCGCGCTGCTCGCCCTCGGCTTCGGCGCCCTGGCCTTCGCCGGGACGCTGCCGGCGTACCTGGCCGCCGCGGTGGTCTGGACGGCCGGCTCGATGCTCGCCGCCCCGCCGAACGCACAGATCAACGCCGACCTCGCCCCGCCCGGGCTGCGCGCCCGCTACCAGTCGGTGTTCTACCTGGCCTTCCCGGCGGCGTCGTTCGTCGCGCCGGCCCTGGGCGGGCTCAGCCTCCAGCACCTCGGCGACCGGCACTGGCTGATCGTCGGCGCGCTGGGCCTGCTGGCCGCCGGGGGCCACCTCCTGGCCGGCCCACCTCGGGAGCGCCACGTTGCCGCCCTGCGGCACGGGGAAAAGCAGCACCTGGCCAGGACTGCCGGCTGAAGCCGCCACTCCCGACCACCGACTGGCCCAGACAACGGACATCCGTCGCCCCTGAACCGGGACACCCGCCGCGGGCACCGGGCACCCGCTTCATGATCGTCTGTCGTTGAGCGGCAATCGGCCCGGCGTGTCGTGTCGGTATTCAGCAGACGATCATGCCGGGCCGGGCGGGCCACGCGCGCCAGGGAAAGGGACGGTCGGTCGGGTCCATGGAACGCGCAAAGCGCCCACCTCGACCTTGGGTCGTGGTGGACGCTCGCAACGTGCCCGGCGGCGGCGGGCGACACTCACCCCCGTAAGCGTCGCCCGCTCGCGCCGCCGGTTCCCCCGGATGGCACCGTCCCCCAACGGTGTGACCCATCCGTTCCCCTGCGCCTCGCCCGTGCACGGATCTGATCGATCCGCCGCTCCCCCGAACGTTTCCGAGCGTGGCGCGGTGCAATAAAGCTAGTTCGCCCAGATTGCGGATTCAACCCGGATCGGCTGTCTCGCCCGTCACAGCACCGTCGTCCGGAACCGGGACCCGTCATTTTCTCGGCGTTGCCTTGAGCCAACAGGGTCTACCCGCCGGGCATTCCCGCAAACCCTCAGGCGTCCGCCCGATCGGGCGACTCCGTGCGGAAGAAGTTGCTCTGCCGTCCGTCACGCAACTGCTCCTGGTAGATGAGGTTCAGCCGGCGTACGTCGAAGGTGTTGAACCACTCGTCCCAGGTGATCTCGCGCATCCGGCTGCTCTCCCGGTAGCCCGGCATGTTGAACGTCAGCACCCCCGCCCGACCCTCCCGCTCGGTCCCGGCGATCGTGGCCGGCCGCGCGCCGCGCTCCCGCGCCCAGCGCCGGATCACGTCGTGGTCGGTGGTGACCAGGCTGCGCCCCGGGCGCTCCGGCCGGTCCTGGAGCGACGTGATGGGCTGCGAGGACCGCACCGAGCGGGACGTCGAACCCCCGGTCCGGACGGCCGACCGCTGCCGGTTCGCGGCACCCTGGCGAGCCGGGGCCGGTGCCTGCCGCTGGTTGGTGCCCGACCGGCCGGCCGCCGACGGGACGGCCGGCCGCTGGTTCGCGGCGGCCTTCCGTGCGCCGGTGGGGGCCGCCCGCCGGTTGCCGGCCGCCGTCGTGGTCGTCCCGCGGGCCGGGGCCGCCTTCCGGGCCGGAGCGGAAGCCGCCTTCGCCCGGGCCGGAGTCGCCTTCGCCCGGGCCGGGGCCGCCTTGGCCCGCGCCGGAGTCGCCTTCGCCCGCGCCGGAGTCGCCTTGGCCCGGGCCGGAGCGGCCTTGGCCCGCGAACCCGTGGCCTTCGCCCGCGCCGGAGCCGCCTTGGCCCGGGCCGGAGCCGCCTTCGCCCGGGCCGGAGCCGCCTTCGCCCGCGAACCCGTCGCCTTCGCCCGCGCCGGGGCCGCCTTGCGGGCACCCCCGGTCGCCTTGCGCGCGCCGGCTGCGGCCTTCGTGCCACGGGCCCGGCCCGCCGGCCCGGTGCTGCCCCGCGCCGCGCCGCCGGAGCGGACCTCGGCGCGCAGCGTCCGGGTCAGGGTCTTCACCAGTTCCGGCTTGCGCAGGGCGGAGATCCCGGAGACGCCGCGGCGACGCAACTGGCCACGGATGTCGTCGGCCCTCATCCGGGAGATCTCCGACTCGGAGATCCCCGGCGTGTTCGGGGTCTGGTTGCCCGCCTGCCGTTTCGTCCTGGTCGCAGTCCCGCCGCGACCTGAGCTGTTTCGCTGAGCCATGGGATGCTCACGCTCCTCGACAGTCCGTCCTCGGCGCGCGGGCGGTCCCAGTGCCGCACCGCGCGGGGCGGCATACCCGTCAGGACGGGTCCGAACCCCCCGCCTGCGCCGACGTCGCCGACGACGGCTCGAAGAGGTGCGCGAAAGCAGCCAGGTTGGCGGTCGACTCGCCGCGCTTGACCCGCCACTCCCACTCCCGCCGGATGGCGGCGCCGAAGCCGATCTCCAGCATCGTGTCGAAGGACTCGTCGGCGTACGTCAGCACCGCGCCGAGCAGCCGGTCCAGCTCGGCCTCGTCGAGCCCTCCGAGGTTGACCCGGCCGGTCAGGTAGACGTCGCCGGCCGCGTCGATCGAGAAGGACACCCCGTACATCCGGGCGTTGCGTTGCAACAGCCACGCCCACAGCTCCTCGCGCCGCTCGTCCGGCTGGCGCATCACGAACGCCTCGACCCGCAGCGCGTGCTCACCGACGATGAGGTTGCAGACCGTCTTGAGCTTGTGGGTGCCGGGCAGGGTGACCGCGTACGACGCCTCGCCGGTGGACTCGGCGACCAGCTCCCGCTCCGCGCACACCGACTCGATCAGGGCGGCGACTTCGCTCTTCGCGCTGCTCATCCGCCCCACTCTACGGCCGACCCGCCCCGCCCACCGGACGGTCGCCGCCGGCGAAGGGACACCGGAGGCCTCGATGGACAGGGTGCCCCGCCCCGTCTCACCAGGAACAGCTCAGGGCGGGGTCGCCGGCGAGCTGGGCGGCCATCCGGCCGCGCCGCTCGGCGATCGTCTCGCCGTACACGTTCAGCAGGTGGGAGACCGTCCGGTCCCAGGAGAAGTCGCGGGCGTGCCGCTCGGCGCCCAGGCCGAGAGTGGCCCGGCGCGCCCGGTCGGGCAACAGGCGGACCAGCTCACGAGCCCAGTCGACCGGGTCGTGGCCGTCGATCAGCACCCCGCTGACCTGGTCCCGGACGGCGGTGACGAGGCCGCCCACGGCGGCGGCCAGCACCGGCGTACCGCACGCCTGGGCCTCCAGGGCGACCAGCCCGAACGACTCGTTGTGCGACGGCACCGCGACCAGGTCGGCAGCCCGGTACACGGCCGGCAGGTCGTCGCCCGTGCACGGCGGCAGGAAGCGCAGCCGGTCGGCGACCCCGAGCGAGCCGGCCAGCTCGATCAGGGCGGTCGGTCGGTCCAACCCGCTGCCGCTGGGGCCGCCGACGATCACCACGGTCAGCTCGTCGGCGAGCAACGGGTCGCGCTCGCGCAGCGCGGCGGCGGCACGGATCAGCACGTCGGGGGCCTTCAGCGGCTGGATCCGACCGACGAAGGCCACCACGTACCCCTCGGTGGGCAGGCCCAGCCGACGACGGGCGGCGAGCATCGCGGCGTGCCGGTCCCCGGCGGCGGGGCGGAACCGGCCCAGGTCGACGCCGGGCTCGACCACGGCGACCCGGGCCGGGTCGGCGGCGTACCGGTGGAGCAGGTCGCGGGCCTCGACCTCGGTGTTGGCGACCAGCCGGTCGGCCTCGGCGACCACCTGCTCCTCGCCGATCACCCGGGCCTTCGGCTCCGGCCGGTCCCCGGCCGCAAGCTGTGCGTTCTTCACCTTGGCGAGGGTGTGCGCGGTGTGCACCAGCGGCACCCCCCAGCGCTCCTTGGCCAACCAGCCGACCTGCCCGGACAGCCAGTAGTGGGAGTGGATGAGGTCGTAGTGGCCCGGCGGGCGGGCCGCCTCGGCCCGCAGCACCCCGGCCGTGAACGCGCAGAGCTGGCCGGGAAGCTCCTCCTTGGTCAGCCCTTCGAGGGGGCCGGCGGTGACGTGCCGGACGTGCACGCCGGGTGCCATCTCCACCACCGGCGGCAGGTCGCCGGACGTGGCCCGGGTGAAGATCTCCATCTCGACGCCGGCCTCGGCCAACCGCCGGGCGACCTCCAGGATGTACACGTTCATCCCGCCCGCGTCGCCCGTGCCGGGCTGGTGCAGGGGCGAGGTGTGCACCGACAGGGTGGCGATGCGCCGGGGCCGCGGCCACGGTCGGGCACCTCGCTGACGACCGATACCGGTGTGCAATTCCGCCACGTCCGCTCCCTCTGTCACGGTTGATGCCGTCCCGCACGACCGGCGCTTCTCGGTCAACCTGCGCGCCGGGTGTCATCTTCCCCACCGGGGATCGGAAATGCGTCCCGCCGGCCCCCGGGCGTGACGGACCTCATCGACGTCGTACGCCCACCCATTGGCACCGGTCCCGCCCGGCCGGGCGAGAATGGCCGGATGACCTCTGTCGCGATCGTCACCGGGGCGTCCAGCGGGATCGGCGCGGCCACGGCCCGCCGGCTGGCCACCGAGGGATTCCACGTTCTTGCCGCCGCCCGCCGCACCGACCGGCTGGCCGAACTGGTCGCCGGGATCGAGGCGGCCGGCGGGGCGGCCACCGCGGTGGGGTGCGACGTCACCTCGCAGGAGTCGGTCGCCGGCCTGGCCGAGGCCGCCGCGGCGGCTCCCGGCCCGGTCACCCTGCTGGTCAACAACGCCGGGGGCGCACGCGGGCTGGACCCGGTGGAATCCGGCTCGGTGGACGACTGGCAGTGGATGTACGACGTGAACGTGCTCGGCACCCTGCGGGTCACCCAGGCCCTGCTGCCGGCGCTGGAGGCGTCCGGCGCCGGCACCGTCGTGGTCGTCTCCTCCACCGCCGGCTTCATCGTGTACGAGGGCGGGGGCGGATACTCCGCCGCGAAGCACGCGCAGACGGCGATCGCCGGCACGCTGCGGCTGGAGCTGTGCGGCCGGCCGGTCCGGGTCATCGAGATCGATCCGGGGATGGTGCGTACCGACGAGTTCGGGCTGGTCCGCTTCGGCGGCGACGCCGGGCGGGCGGCGGCGGCCTACGCGGGGGTGGCCGAGCCGCTGGTCGCCGAGGACGTCGCCGACTGCATCGCCTGGTGCGCGACCCGCCCGCAGCACGTGAACATCGACCGGCTGGTGGTCCGCCCGCTGGCCCAGGCCGCCCAGCACAAGGTGCATCGGACGAGCCCGTGAGGCACCCGGAGTGATCCGGCGCGGACGGGGGCGGCGCTGATGCGGCCCCGGGGCGTGGTCACCCGGGGCACGACGAACCCCAACCGGCTGCGCCGGGTGGACAACTGGATCGTCGAGACGTGCGGCGGCCGGCTCCGGGCAGCGCCGGACCCGCTGGTGGTCGACCTCGGCTACGGCGCCACGCCGGTCACCGCCGTGGAGCTGCGCGCCCGGCTGGCCGCCGGGGTCCGCGCCGACGTGCGGGTGGTCGGGCTGGAGATCGATCCGGTACGCGTCGCCGCCGCCCGGCCCGCCGCCGACCCGCCGGGGCTCACCTTCGCCCGGGGCGGGTTCGAGCTGGCCGGGCTGCGGCCCGTCCTGGTCCGGGCGTTCAACGTGCTCCGCCAGTACGACGAGGGCGAGGTCGCCGACGCCTGGCGCACGGTCACCGACCGGCTGGCCCCGGGCGGGGCACTGGTCGAGGGCACCTGTGACGAGCTGGGCCGGCTCGGCGGCTGGGTGCTGGTCGACGCAGTCGGCCCGCGAACGCTCACCCTGGCCGCCAAACTCACCACGCTGGGCAGCCCCGCCGAGCTGGCCGAGCGGCTGCCGAAGGCGCTGATCCACCGCAACGTGCCAGGCGAACCCGTCCACGCCCTGCTCCGCGACCTGGACGACGCCTGGCGGGATGCTGCCCCGTACGCCCCCTTCGGCCCCCGCCAGCGCTGGCTGCGCACGATCGCGGCGACCCGCGCCTCGGGCTGGCCGATCGAGTACCGCCCCCGCCGCTGGCGCCTCGGCGAGCTGACCGTCCCCTGGCCCGCCGTCGCCCCCGCCTGACCCCCCACAGCGGGGCCGGTCAGAGGGCGCAGTTGATGAGGACCGGTTCGGGGTGGAGGGTGACCGCGAAGCGGGCGTGGACGCCGTCGCGGATGTCGCGGGCCAGGGCGATCAGGGCCGCCGTGCTGGCGGTGCCGGCGCGGTTGGTGAGGGCGAGGGTGTGCTTGCCGGAGATGGCCACCCCCTCCGGGCCGGGGTGGCCCTTGGCGAACCCTGCCCGGTCGATCAGCCAGGCCGCGCTGATCTTGACCATGTCGCCGGCCCCGGGCCAGTGCGGCGGCTCGCCGAGGTCGGCGGCGCGCTCGCGCAGCAGCTCGTAGCCCTCCCGGTCCAGCACCGGGTTGGTGAAGAACGAGCCCACCGACCAGGTGTCCGGGTCGCCGGCGTCGAGCACCATGCCCTTGCCGGCCCGCAGCCGCAGCACGGTCGCCCGCGCGTCGGCCAGCGGCACCCGGTCGCCGACCTCGACGCCGAGCGCACGGGCCAGCTCGGCGTAGCGGACCTGACCGGACAGCGGGGACCGGGCGAGCCGGAAGTCGACCGAGAGCACCACCCAGCGCTCGCTGTACTTGAAGATGCTCGACCGGTACGCGAAGCCGCAGTCGGCCGCCTCCACCCGGCCCACCGTGCCGTCGGCGCGGTCGTACACCTGGACGCCGGTGATCGTCTCGGCCACCTCCTGGCCGTACGCGCCGACGTTCTGGATCGGGGTGGCGCCGGCGGAGCCCGGGATGCCGGACAGGCACTCCAGACCGGACCAGCCGTTCGTCACGGTCGCGGCGACCAGGTCGTCCCACGGCTCGCCGGCCTCCACCCGTACGGTGACGGTGTCGGCGTCCTCGGCGACCACCCGCAGCCCCCGGGAGCGCACCAGCACGACGGTGCCGGGGAAGCCGGCGTCGCCGATCACCACGTTGCTGCCCCCTGCGAGGATAAGCACCTGGTCGTCCCGTAGGCGCGCCTGCTGCACCTTTTGTACGATCTCCTCGGCGCTGGCGGCGGTCTCGACCCGTCCCGCCGCTCCACCGAGGCGCAGGGTGGTGTATCTCGCCAACGACATCGGGTCGGCGGCGTGGGTTTCGGTGGCCGGCTGGGCACTAACGTCTGACACGCCTTTCACCCTAGGCTGAGGGGCAGCCGCGGCACCCACTGGTGGCCCGGTCGCCCGGAAGGATCCTGATGAGCAGACTGCACGGCACGAAGGACTTCTGGATCGGCGCGCTCCGGGCGGAGGGGCCCGCGTTCGCCGCCGCCGTCGCGGAAGCGCCTCCCGAGACACCCGTGCTTTCCTGCCCTGGCTGGACGATCAACGAACTGGCCCTGCACCTCGGCGACGTCTACCGCTGGGTGCACATCGTCGTCACCTCCGGCGGCACCGCCCGCCCGGATCGCCCCGTGCCGGGCGAGTTGCCCGCCGGGATGAACCCGTTCCAGTTCTGGCAGCACGGGTACGACCGGCTGATGGTGGCCTTCGACGGGCTGGACCCGGAGGCGCCGGCGTGGAACTGGGCGCCGCAGCCGAAGAAGGCGGGATTCTGGCCCCGCCGGATGGCCCACGAGACCGCGGTCCACCGGTGGGACGCCCAGCTCGCCATCGCCGCCGGCGAGCCGATCGAGGCCAAGCTCGCGGCCGACGGGGTGAGCGAGGTGCTGGACACCTGGCTGCCCGCCGGCAAGCGGACGGCGACCGGCCAGTGGCACGGGGTCGTGCACCTCTCCGCGTCCGACGCGGGCCAGGACTGGTACCTGCGGTTGCGCGGCGAGGGCGTCGCGCTGCTGGACACCGACACCATCCTCGACCACGACGAGCACCACGCCCGGGCCGAGGTGACGGGGACTGCGAGCGACCTGCTGCTGGCCCTGATGGGCCGGGTCAGCTTCGACACCCTCGGCGTGGCCGGGGACCGGACGCTGCTCAACGGCCTCCGCACCGGCTGAGACGCCGGCGGGAGCCGGACCGCGCGCCACCAGGGCCGTAGCGCCCGGCCGGACCGCATCGACCCGAACAGGGGCCCGCCGACCCGGCGGGCCCCTGTTCGGGTCGGCGGCACGCGCCTTGAGAGCGCTCTCTTGACATTGGGTGAGGGAGGCACCACGCTCGGGCGAGAGCGCTCTCTCGTATCGGTCGAGCCGCCCTGGAACGACTCCCTCCGGCCGTACGCTGTCCTCGACAGACCCGAGAGAGATCATCGGCGGATTCACGGAAGGTGCGGTCAAGGCGTGAGTGAACTCCGATTCCCCGAGAACTTCGTCTGGGGTGCGGCCACTGCGGCGTACCAGATCGAGGGCGCGGCCCGCGACGACGGCCGGGGCCCGTCCATCTGGGACACCTTCAGCCGTACGCCGGGCAAGGTCTTCGCCGGCCACACCGGCGACGTCGCCTGCGACCACTACCACCGGTACGCCGGCGACGTGGCCCTGATGGCGGAGCTGGGGCTGGGGGCGTACCGGTTCTCGGTCGCCTGGCCGCGCATCCAGCCCGACGGCACCGGCCCGGTGAACCCGCGCGGCCTGGACTTCTACGACCGGCTGACCGACGCGCTGCTGGACCGGGGCATCGACCCGATCGTCACGCTCTACCACTGGGACCTGCCGCAGGTTCTGGAGGACCGGGGCGGCTGGACCAGTCGGGAGACCGCCGAGCACTTCGCCACGTACGCGGCGGCGGTGCACGGCCGGCTGGGCGACCGGATCCGCACCTGGACCACGCTCAACGAGCCGTGGTGCTCGGCCTACCTCGGGTACGGCAACGGCGTGCACGCCCCCGGCGTGCGGGACGCGGGGGCGGCCTTCACCGCCGTGCACCACCTGCTGCTCGGGCACGGCCTGGCGGCCCGGGCGCTGCGCGCGGCCGGCGCGGAGGTCGTCGGGATCACGCTGAACCCGGCGGACGTGCAGCCGGCGGACCCGGACAGCGCGGCGGACGCCGCGGCGGTCCGGCTGGTCGACGGGTTGCAGAACCGGATCTTCCTGGACCCGCTGACCGGCGCCGGCTACCCGGCCGACGTGCTGGAGCACGTGTCCCGGATGGTGGAGCCGACCTTCATCCGGGACGGGGACGAGAAGCTGATCGCCGCCCCCATCGACCTGCTGGGGATCAACTACTACGCCCCGACGTACGTCGCCGGCCGGCCGGACGGCGCCGGCGGCGGGGCGTACCCGGGGACCGAGCGGGCGGTGGAGTTCCTGCCGGCGTCCGGGCCACTGACCGAGATGGGCTGGATGATCGAGCCGGCCGGACTGACCCGCCTGCTGGAGCGGCTCGCCGCCGACTACCCGGGCCTGCCGCTGATGATCACTGAGAACGGCGGGGCGTTCCCGGACCGGGGCGGCGAGGCGGGGCCGGACGGGGCCGGACGGGTGGCCGACACCGACCGGATCGCCTACCTCGACGGGCACCTTCGGGCGGCACACGAGGCCGTTGGCCGGGGAGTGGACCTGCGCGGCTATCTCGTATGGTCGTTGCTGGACAACTTCGAGTGGGCCGAGGGGTACCGCAAGCGGTTCGGGATCGTCCACGTCGACTACCTGACCCAGCGGCGCACACCGAAGGCCAGCGCCCTGTGGTACCAGGGGGTGATCTCCCGGAACGGGCTGTGACGAGGTGGTGAGCACTCCGATGACGACGGTCCAACGGCCGACCCTGGAGGCGGTGGCCCGGCGGGCCGGCGTGTCCCGGGCGACCGTCTCGCGGGTGGTGAACGGTTCCACGACCGTCGCCGAGCCGATCCAGGAGGCGGTCCGCCTGGCGGTGGCCGAGCTGGGGTACGTGCCGAACTTGGCCGCCCGCAGCCTGGTCACCCAGCGGACCGACTCGGTCGCCCTGGTCCTGCCCGAGGAGGCGACCCGGGTGTTCTCCGACGACCAGGTGTTCCCGAGCATCATCCGGGGGGTCGCCCAGGAGCTGGAGGCGGCCGACAAGCAGCTCGTGCTGATGCTGGCCGGCTCGCCGGCCGGACACGCCCGGGTGGAGCGGTACACCACCGGGCGGCACGTCGACGGGGCGATCTTCGCCTCGCTGCACGGCGCGGACCCGCTGCCGGGGAAGCTGGCCCGGCTGGGCATCCCGGTGGTGTGCAGTGGCCGCCCGCTCGGCGACGTCGGGGTGCCGTACGTCGACGTCGACCACGTCGGCGGGGTGACCCGGGCGGTGCGGCACCTGCTCGACTCGGGGCGGCGGCGGATCGCCACCATCGCCGGCCCGCAGGACATGATCGCCGGGGTGGAGCGGCTGGCCGGGTACCGGGAGGCGGTCGCCGAGGCCGGGCTGCCGGAGCGGGTGGCGTTCGGGGACTTCACCCGCGAGTCGGGGGCGGCGGCGATGGGCCAACTCCTCGACACGTACCCCGACCTGGACGCCGTCTTCGCCGCGTCCGACCTGATGGCGCACGCGGCCATGCGGACGCTGCGCGAGGCCGGTCGGCGGGTGCCCGACGACGTCGCGATGATCGGCTTCGACGACATCGAGACCGCCGCGTACACCGAGCCACCACTGACCACGGTGCGGCAGCCGCTGCTGGAACTGGGCCGGGAGGCCGCCCGCCAACTGCTGCGGATGGCGGCCGGTGAGGACGTCGAGCCGGCCCTCGTCCTCCCCACTGAGCTGGTCGTCCGCGCCTCCACCTGACGTGGCGACGGGGCCGACGGGCGCACTAGCGTCGCGCGGATGAGCAATGCCGTGGCGCTGGTGCGCGTACCCGAGCTGTCCGTGTCGGAGGTCGCGCTCGCCGCCGCCGTCCGGGACAAGACCCGATGACGATCCGCGTCGCCCGGCCGGACGACGCCGCCGACGTGGTGGCCCTGCGGGCGCTCGTGTTCCCGTACCTCGTGCGGAGTGTGGCCTCGACCCGGAAAATGATCACGGAGCCGTCGCCCGGCGAGGACTGGACCGCCTTCGTGGCCGAGGTCGACGGCGTGGTGGTGGGCTGGGTGTCGGCGTACCGCGACGGTCAGACGTCCGAGGTGGGGTCCGGCGACGTGTCGCTGCTGCACGTCCACCCCGGGCATCGGGGGCGGGGCATCGGCTCCGGGCTGCTGGCCGCCGCGCTGGACCACCTGACCCCGCTCGGCATCCGCCGGGTGCACGGCTGGGCGCTGGCCGAAGGGCTGCCGTTCGCCCGTCGGCACGGCTTCACGGCGGGCCGGGAGCTGCGCTACTCGGCGGTGAAGCTGCGCTCGGCTTTTCCGCCGCCGGCCGCGCCCCCGCACGTACGCCTGTCGCCGCTGAGCGGGCTCGACCCGTACCAGGTCTACCTGGCCAACCGGGCGGCGGCCGTCGACGAGCCGGGCGACGTGCCGAGGGACGCCATGAGCTACGAGAGCTTCCGGTACGAGGTCTGGGACAACCTCGGCCTGGACCGGGATTCGAGCACCGCAGTCGTGGCCGACGGCGTGGTCGTCGCGTTCAGCCTGGTCAAGCGGGACGGCGACCGGATGTGGTCGGACTACACCGCCACGGTGCCGCAGCACCGGGGCCGAGGGCTGGCCCGGCTGGCGAAGGCGAACGCCCTGCACCGGGCCGCCGCCTCGGGGGTGCGCGTCGCGTACACCTCGAACGACGCGGCGAACGCGCCGATGCTGGCGATCAACGAGGAGCTGGGGTACCGGCCGGTGGCCCAGCAGTGGTCCTGCCTGCGCGAGCTGCCCTGACGATGAGCGGAGATCTACCAGCTCCGGAGCGTTCCGGGGCCGGCCGGCCTCCCCGGCACCGCCGACGATCGGCCAGACGTGCAAGATCGTGCTCGATCCCGGAAAGTGGGGCCTCCCACCCGCAACGAGGCCCCACTTTCCCTGATCAAGCACGATCTTGCTCCCTATTCAGCGCGATCGCGCCGAAGGCGTGCCGGCTGACCGGCTCGCCGGCACCTCAGAGCGACGGCCGACTGGCCGCGCAGACGCGGGCGAGCACGAACCGGTCGGCGTCCCCGGCGATCGTCGCCGTGCCGCCCACCAGCGTCCAGCCGGCCGGCAGCCGGAGCCACGCCAGACTGACGCCATGATCGTCGACGATCGCGCCGCCCTCGGCCGGGACGGCGGTGACGACCCGCCCCTGGTCTCCGGTGGCGAACGCGGGCGTCACCGCGATGAACCGGGCCGCGACCGCACCGGCCGGCAGGCCGAACACCCAGACGTCCTCGTCGGGGTGGGGGCCGCCGCCCAGCTCCGACGTGCAGGCACGCTCCCGGGTGGCCGCGACGGTGGGCCCGGCGGCGGGGTCCAGCCCGATCGTGGTCCGGGGGCCGGGCGGAGGCGACACGGGGCGCTCGGCACCGGCGGGCACGGCCTCCCGCGACCTGGCCCGGGCCAGGTCTGCCGCGCCGAGCACCAGCAGACAGGCCGTGGTCGCCCAGACGGCGGACCTGAGCCGGGCAGCTTCCACGCGACGCACTCCTGACGGCTTTGCACCTTTTGCACCTATCAAGATAGGGCCCCACGCCGCCCGTGTCCGCTTTTGAGTTATTTGTCCGGACGCGCCCCGCCGGTCAGGAGGCGGCGAGCCGCCGGGCCGCCGCATGCGTCTCGGCCCCGAAGAGGACCAGTCGGGCCTCGGTGACGTGCGCCCGAGACGCGGCTCGCAGCACCGCGAGGGCCTGGCGTACGGCGTCCTCCACCGGCCAGCCGTAGATGCCGGCCGAGATCAGCGGGAACGCCACCGTGGCCGCGCCCAGCCCGTCGGCCACCGCCAGGCTGTTGGCGTAGCAGTCCCGCAGCAGCGCCGACCGGTCCTCGGTGGCCGAGAAGACCGGCCCGACCGTGTGCACCACCCAGCGGGCCGGCAGCTCGCCGGCGGTGGTGGCGACCGCCTGGCCGGTCGGCAGGCCCCGGCCGTACCGCGACGCGCGCAGCGCCCGGCACTCGGCCAGGATGGCCGGGCCGCCCCGCCGGTGGATCGCGCCGTCCACGCCCCCGCCGCCCAGCAGCGAGGAGTTGGCCGCGTTCACGATCGCGTCGACCCGCTGGGCGGTGATGTCCCCCTCGACCAGGATGATCTCCACGTCAGCCCTCCTCGACGGACTGGCCGAGGGAGCGGCGGGTGAGCAGGGCCGCGCCGGCCACCGCCGCCGGCATGATCAACACCGCCCCGAGCGGGATCAGGAAGCAGACGAAGACGGCCACCCCGAAGCCCAGGGTCGTGGGCCGGTCGACCTTCAGCCGCGATCGCCGGTCCGGCAGCCGCATGCCCCGCCGGGAGAACGCCGCCCCCGTCAGCTCCAGGGCGAGGAGCCAGCCGCCCACCGCCGCCCCGATCACCGGCACGACCGTCTGGCCGACCACCGGGATGAACCCGGCCGCGAAGAGCGGGATGCCGACCAGCACGGAGATCGCGACCAGTCGCAGCGAGTCGACGAGGCTGCGGCGCAGCGACGACCAGAACGGCACCTCCACCGCGCCGGGCGTGCCGCCGTACCGCTCCTCCACCCGCTCGGAGATCTTCTCGTAGAACGGGTCGCCGATGACCAGGGTGACCGCGGTGAAGGTGAGCACCCCGAGCAGCCCGCCGACCCCGAGGAAGGCCAGCCCGGCGATCACCCGGACCAGGCCGCGGGCGGTGGCGGACCAGTCGTCGGCGAACGGGGTGACCAGCGCGGCCAGGTCGTCCACGAAGTACACCAGGATGGCGAACGCTCCCACGAACAGCGCCCCGGACAGCAGCGCCGGGACGATGCCGAGCAGCATCAGGCCGGGGCTGCGGACGTACAGGCCGAGGCCGCGCAGGAGCAGGCCGACCCCGGAGAAGAACCGACCGACGGCGCCGGTCACCGGCGCGGTGATGTTGCTGGGTACGTTCACGACCGCTGAGCCTAACGGCGACCGGCACATCCGGCCCGTCGTCCCTGCCCGACACAATGGGTGGGTGCGGGCCTCTCGGTTGATCTCGTTGGTGCTGCTGCTCCAGTCCCGGGAGACGATGACGGCCGCCGAACTGGCCCGGGAGTTGGAGGTCTCCGAGCGGACCGTGTACCGGGACGTGCTGGCGCTCTCCGCCGCCGGGGTGCCGGTCTACGCCGACCGGGGCCGCTCCGGCGGGTACCGGCTGATCGGCGGGTACCGGACCCGGCTCACCGGGCTGACCCGGGACGAGGCGGAGGCGCTCTTCCTGACCGGGCTGCCCGGCCCGGCCGGGGACCTGGGGCTGGCCGACGCGGTCGCCTCCGCCGAGCTGAAGGTGCTGGCCGCGCTGCCGCCCGCCCTGCGCGACGCGCCGGCCCGCGTCGGGCAGCGGTTCCACCTCGACGTGCCGGGCTGGTTCCGGGACGCGACGCCGCCGCCGTGGCTGGCCGAGCTGGCCCGGGCGGTGTGGCGGGACCTGGTCGTCGAGCTGCGCTACCGGCGCGGCGAGCGGGAGGTCGTGCGGCGGGTGGAGCCGTACGGGCTGGTGCTCAAGAGCGGGGTCTGGTACCTGGTCGCCAGGGTCGGCGACACCACCCGGACGTACCGGGTGGACCGGGTGGTCGACGTGCTGACGGCCGAGGAGACGTTCGCCCGGGACGGGGGCTTCGACCTGGGCGGCCACTGGCACGACCAGGCCGAGGCGTTCCTGCGGAGCATGCAGCGGGCCGAGGTCGGCGTCCGGCTCAGCCCCGCCGGCCTGCGCGCGCTCCGCCGGGCCCCGGAGGCCCCCTTCGGGTACGCCGAGGCGACCCGCGCCGCCGGCGAGCCCGACGGGCGGGGCTGGGTGGTCACCCGGCTGCCCGTCGAGTCCGTCGAGGTGGCGTACGAGTTGCTGCTGCGGCTCGGGCCGGAGGTGGAGGTGCTCGACCCGCCCGAGCTGCGGGAGCGGGTGGCCGACGCCGTCGCCCGGCTCGCCGCGCTGTACGGCGGGGCGCAGTGACCGGGGCGACCGGCGGCGGGGTCGGGACGGTCAGCGGTAGTCGGCGACGTCGCTCGGCTTGCCGCCGTCCACCACCTCGCTGATGTAGCGGAAGCCGTCCGGTTGGCTGCCGTCGAGGTCGGTGAAGCCGTATACCCGGGCCAGCTCGCCGCTGGAGACGGACTTACCGTTCCAGCGGGCCCGGTCGGAGTCGGCGGCCAGCGCGGCCACCGCCCGCCCGACGTACGCCGGGGTCTCCGAGATGAGGAAGTGCGGGTCCTTCGCCGCGCCGTCGCGCCAGTTCTCCTCGGTCACCCCGAAGTGCTCCAGCATGAACTCGGAGCGGATCCAGCCCGGGGTGAGCGCGACTGCGGTGCCGCCGTGCGGCTCCAGCTCGTGCGCCTGGGTGAAGGCGAGCCGGTTCACGCAGGTCTTGGCCAGGTCGTAGAAGACCGACAGCCGGTAGTGGGCGTCGTTGTACTCCCGGGTCCCGTCGCCGATCTCCACCACCAGCCCGCCGGGGCGGCGAATCAGCAGCGGCAGCGCGAAGTGGCTGGTGACGATGTGGGTGTCGACCGCCAGCCGCAGGGTGCGGAAGCCGGGCTCCAGGGGCTGCTCCCAGACCGGCTTCTCCCAGGTGACCAGGTGATCGGCGCCCCAAATGTCGTTGACCAGCACGTCGAGTCGGCCCTGCTCCGCGTCGATCCGGGCCACCAGGTCACGGACCTGGTCGGGGACGAGGTGGTCGACCCGGACCGCGATGCCGGTGCCGCCGACGGCGGTGACCAGCTCCGCGGTCTCCTCGATGGTCTCCGGCCGGTCCAGCTCCGAACGCCCGGCCCGGCTGCTGCGGCCGGTCGCGTACACCGTTGCCCCGGCAGCGCCGAGCTGTACCGCGATCTGCCGGCCGGCACCCCGCGTCGCCCCGGCGACGAGCGCGATCTTCCCTGACAAGGGTTTCGTCGTCATGCGGTCGACCCTGACAGCAATACCTGACAGCCGAAGTCCGGTTTTGCGCACGGGTGGCCTGCGTCATGCTCGACGGCATGCACCTGCTGCTCTCCGGCATCGTCGGCTCGGTCGCGTACGGGCTGGCCGGGCCCGGGTCCGACGTCGACCGGATCGGGGTGTACGCCGCGCCGACGGTCGCCTTCCACGGGCTGCGCCCGCCCCGCGAGTCGATGGTCACCACCGGCCCGGACGTCACCCTGCACGAGGCCGGCAAGTACGCCCGGCTCGCGCTGGCCGGCAACCCGACCGCCACCGAGCTGATGTGGCTGCCCGACGACTGTTACGAGACCCACACGGAGCTGGGCGACCGGCTGGTCGCCATCCGCTCGGCGTTCCTGAGCGCGCCCCGGGTCCGCGACGCCTACCTCGGGTACGCCACCCAGCAGTTCCGCAAGCTGGCCTCGCGAGGCGACGGGACGTTCTCGGCCGACACCCGGCGGCGGACGGCCAAGCACGCCCGGCACCTGGCCCGGCTGGTGCACCAGGGCCGACTGCTGTACGCCACCGGCGTCCTGGAGATCCGGCTGGCCGACCCGGAGCGGTTCCGGGCGTTCGGCGAGCGGGTGGCCGGCGGCGAGCTGGACGAGGCGCGGGCCCTGCTCGCCGAGGCGGAACGGGACTTCGACACGGTGCGTACCCCGCTGCCGGACCGGCCCGACGAGGCCACGGTCGAGCGGTGGCTGCTCGACGTGCGGGCCGCCCACCTGCCGCCGGAGCTGACCGGCTGACAGCAGGTCACTCGTTGAGGAACGTGGAGATCCGTTCCCGCAGGTCGGCGCGTTCCGACCAGAGCACGCCCGGGCGGTCGTACACGTGCAGGGTGGCCCGGGGCAGGGCGGCGGCGAGCTGCTCGGCGACCTCGACCGGATGCAGGTCGTCGCCCGTGCAGGCGAGCACCAGGGCGGGGGCGTCCACCGCCGCCAGCGCCGCCCGGTCGTCGAGCGGCGCCTGGTCGGGCAGCCCGGCCAGGCCCGCCGCGAGGCCGTCGCGCAGGAGCTGGTCCAACCGCTGCCGCAGGTACGCCCACCCGGCCGGGGTGTTGCGCACGGCGGGCGGCAACTCCACCGCGACGACGTCGGCGACGGCCGAGGCGTCGCCGCTCTCGACCGCGGCGACCAGGTCGGTGATCCGGTCCCGGGCGACCTGGCCCCGCGGCCGGTCGAGCGCGGCCGGGAGGAAGAAGACCAGCCGCTCGAAGCGCTCCGGGCTCTCGGCCAGCAGCCGGCAGAGCGCGCCCGCGCCGAGGCTGGCCCCGAACGCCCGGGTGGCCCCACCGAGGTCGGCGACGGCCCGCAGGTCACGGGCGAGGTCCAGGTAGCTCCACGGGCCGGGCGGCGCGTCGGAGCGGCCGTGCCCCCGGAACTGGAAGAAGACCTTGCGGCCGGTGACCCCGCTGCCGAACGGACGGGTGGTGGCGATGCCGTTGCCCAGCCCGTGGGCGAACACGGTGGCCGGGACGCCGACGCCGGTGACGAGCTGTTCGAGCCGGACCCCGTGCGGGGTGGTGACCAGCTCGGTCTCCGGTTCGGGCAGGGCGGGCCGGCCGGTGCGTGGGGCTCCGGGGCCCGGGCCCCAGGTCCGTGGCCCACCGTCCGGGGGCGGGGGCCAGCGGAACCCTCTCACCAGGACGACCCCCGGCCGCCGTGCAGGTCGCGCAGCCCGGCCCGGACGTCGAGCAGGTAGATCAGGGCGGCGGCGATGCCGACCAGCCCGAAGATGTTGAACACGCGCCCGGTCAGCAGGGTGAGCACCAGGCAGACCGCGAGGATGGCGATCCACCCGCCCTTGGGCAGGGTGCCGATCGCGGCGAAGCCCTCGCCGCGCTGGGTGATTGCGTGCACCAGTGCCACCCCCTCGATGACGAGGGCGAACACCAGCAACAGCATGGTGATCCAGTACTGGACCTCGAAGGCGAAGATCGGCGCGGCGTTGGCCATGCCGGCAAGCTTATGCCGACGACCCCGGATCCGTCCGTCAGGACGCATCCGGGGTCGTCGCCGCACGGGTCGGCGGGTTGGCTACTCGGCGGCCGGGCCGGTGCGCCGGGCGGTCTTCGGCAGCTTGGCCGACGGGGTGTCGGTGGTGGCCTCCGGGGCCGTCTTGCCGGTCGCCTTGGCCGCGGTCGCCTTGGTGGCCCGGGTACGCGGGGCCTTCGCGGCGGCCGGCTTGGCCTCCACGACCTCGGCCACGTCGGCCGGGGTCGGGATGTCGGTCTTCGCCGCCACCGGGGTCTCGGTCACCGTCGGGGTGGCCGCCGGGGTCGCGGTCAGTTCCGCCTCGGTCGCCTCGATGTCGGCGTTGACCGCGTCGGCGGCGTCCAGCACCCCGGCGCCGACCACCCGCTCGCCGCGGGCGACCAGCTCACCGTACGCGGCCAGGGCGCGCATCTGGGCGGCCTGCGCACCGGCGACGACGACGGCGGCGTTGCGGGTGGCCAGCTCGCGGATCCGGTCGAGGTCGGCGGCCTCGCGCAGCCGGTTGACGTCGGCCGCCTCGCGCAGGCGGTTCAGCTCGGCCTGGACGCCCTTCCCGCTCAGCTCGGTGGCGGTCTGGTTGGCGGTGCGCAGCGTCTCGGTGGCCCTCTGGCGCAGCTCGAAGCCGGTCACGACGGCCTTGCCGCCAAGTCCGGCGACGACCTTGCCGCCCAGGTCGGTGACGGCCGTCGGCAGCTTGCGCAGCTGCTCGATCGCCAGGTCACCGGCACCGGCGGCGGCGTAGAGCGGGGCCGGGATGCGGTTGGTCTTCGGCTGGGTCATGACTTCTCCTCCTCGACCGCGGCAGCGGTCTTGTCCTCGTCGACCGCGGCGGCGGTCTTGTCGGCCGCCTGCGGGGCGGCCTTCCTCGCTGGGCTGTTGCTGCGCGGGGCCGGCGCCGAGCCCGCCTCGGTGACGGCGACCGACTCCAGGACCGCCTCGGTCGGGGTGCCCTCCGGCGTGGTGGGCCCGGTCGCGGCCGGGGTTGCCGTGGCGGGGGCCTGCGGCGCGCCGGCCGTCGCCGGGGCGTCGGCGTGGGCCGTCGCCTCGGCGAGCCGGGCGTTCTCCCGGCGGAACGTCTCGTAGATCTGGGTGAGGGACTGCTTCTGCGCCATGGTCAGGTCGGGATCGACCGCGATGGCGGCGAGCACGCCCTGCCCCTCTTTGTCGTCGAGCAGGCCGGCGCGCAGGTACATCGCGGGGGTGGAGACCCGCAGCGCGCTGGCGAGCTGCTGGAGCACCTCCGCGCTGGGCCTGCGCAGGCCGCGCTCGATCTGGCTGAGGTACGGGTTGCTGACGCCCGCCTGCTCGGCGAGCTGCCGCAACGAGATCTTCGCGTTGCGTCGCAGGTCACGGATGAACCCGCCGACGTCGGGTAGGTCCTTGGAGCTGGCCATGGCCCCACGCTAACCGGCACTGCTAGCTCCTGCAAGCAGAATGCTAGCCAGAGTTAGCGAGGTCTCAGAACTGGTTTGCGCGCCCTCTGTCCGGTCCGTACCTTCCCGTCGTGACGAAGATCGAGATCAACGGCGCACACCTCGCGTACGACGACACCGGCAGCGGGACCCCCGTCGTGCTGCTGCACGCCGGCATCGCCGACCGGCGGATGTGGCGGGAGCAGGTGCCCGCCCTGGCCGCCCGGCACCGGGTGATCACCGTGGACCTGCGCGGCTACGGCGACTCCGAGTTGCCTTCCGACCCGTTCGCCCACCACGACGACGTCGTCGGGCTCCTGGACGCGCTGGGCCTGCCCCGGGCCGCGCTGGTGGGCTGCTCGTTCGGCGGAGCGGTGGCGGTCGACACCGCCCTGGCGCACCCGGGGCGGATCCGCGCGCTCGCGCTCCTCGGCACGGCGGTCGGCGGCAACGAGTGGTCCGAGGAGACCAACGACCTCTGGGACGACCTCGTCGGCGAGACCGACGCCGAGGACTTGGCGGCCGGCGCGGCCGGCGAGGTGCGGTTCTGGGTGGTCGGCCCGGGCCGCCGCCCAGAGGACGTCGACCCGGCGCTGATCCGGTTCGCCGAGGAGATGGACCGTGGGGCGCTCGCCGCCGAGCTGGCGTTGAGCGCCGTGGACGTGGCCGAACTCGACCCGCCCGCGATCAAGCGGCTGGGCGAGCTGCGCGTACCGGTGCTGGTGGCCGCCGGGGCGGCCGACGTGCCGGACATCCGCCGGCTCGCCGACCGGATCGCCGCCGAGGTCCCTGGCGCGGTCCGGCTGCCGGACGTCCCCGACGCCGGCCACCTGCTCCCCCTGGAGCGCCCGGACGCCGTCAACCCCGCCCTGCTCGACTTTCTCAGCTGAGAACTGACCCCCTGGAGGAGCCGCCCGGCGGGGGCGCCCGCCCGATCACCAGAGCGGGCGGACCGCCCCGACCGGGAGGCCACCGCCGAGCAGCGGCAGCTCGGCGTACTCGTCGAGGACCGGCGCCCTGACGCCCAGCCGGCGCAGCGCGGAGACCAGGACCGGCATCCGGGCCCGCGCCGCCCCGTCGTCGATCTTCACGGCGACAGCGCCGACGCCGGGCAGCGCGGCGGCGACCACCCCCTCCGCGCCGATCTTGACGAGCACGCCGGGCAGGCCGCGCATCAGCCGGCTGTCGTCCGCCCAGGTGCCACCCACGACCTCCGGGTACGCCCGCATGGCGTCCGCGACCGTCCGCGCCGCCGAGCCGGGCTCGGCGGTGACCAGCCGCAGGAACGCCCGGGCCAGCCCGGTCAGCGAGCCGGCGAGCACCGGGGCCCCGCAGCCGTCCACCCCGACGGCCGCCGCCCGTTCCCCGGTGAACTCCTCGACGGTCTCCCGCAGCCGCTGCTGCAACGGGTGCTCCGGACGCCAGTAGCCCTCCCGGGGCCAGCCGGCGGCCAGACAGGTGAGCACCATGCCGGTGTGCTTGCCGGAGCAGTTCATCCGGGCCCGGGTGGGCCCGCCGCCGGCCCGCAGCACGGCCTCCCGGGCCAGCTCGCCCATCGGCAGGTCGGGCGGGCAGCCGAGGGCGGACTCGTCCAGCCCGGCGGCGGCCAGCAGCTCGCCCACCCGGGCCACGTGGAACTCCTCCCCCGCGTGGCTGGCCGACACCAGCGCCACGTCGGCCGGGTCGCTCAGCGGCAGCCCGGCGCGGAGCATGCCGATCGCCTGCATCGGCTTGCTCGCCGAGCGGGGGAAGATCGGGGAGGTGACGTCCCCGGTGCCGGCCACCGGCTCGCCGGCCGCGTCGAGCACCGCCACCGAGCCGCGGTGCAGCCCCTCCACGAATCCCGAGCGGACCACCTCGGCGAGCGGCGCGCCGCCCTCGTACGTCATTCTCACAACGTGGACGGTACCGACGGGGCGGCGGCGGCCGGAACGAGGGTGAGCAGGCCGGTTGCCCGCCCGACGACAGGGGCGCGGGCCGAAGCGGGACTTACCGGCGGATGCCGAGCAGGTCGCGGGCCTCCGTTGTGGTCAGCGGCGGGCGCTGGGCGAGCTGGGCGAAGCCGACCGCCCGCGCCACGAGCTGCATGTTCGACTCGACGGGCTGCCCCTTGGCGTACGTGGTGGTGTCCTCCATCCCCACCCGCAGGTGCCCGCCGGCCGACAGCGAGGCCAGCATCACCGGGATGCTGCTGCGGCCGATGCCGGTGGCCGAGAACGTGGTCCCGTCCGGCAGGTCGCGCAGCGCCTGGTGGGCGGCGACCAGCGACTGCGTGCTGCCCGGCATCCCGCCCGGCACCCCCATCACGAGGTCGACGTGCACGTGCCCGCCGTGCGGCAGGCCGTACTTGCCGAGCAGGCGTTGCAGGGCGGTCAGGTGGCCGAGGTCGAAGATCTCGTACTCCGGGACGATGCCGCGCTCCTGCATCCGGGTGTGCAGGTCGACGATGAACTCCCAGCGGTTGAGGAAGACGTCGTCGCCGAAGTTGAGCGTGCCCATGGTGCAGGAGGCCATGTCCGGGCCGGCGTCCAGCACGGCCAGCCGGTCGGCCTCGGGGTCGGTCACCGCCCCACCGGAGGAGAGCTGCACGACCAGGTCGGTGCTCTCCCGCAGCGCGGTCACCGTCTCCCGCAGCCGCCCCTGGTCGAGGGTGGGCCGCGCGTCGTCGTCGCGGATGTGGACGTGGATCACGGCGGCACCGAGCGCCTCGCACTCCTTGGCGGTCAGCAGCAGCTCGTCGAGGGTCACCGGCAGCGCCGGGACCTCCGCCTTCGCCGACTCCGCGCCGGTGGGGGCAACCGTGATCAACGTCCCTGTCGTCATGCCGGCGATCCTAGACGGCCCGCCCGGGCAGGTCGACCGTCGGACTGAACGCCGATTCAGGAAGGGTCGATCGCGGCGGCCGTCTCGCCGACCAGGAGGCTGGCGTCGTCCCCGACGTTGCGCTTGACCACCGCCAGGGCGACCTGGCCCAGCTCGTGGTGGTGCACGGCGGTGCCGACGAAACCGACCGCCCGGCCGTCCAGGGTCACCGGGGCGCCGGCGGCCGGCAGCAGGTCGGTGGTCACCCCGTCCAGGTGCAGCAGTACGAGCCGACGCGGCGGTCGTCCCAGGTTGTGCACCCGGGCGACGGTCTCCTGGCCTCGGTAGCAGCCCTTGTCCAGGTGCACGGCCGGGGCGATCAGGTCCACCTCGGCCGGGATGGTCCGGTGGTCGGTGTCCACCCCGACCCGGGCCCGCCGGGCGGCCACCCGGATCGCCTCGTACGCCCACAGCCCGACCACCGGCACCCCGGCACCGCGCAGCTCGGCGACCACCTGGTCCATGGCCACCCGGGGCACCAGCAGGTCCACGCCGAGCGGGCCCCGGCGGGCCCACCCTCCGATCGGCAGCGGCGCGACGGCGTACCGGACGGTGGGCCGGGACGGCATCTCGCCGGAGCGGAACTTCGGACCCGGCACCCCGACGGCGTCGGGCTCCGCCAGCCCGGTCACGCCCAGCGTGCTGAGCGCGCCGGTCGCCTCCGGGCCGACCAGCGAGAGCAGGGCGTGCTCGGCGGTGGCGTCACGCGGCTCGACCTTGCTGAAGAACCGCATCCGCTCCAGGTACGTCAGCAGACCGCCCGTGGCGCCCGGCTCGGTGTCCAGCCAGGTGGTCTCGCCGTCCTCGGCGACCATCGCGTGCTGCTCGACGTGGCCGTGCGGGGAGAGCACCAGCAGTTCCGTGCCCTCGCCGGCCTTCAGCGTCGCCAGGTGCTGGGTGGTGAGGGTGTGCAGCCAGCCGATCCGCTCCTCGCCGGGCACGGCGACGATCCCCCGGTGCGACCGGTCGACCAGGCCCACGGCGGTGTCGAGGGTGCGCTGCTCCCGCATCGGGTCGCCGTAGTGGGCGGCGACCCCCCGCACCCCGGCCGTCCGGTGCGCCGGCTCCGGCTGGTCCCGCGTCTGTTCGTCGATGGCCTCAGCCGCGACCGCGCCCGCGATGTCGATCATTTCCGCTCCCCGTCCTCGCAACGACCGCAGACGCCGAAGAGCGCCACGTGCCCGATGTCCACCCGGAACCCGCGCTCGCCGGCCAGCCGGTCGGCGAGCGGCCGGAGCAGTTCCCGGTCGATCTCGTCGATCGCGCCGCACTCCCGGCAGACCAGGTGGACGTGCTGGTGTTCACCGGCCGCGTGGTAGGTGGGCGAGCCGTGCGACAGGTGGGTGTGAGTCACCAGGCCTAGACGTTCCAGCAGCTCCAACGTCCGGTAGATGGTGGTGATGTTGACACCGGCGGCGACCTCACGGACCGCACCGTGCACCTGCTCCGGTGTGGCGTGCCCGAGGTCCAGCACCGCCTGGAGGATCAACTGCCGCTGCGCCGTCAGCCGCAGCCCACGAGCGCGGAGCACTTCCGCAAGGGAGGATTCGGACACCGTCCGACTATAGTTCGCCCCCACCCCCGACCCCGCTCCCGCTCCCTTTGATCAAGAGGTTTGCGTCACGGGGCGGCCCGACGTGACGCAACCTCTTGATGGTGGGGTGGGGTCAGCCGGCTGTGCGGAGGAGGCGGGCGGAGAGGTGGGGGGTCAGGGGGTGGCCGACGGCGGCCATGTCCTGGGCGTACAGCAGGGCGCCCTCGACGATGCCGAAGAGTCGGTGCCCGGCCGTGACCTCCTTGGCGGTGGAGGTGCGGACCACGGCGTCGGTGACGAACTCCAACTGGGTGCCCTTGCGCTTGCCGATGTGCAGCTCCATCACGCCAGTCGGCACGGACATCAGGGCCTCCAGCTCGTCGGTGGCCCGGCCGTCGCCGTCGAGCACCGGACGCCACCAGCCCACCTCACGGCCGGCGGGGCGCACCGGCCGGCTCTCCTCGTCGAGGATCCAGGCCCGCGACTCGTAGGACAGGAACGGCCGGCCGTCGTGGCTGATCCGGATCTCCTGGGCGTAGTCGAAGTCCTCGATCGTCGGGTACCCGCCCCGACCCCGGCCCCGCCACACCCCGATGTAGGGCAGCAGCCCGTCCAGCGTCGGGTGCAGCTTCGGGCCCACCCGCAGGTCGTGGCTCTCCTCGTACGGGTACGGGTCGACCGGGGGTGCGTTCAGCCACGGAGGCTGTAGGGCATTCTCGCCGCTCACAGGTTCGTCTCCGTTCGCGACTGCGGGGCTCGCAAACCCGGCCCACTCCTCGCGCTCACCAACGTCGCGCTCACCAACGTCCTCTCGACATGCGTACGGCAAGGTAGACCAGGCCGCCGGCGAGTGCGCCCAGGCCGGCGACCAGCAGGCTGACGAACCCGATCTCGGTAACCATCCGGGCCATCCTATGCTGGCGCCATGGCCCGCACTCTCGTCGTCAAGGTCACCGCCGGGGCCGACGCCCCGGAGCGGTGCGCACAGGCCTTCACCGTCGCCGCCACCGCCGCCGCCTCGGGCGTGGACGTCTCACTCTGGCTGACCGGGGAGTCCACCTGGTTCGCGCTGCCCGGACGGGCGCAGGAGTTCGAGCTGCCGCACTCCGCGCCGCTGGCCGAGCTGCTGCACGTGATCATGACCACCGGCAAGGTGACGGCCTGCACCCAGTGCGCGGCCCGCCGGGACATCGGCCCGGACGACGTGCTGCCCGGCGTACGGATCGCCGGGGCGGCGGTCTTCGTCGAGGAGGCGATGGCCGAAGGGGCGCAGGCGCTCGTCTACTGACGGCCGGTCCCCTGACCCGCCGCCAGGTGGGTCAGCCCCCGCAGCCGGTGCTGGCGGTGAGCTCGGTGCCGGCGAGGGCCACGGTGACCGGGCCCTGTCGGTAGGCGTACCCCTCGGTGGCGTCGAACAGGACGGTGCCGGCGGCGACCGGGGCGAGCGCGCGGGCCGGTTCGGCCGGGGCGGGGTCGAGGGTGACGCGGGCGGTGCGGGCCGGCCCCCCACCGCCGGGACACGGCGCGGCGACCAGCACGGGAGCCGGCGCGGCCGGGGTGCCGAGTGCCCGCAGGGCGGCGGCGAGGGCGGCCACCTCCGGGCCGCCCTGGGCGGCGGGCGCGCGGTAGCCGTCGCCCACCGGGCGGCACCCGGTGCGGACGCTCAGCCGGACCCGGCCGTCACCGGCCGGGCGCCCCTCCACCAGCACGAACTCCCCCGCGTCGGCACGTAACCGGGGGCCGTCGCCGGTCACCCGGACGCCGGCCCGCCAGGCGGCCGGTAGCCGGTCGGCGATCTCGGTGAGCACGGCGCGCGGGTCCGCGCCGGGCGCGACGACCTCCACCGCGCGCGCCAGCGTCGCGCCGTCGAGCAGGGGCGTCACCGTACAGCCCTGCTCGATCCGGTCCGGTACGAGCGCGACGGCCCGGTCCCCGGCAGCCGCCGCGACCAGCTCGCCCACCGCGCGGTCGACCACCGGCCCGGCCTGGGCCAGGGTGCGCTGCTCGCGGACGGTCGGCCCGTCGTCGCGGACCGACACCCAGGTCAGTACGCCCAGCAGCACCGCCCAGGCCACGGTCGCGGCAAGCAGCCAGTGGGACCGACGGCGGGCGGGCGTTGGCTCTCGGGGACCGGTCGGCGGGGCGTATCCCGCCTGCGCAGCACCACTCACCGGGCCATCGTGTCACGCGGTGTCGCCACCCCGTCCGGCGCGCCGGCTCCACCCGCCGGTGCAGGCGACCGCCGAAGCGATCGCTTAAGAAAATTAAGATCAACTTATTGAAAGTTGAAGTTAAGCCGGGTACAAATTTAGATATGACAGAGCAGGCGATGGACTGGCAGGAACTCACAAACCTGACCCGGGGCCAGCCGTTCGTCGTCGAGCGGGTGCGCCTGGCAGGCAACGGCGTCGCGATCGAGGGCGAGTTCGAGCTACCGCAACTGGCTCAGCTCAACGTCGAGGATCAGGTCTTCGTCACGGCGTTCGTGCGGTGTCACGGGTCCATCAAGGAGATGGAGCGGATCTTCGGGGTGAGCTACCCGACGATCAAGTCACGACTGAACCGGATCATGCAGATGCTCGACTTCGTCGAGACCGATCCGGCGCCGTCGCGGGCCGACGTCATCGACCGGTTGCGCCGCGGCGAGATCACCACGCAGCAGGCGCTGTCCGAACTGGAGGGCCGCAGGTGATGCCGCAGTTGCTGACCGTACGGGTCAAACGCCCGGACGGTCGTCCCATCCGGATCTGGGTCCCGGTGCTTCCCGTAGTGCTCGTGTTCTCGCCGGTCGTGGTCCTAGTCGTGCTGGTGGCGGCCGTGGCCTGCCTCGTGTACCGCATCAGTGTGGTGCGCGCACTCGGCACCGGTTGGCGCGTCATCTCCGCGTTGCCCGGCACCCGGGTCGACATCGAGCAGGGCCGTTCGGCTGTGCTCGTAACCATCCGATAGGAGAGGTCCCGATGAACGAACAGCGCAAGGACATCCTCGACATGCTGGCCGAGGGCAAGATCACCGCAGAGGAGGCGGAGCAGCTCATCGCCGCGCTCGAACGGGACCAGCCGGAGGCGGCGTCGAGCCTCGACGCCCGGCCGAAGGGCAGGGCGAAGTACCTGCGGGTGTTGGTGGACACCGTCGAGAACGGCGAGCCGGGACGGGTCAACGTGCGGGTGCCGCTGCAACTGCTGCGGGCCGGCGTACGGCTGGCGGCCCTGATCCCGCCGCAGGCGCTGGGCCAGGCCAACACCGAACTGAACAAGTCGGGCGTGCCGTTCGACCTGACGCAGCTCAAGCCCGAACAGCTTGAGGCGCTCGTGGAGCACCTCGACGAGATGACCGTGGAGGTGGACCAGCCCGATGCCAAAGTGCGGGTCTTCTGCGAGTAGGCGCCGTCGGAGTCGGACGGACCCCCGAGAGGGTGCTGGAACACCCTCCCGAGGCCGCGCCCGCCACAGCAGTGCACGGTTGAACTGCCAACCTGAAGTCTAGCCGCGCATCCGGCCGGGTCGACTTCACACCGGGAGCGGCGAGGCCCGCGCGCGGCCGGCTCTCTTCACCCTCGTACGGCGGGGTCCGGACCCCGCCGAGGGGGACTCACGTCCTGGCCGGGTACCCGTGAAGGCGGGCGGGCGCCGCAACGGTCACGGCTCGGGCCGGTCACCCCTGAGGGACGACCGGCCCGAGCCGATGCGCAGCGGTTGGCGTGAGGAACGGATCCCTCCTGAGGGATCGCCCGGACCCGGATCGGCCATCCGCTTCTGCCGAGATGAGGATGGCTTCGTAGATGCCGATCAGGCGCCGCCGACCGGCACGGCGACCCCGGTTGCGAGCGCGGCTGCGAGCAGGCGTCGACGGGTCAGTGCGATGATCATCGGTCCTCCAGGGTGTCGGTGGTCTCGACCCGCGCGATGAGCAGCTTCAGCCGCCCGATCTCCTCGGCGAGCGCGGTGCTGCCGGCAGCGCTGAGCGTGATCCAGGTACGGCCGCGCCGCCCGGCGTAGCCCTTCTCGACCTCGATCAGGCCGGCCGCCTCCAGCACGCTCAGATGCTTGGAGAGGTTCCCGGCGGTGAGGTCCAGCTGGGTGCGCAGGTAGCCGAACTCCACCCGGCGCGCCTCGTGCGCGATGGTGAGAATCCCAAGCCGCACCCGCTGGTGCACTACCTCGTCCAGGCCGGTGACCGGGTGGGCGGATGGCTCGTGCGGGTCCGGGGCCCCGGTCTCGGCGGTCATCGGCGCCGCCGGTGGGCCAGCCGGAAGCCGATCGCGCCCAGCAGCAGTACGGTGCCGTTGATGATCTGCTGCGGCAGGAACGCTGTGCTGTCCTGGCCCTGCCAGTGCCAGCCGAGGTCGATCGGCACCAGCGCCACCGCCAGGTATCCGAGGGTGAACACCAGCAGCCCGAGGTTGCGCTCCAGCCGGGCCAGCACCAGCAGCGCCACCCCGATCGTGCCCCACGGTGCGATCAGCCGGTCCAACACGAGTACCCAGTACGGGAACTGGTGCGGGTGGGTCGGGAAGTACAGGCGCGCTGCCACCCACGCGGCGGTGAACAGGACCGTCAGCGTGACGCCGGTGATCGCGTAGGGCAGCACCCGGGCGCCCAGCCCCCGCGCCCGGGCGACGCGCACGTAGCAGACGGCGATCGCCGCGTACGCCAACAGCAGCGCCGGCGGCCAGTAGTACAGCACGCCTTGACGCGAGAACTGGCACACGGTGCCGTCGCCCATGCAGTGGAGGACGAGGAAATACCAGTCGAACGGGATCCCCAAGAACGTCGCCGCGGCCAGCACCAGCAGCGCGAACCAGGTCACCCGCTGGTCGACCCGCACCCGGCGGGCAAGGCGGCGCGCCTCCGACAGCAGCTGGCGTGGATCGCCGCTGGCGGGTACCGAATCAGTGGTCATGCAAATAGGTTTCCACAGCAAACCTATTTGCGCTAGTGCTAACCATGGCGCGAGGGAAACTCTTAGGTCCTGTTCATAGCTTGGGTCGAGGCGAGCCGAGGTCCAAGCGTCGGCTGGCAAGCCGGGCGGAAGCCGCATACGACTCGCGCCAGCGTCTCGCCGCGCCGTCACGCTGCGTGTAGCGGACTCCGCGGCATCGTGGATCACCATGTGGTGGAGAGACCGCCATCTCCCGGGGATGGAGTCACGCGGCCAGTCCAAGTTCGGGTGCGCGGATCTGCCGCCTCCGGATGGACTAGCGTTCATCGCCGATAGTGACGCACGGTGGTATGGCTACCTCTCCTGCTTCCTCCCCCGTCTCGTACTGGCCCGTCAACTCGATCGGGTATCCGGATCTGCCGCGTAGCGCTCCGTCACGGAAGGTAGCCGATCGCCGGTGCCCGCATCCGGACGTGCCGAGAACAATGCGTCCCCTGTCACGCGGAGGACGTCCGGTCTCTCTACGATTTGTCCGTGGCTGATCTGCCAGAGACGTGGTGCGTTCCGGTCATACGTGCGGACTTCCGCGACGACGGTGTGTGGGAGCAGCTCAAGGACGAGATCGGCAGCCCCACGGAAGAGGGCTTCGTGGCCGGTGTCGAGTTCGTCGAAGACCGAGCGCTGATTGGCCTCAGCGAGACGGCAATCGCAGCCGGCTATCCTCGCGCCTACCCGCGTCAGTACAGGCACCCGATCGTGTTCGTCGTCGACACCGTCACCGTCTCGCTGCCGGAGCGTCCCCTGCTCGTGGTCAATCTGAACGAAGGGGACGAGACAGGTCCGTTCAGGGCACTGCCACGGCAGGTCCAGGCGATCGAAAACAACCTGTCGATCGCGAACATGGACTTCCTTGAGTTCGCGCGGTCGGCAGGGCCGGACGGTGTCTTTCGAGGCTTCTAAGCGCAATGCCGACACATCGCCCGCGGATCCCCCCGGTGCAGCGGTCACCGCGCAACCGGTCGCCCCGTCCCGCCGCCGGTCCCGCCCCACGGGAGCCCCGCCCCGCCGCGCCGCGCTGGTCACCGCCCCACTCCTGCCGATCCCGCCCGCGGATGCTGCCGACGCCAGCGGCGCCCGACGGCCAGCCACGGAGATCGTCTGTCGCGTACCGGCACCCTGCCCGGCGTGTCGCGCCGGTGACCAGCAGACGATCAAGGGCCGGCCCATGAGGAAGCGCATGGGGCGGGGGCGGGGCGGGCACGGCTCACCTTGGACAGATCAGCAAGGCATCGAGAACCTTGATGATTTTCTGAAAACCTGACGTCGGCGACCATCTCGTCGGAGATCCGGATGTAGTTCGGAGTCGCCGGCATGGCACTCCTCGTGTGGCAATGAACAGCGCTCACTGCCCTGTCGGGGCGGGCCGCACACGGACAACGCCCATCCAGCCAGGCGCAACCGCCTGACCTCAAGCCGGCAGCGCCGAGCGTGGCAGGCTAAGGCTTCCGCATCCAGGTATCGGGATCGGTGACGAACACTCCCTTGCCCTGGTGTCGGTCTATTACCTCCAGGGCCTCCAGCCGGATGAACACCTGCTGGATGGTGGATGGGCCCACCTTGTGCTGCTCACACAGTTGGGCGATGGACGGAAGCTTGTCGCCGGGCTTCAAATTGCCAGACCGCACAGCTTCCATAATTCCGGTAGAAATCCTGAGGTAATCGGGCATAGCAGGCATGGCGCTCCTCGCGTGGCAACTCCGATTTGATCACGAGGCCTGCGCGCTCGACAAACGACGACAGAAACACCGTGCGTCACCGTTGACTCATGCGGGAGGTGCGAATAAGTTGGCTGTCGAGCCTCCTCGCGTGGCAACGGGCAGCGCTCACTCCCCCGCCGCCGCGCTGACCGCCGAGCTGGACCGCACCCGAAACGAGAACGCCCGCATCAAGCAGACGTTGCGGGACTGGCAGTCCCGGTTCGCCCCACGGCCGCACCCGGTCGCCCCACGGGCGTACCGGTGAGCGAGGCCGAGCGGTTCGTCGTACACCTGACGGTGCTGGCGGCCGACCTGGCCGCCGCGCACGTCCTGGCTCGCGCGCTGACCCGCTCGTTGGGGTTCCTGCCGCAGGTGCAGATCGGCGAGACCACCGTCTCCGCCGAGGGCGACCTCACCGGGCAGCATCAGGTGTTCTGCGACCGGCGGCTGCCACACCGGCGGCGCTGCCTGCTGCGACCCGGCCATTCGGACGGCTGCACCCACAACCTCAGGTGTCGATAAGGCCCCCTGCCGCGCGCGAAGCGACAGCAGGGGGCCTTATCGACACACACTCAGGCGACCGTTACGGCGACCTCGTTGATTCCGCGGGCGGCGGTGACGGCGGCGTCGCCGTTGCCGTGCCGGGAGAGCGCCCGCAGCGTCCAGGTGCCGGGCGCGGCGAAGAAGCGGAACTGGCCGGCCGGGGAGGTGACCACCTCGGCGGTGAACTCACCGGTCGAGTCGAGCAGCCGGACGTACGCGCCCGCGACGACATCGCCGGCCTCGGACCGGACGACGCCGGTGATGACGGTTTCCTTCTCCAGGTCCAGGCCGGCCGGCAGCGGGGCGGCCTGGTCGGGCGCGGCGCACCCGGCAGCGGTGGGAGCGGTCATGGCTCAGGCCTCCCCGGGCTCGTCGCCGAGCACGACCGGCACGCCGATCAGCGAGCCGTACTCGGTCCAGGAACCGTCGTAGTTCTTCACGTTGGGGTGGCCGAGCAGCTCCTGGAGCACGAACCAGCTGTGCGAGGAGCGCTCGCCGATCCGGCAGTAGGCGATGGTCTCCTTGCCGTCGTCCAGCCCGGCCGCGGCGTAGATCTTGCGCAGCTCGTCGTCGGACTTGAACGTGCCGTCCTCGTTGGCGGCCTTGGACCACGGCACGCTGATCGCGGTGGGGATGTGCCCGGCCCGCTGGGCCTGCTCCTGTGGCAGGTGGGCGGGGGCGAGCAGCCGGCCGGCGAACTCGTCGGGGCTGCGCACGTCGACCAGGTTCTTGGTGCCGATCGCGTCGACGACCTCGTCACGGAAGGCGCGGATCTTGTTGTCCGGCTCCTGCGCGACGTACTCGGTCTTCGGCCGGGTCACCGCGTCGGTGACCAGCGGGCGGGCGTCCAGCTCCCACTTCTTGCGACCGCCGTCGAGCAGCTTGACGTCGCCGTGGCCGTAGAACTTGAAGTACCAGTACGCGTACGCGGCGAACCAGTTGTTGTTGCCGCCGTACAGGACGACGGTGTCGTCGTTGCCGATGCCGCGCGCGGAGAGCAGCGCCTCGAACTGGCTCTTGTTGAGGAAGTCCCGGCGGACCTGGTCCTGGAGGTCGGTCCTCCAGTCCAGCTTGATCGCGCCGGCGATGTGGCCGGTGTCGTAGGCCGAGGTGTCCTCGTCGACCTCGACGAAGACGACGCCCGGGGCGTCGATGTTCTTCTCGGCCCATTCGGCCGAGACGAGTGCGGTGTCGCGACTCATCAGATCACTCCCTGGTGAGGATGGATGGTGAGCCTGCGCGGGATCGAGATAGGTGACTGTCGCACCACGCGCGGGACCCAGTGGGAAGGACGGGATCACGGGTTCGTGCGACGGCGCCGCTGCCGGGCGAAGAGGGGGAGAACCGGAGGGTACGCAGACCCTGTGGCCGGTGGCCGCCGTCAGGCGGCCGAGGACAGCCCCGCCGTCAGATGACGGGGCGACACAGGCAGGTGGCCACGCGACACAGGTCGATCGCGCGCCGTTTGGTGAGGTGCATCCCCATGAACAGGGAGGCTACCAGCCGTCCCGGGGAGTGCCACCGGCCCGACCAGCATCCGGGACGACCGTCCCGGCCGGCGACACCGCCCCGGCCGGGACTCGGGCGGTTCAGCCGGCCGAGTTGATCGGGACGTCCTTCGCGGCGGCGGTCACCGCGAGCCCTCCGGGCAACGGCTTGACCTCGCGCACGACGAGCTGGAACGGCAGCTCGGGCAGGGGCACGTCGATCGAGATGCCCTTGGCGTAGTTGTTGAGCAGGGTGCGGGCCAGCGGGATGTTCGGCAACCCCTCGGCGTCGAGGTCGGCGAAGCTCAACGACACCTGCCCCTCCTTGCCGACGGTCACCTTGGCGGTGCCGGTGACGGTCAGCTTCTGCCCGAGAATGTCGACCGGGGCGGTGACGGCGAGTTGGCCGTCCCGCTCACCGAGGGTCAGGCCGGGCCGGTCGAGGAGCTTGGCCAGGCTGTCGTACGTGATGGTGCCGGTGCCGTCGACGGTCTCGGCGACCACGTCGCCCTGCTGGGTGCGCAGGGTGTCCAGGGAGGCCCGCACGTTACGGGCGTCGACGTCCAGCGTCGGCAGGCTGACCGCGTCACCCCGCACCGCGCCCTGCACGTCGCGCAGCTTGATGGTGATCCGTTCGTACCTGCCGTCGAGCACCTGGGTGAGGAAGGGGAAGCCGCCGACCTCGACCTCGGGCGCCGAGGACTGCGCGTCCTGCTTGGCGATCTCCTTGGTGACCTGGTCGGCGATGGCCCGCTCGGCGACCCCGGCGGCGATCCGGTCGGCGGCCACCAGCAGCCCGGCCAGGATCACCAGCAGGACCAGGAGCGTGATGAGCACCTTGCGCCCACGTCGCCGGGGGCGCTCCTCGTACGCCGGGTAGGCCTCCGCCACGCCCGCCTCCTTCTGTCCTGGCCGGCGCCCGTGGGACGTCGACGGTCCGGTTTCTGCCGCCCTACGGCTGCTGCCGCCCTGCGGCGCACCGCACAGTACCCGGGAGGGGAAGCCCTCAACCGTTGGCCGAGCCCGGCCGGCGGGCGGGCGCCGCCGGCCGGTCGCTCACAGGAACAACACGCACATCGCGTACGCCGCCGGGGCGGACAGGGCGAAGCCGCCGAGCGGGCCCTGCATGTGCCGGGCGGCCCACATCGTCGGCGGCTCGCCGGCCATCAGCCGGCCCGCCTCGGCGTACCCGACGGCGAGGTCGGCCAGCACGGCGGTGGCGGCGGCGACCAGCCCGATCACCGCGCCGCTGGTCGGGGTGAAGCTGACCAGGTAGCTGCCCAGCACGGCGCTGGCCAGGGTGCCGGCCATCGCGCCGGCCACCACGCCCGCCGCTCCCCGGGGCACCTGCGGCGCGAGCCGGGGCCAGGGCAGCACCGCGTCGGTGAGCCGGGCGACGGTCAGTGCGACGCCGGTGGCGGTGAGGCAGACGGTGATCGCCTGGGTGCCGGCCGGGATCCGGCTGAGCACGATGAGGGTGGCGAAGGCGACCACGCCGACCACGATCAGCAGGGTGGTGCCGAGCGAGTCGGTGACCCGGACCCGGTCGACCCGGCGGACGAGCTGCCCGAGCACGCCGAGCAGGAAACCGCCGGCGGCCAGGTACCCGAGCGGGGCGAGTCCGGCGATGTCGGACTGCACGGCTGCGGTGTCGGCGGCGGCGGCCACCACCGCGCTGACCAGGGCGACCAGCAGCAGCGCGGGCGGGCGCATCGCCATCGTCCAGGCCAGGACGAAGATCAGCTGCACGCCGAAGATGATGAACGCGAACGGCAACCGGTGCCCGGGCCCGGCGGTCTGCGCGCCGAGCACCAGGCCGACGCCGAGCAGCGCGGCGAACCCGGCGACGGTGAGCGAGAGCGGCCGGCGCACCTCGACCGGCTCGAACTCCTCCTCGTCGACGTCGTCGTCGACCTCGTCGTCGGGCCGCCAGCCCGGGTCGCCGCCGCGGCGCAGCCGGCGGGGGCGACCCCGCCGGGCCGGGGGACCGTCGGCGTCGACGTCCGGGCCGGTGCGCGGGACCGGTGGGTGCGCACGACCGGCCGGCCCTGGTGGGACGTCGTCGTCGACCCACGGGTCCCGGCCGGCCTCGGAGGAGGTCGGGGGATACACGTCCCGATCGTGCCAGACCCGGGTCCCACTCCGGTGGCCACGGTTTCGGCAACGTTAAAACCTGCGGCACGATCGCGGGCAAGCCAGACAAAGAGGAAACGACACGAAAGCGCAGGCAGGGCGATCAGTTACGCTCAGAGCCGATACCCGCCCGTCAGCGACGCCGGGACCCACGCAAGTTCTCAGCGCTACCCCTGACCGGGAGTGACGCTGGTCGCGCGCGGCCGTAGGCCGCCGGGACGGAGGTGATCGTGTGGAGATCCTGCTGTTGGTGACCGCACGCGCAGGCGAACCATCGATGGTGCTGCCGGCGCTCGACCTGCTGCCGCACTCGGTGCGTACCGCGCCGCGCGACGTCCGCACCCTCGTCGCCGGGCCCAGCCCGGACGCCGTGCTGGTGGACGCCCGGTCGGAGCTGAGCGAGGCCCGGGCCACCTGCCGGATGCTGCACGCCACCGGGCTCGGCGTGCCGATGGTCGCGGTGGTCACCGAGGCCGGGCTGATCGCGCTGAACGCCGACTGGGGCGTCGACGACGTCATCCTGGCCGGCGCCGGGCCGGCCGAGGTCGAGGCCCGGCTGCGACTGGCGGTCGGTCGACTGAGCAACGCCACCGCCGGGGCCGGCGGCTCGATCCGGGCGGGCGAACTGACCATCGACCCGGACACCTACGCCGCGAAGCTCAAGGGCCGGCCGCTCGACCTGACGTACAAGGAGTTCGAGCTGCTGAAGTTCCTGGCCCAGCACCCGGGCCGGGTGTTCACCCGGGACCAGCTCCTGCGCGAGGTCTGGGGCTACGACTACTTCGGCGGCACCCGGACGGTGGACGTGCACGTGCGGCGGCTGCGGGCCAAGCTCGGCTCGGAGTACGAGTCGATGATCGGCACGGTCCGCCAGGTCGGCTACAAGTTCGTCGTACCGCCGTCGCGGTCGCTGCCCGAGTCCGAGCACGCCCCGATCCCGGTCTGAGTCACGCTCCCGGTCTGAGTCACGATCGGCCGGGTCGGGGCCCTCGCGGGTCCGGCCGGGGCTATCCCCCGTCGGCCACACTGTTCCCGATTTGCCCTTTTTGCACTACTCATCGGTCTTATTCTGACTGTCGGGTTGACGGCGGAAGGGGCGACGGTGCGTGCGATGACCACGGGGGCGAAAAGGGGCCGGTCCCGGTGCCCGGGCGGCGGTGTCGGCTGATGGCCCCCGCAGCGGGCGGGCGCTTCGTCGGGCTCGCCGCGGTCGTGGTGGCCGCGCTGCTCGGCTCCGCGTACGCGCTCGGGCAGAGCATGGCCCCCGAGCCGAGGCCACAGCCCACGGGAGTCTCGGCGCACGCGGACGACCCGCCGTACGCCGACCAGCCGCCGGGGGCCGGCCCGACCGCCGCCCCCGCCGCCCGGCCCACTGCCAGTCCCACCGCCGGTCCCACCGTGCGCGGCCAGGACGACGCCACGGGGCAACCGTCGGAGACAGCGGGCGACGGCCTGTTCGGCGCCCGGGTCGGCACGGGCTCGGCGGGGGTGGCGCTCACCTTCGACGACGGGCCCGACCCGCGGTACACCCCGCAGGTCCTGGCCCTGTTGCGGGACTACGACGTCAAGGCCACCTTCTGCGTGGTCGGCGAGAACGCCCGGAACCACCCCGACCTGATCCAGGCGATCGTGGCCGACGGGCACACCCTCTGCAACCACTCCTGGCAGCACGACGTGCTGCTCGGCAAGCGGTCGCCGGACGTGATCCGCGCCGACCTGCTGCGCACCAACGCGGCGATCCGGGACGCCGTGCCCGGCGCCCCGATCGGCTACTTCCGTCAGCCCGGCGGCGCGTGGACCTACCCGGTGGTGTCGGCGGCCGAGGAGATCGGCATGATCCCGCTGCACTGGACCGTCGACCCGTCGGACTGGAGGGCGCCGGGGGCGGCGAGGATCGCCGCCGTGGTCTCGGCGGAAGTGCAGCCTGGCGCGGTCGTACTGCTGCACGACGCGGGCGGCGACCGACAGGGCACCGTGGACTCGCTGCACGGCCTCCTGCCGGACCTGACCGGCCGGTTCCGGCTGGAGGCCCTGCCCATCCCCGCCGGCGCCACCTGAGCGACCACTCCGCTGGCAGGGGACACCCCGACCACCGACGGAGGCGGTGCGGCCACGGCCCGGGCCACACCCGTTACGGTTACGGGATGAGCAGCGCCGAGCCGACAACCGACCGGGTGACCCACAGCGAGGCGCTGACGGCGGCCGAGGCGGCCGACGTGCTGGCCCTGGCCCGGGCGGCCGGGGACGCTGACGGGGCCGACCCGTTCGACGAGCACACGCTGCTGCGGTTGCGTGACCCGCGGGCCCCGGCTGTCCACCTCGCCGCCCGCGCGCCGGACGGGACGCTGACCGGCTACGCCCACCTGGACACCACCGACCCGGCGACCGGCGTCGGTGTGGAGTTGGCCGTCCACCCCGCCCGCCGGCGGCGGGGCACCGGCCGGGTGCTGGCCCGGGCGGCGCTCGACGCGGCCACCGGGCCGGTGCGGGCCTGGGCGCACGGCGACCACCCGTCCGCCGCCGCCCTGGCCGTCGACCTCGGCCTCACCCGGGCCCGGGTGCTCTGGCAGCTCCGTCGCCCGCTGGCCGAGCCGTCGGCCGAGCCGTCCCTGCCTGACGGGGTGGTCCTGCGCCCGTTCGCCCCCGGGGCGGACGACGACGCCTGGCTCGCGCTCAACGCCCGGGCCTTCGCCAGCCACCCCGAGCAGGGCCGGTGGACGGCAGCCGACCTGCGGGCACGCCTCACCGAGCCGTGGTTCGACCCGGCCGGCTTCCTGCTCGCCGTCGAGTCCGCCACGGGGCGGCTGCTCGGCTTCCACTGGACCAAGGTGCACGAGCGGCCCGGATCGGCCCGGATCGGCGAGGTCTACGTGCTCGGGGTCGACCCGGCTGCGCACGGCGGCGGCCTGGGTCGGGCGCTGACCGCGGCGGGACTGGCGTACCTGCGGGACCGGCGAGGGCTGGACCGGGTGATGCTCTACGTCGACGAGTCGAACACCGCGGCGGTCGCGCTGTACGAGCGGACCGGCTTCGCCCGCTGGTGCGCCCACGTCAACTACCACCTCGGCTGAGGCCAGCAACCCCGCGACCGCGTCACGGCGATGTCACGCGGAGGCCTCGACGCGATAACGGCCGACAGGACATATCGCATTAATAGCGATTCCAAGCCGCGCGTTCACCAATTGGACAACCCGTCCTCGGCCCATGGCCATCTGTCCGGCCGCACCTGTTCACCCCTCGTTCACTTCTGACGGGCGATCCGGCTACCTGGCGCTCCTAGCTTTCAGGTCAGCCGGTCACGCCGGCCCCCGGGCCCCCATCCGGAGCGGCCCGTCCAGACGTGAAGGGAAACCTTTCAGGTGAAGCTCCAGCGGCACGGCACTATCGCCTGCCTCGCTCTTACTGCGGTGCTCGGTCTCAGTGCATGCGGCTCGGACAACAACGAGCCCGCCGGCGGCGCCTCCGCCTCCGGGTCGGCCGCCGCGGCCGACTGCGCCACCGGCACCCTGAACGCGCAGGGCTCCTCGGCCCAGAAGAACGCCATGGCCGAGTGGATCAAGGCTTACCAGCAGAAGTGCGCCGGCAGCACGATCAACTACGAGCCGTCCGGCTCGGGCGCGGGCATCCAGGCGCTGATCGCCGGCACCGCCGACTTCGCCGGCTCCGACTCGGCCCTCAAGCCGGAGGAGCAGCCGCAGGCCGACGCCAAGTGCTCCGGCGGCAAGGCCGTCCACCTGCCGATGGTGATCGGCCCGGTGGCCGTCGCCCACAACGTCAGTGGCGTGGACGACCTCCAGCTCAAGCCGGCCACCCTGGCGAAGATCTTCGCCGGAAAGGTGACCAGGTGGGACGACCCGGCCATCAAGGCCGACAACCCGGACGCCAAGCTGCCGTCGACCACCATCCAGACGGTGCACCGCTCGGACGAGTCCGGCACCACCGACAACTTCACCAAGTACCTGGCCAAGACCGCTGGTGCGGACTGGACCTTCGAGAACGCCAAGGCGTGGAAGGCCCCGGGCGGCACCGGCGCCAAGGGGTCGGACGGCGTGGCCAGCTCGGTCAAGGGCGCCGACGGCTCGATCGGCTACATGGAGTGGTCCTTCGCCGAGAACGCCGGTCTGAAGATGGCGAAGATCGGCAACGGCGCGGGCGAGTTCGCCGAGCTGACCGCCGAGAACGCGGGCAGGACCATCGCCGGGGCCAAGATCGAGGGCCAGGGCGACGACCTCAAGATGTCGGTCGACTACAACACCAAGGAGGCCGGGGCGTACCCGATCGTCCTGGTGACGTACGAGATCGTCTGCGGCAAGGGCCTCGCGGCCGACAAGCTGCCGCTGGTCAAGGGCCTGCTGGGCCACGCGGCCAGCGCCGAGGGCCAGGCCGAGCTGACCGACCTGGGCTACGCCCCGCTGCCGGACTCGGTCCGGACCAGGGTCGAGGCCGCGGTCAAGAACCTCTCCTGACCCCACGCCACGACACCACCTCCCTCAACTCGAAGCGAGCGAGCAGATGGGTGAAACCCCTTCCCGCTCGGCCGACGCCGGCACCGGCGGGATCCGCGTGGCCTCAGGCCAGGAGCGGCCCGCCGGCGCCTCGGCGCGTGTGGCCGAGTCACCAGTCAGCACCCGTACTCCCGCCGGGGGCGGCCTCGGCGGCGGCGGTGGCCTGCCCCGGGCGCGGGCCTTCGGCGCGGAGCGCGCGTTCCGCGGTCTGACCCTGGCCGCCGGCACCGCCGTCCTGGTGATCATCGCCGCCATCGCGGTCTTCCTGATCGCCAAGGCGGTGCCGGCCCTGCGCGCCAACACCGCGAACTTCTGGACGTACGAGGGCTGGTCGCCGAACGACACCGCCCCGAAGTTCGGCATCGGCGCGCTCGCCTTCGGCACGGTGCTCAGCTCCGCGCTGGCCCTGCTCATCGCGGTGCCGGTGGCGCTGGGCATCGCGCTCTTCCTCTCCCACTACGCCCCGCGTCGGCTCGGCACCGCCCTCGGCTTCCTGATCGACCTGCTCGCCGCCGTGCCGAGCGTGGTCTTCGGGCTCTGGGGACGAGACGTCTTCGTCACCCCGGTCCGGGACTTCTCCGCCTGGCTGAACCAGCACTTCGGCTGGATCCCGATCTTCGGGGGCGACGGCCCGTTCGGTAAGTCGATCATGCTCGGCTCGCTGGTCCTGGCGATAATGGTGTTGCCGATCATCACCTCGCTCTCCCGCGAGGTGTTCCTCCAGACCCCGACCGCGAACGAGGAGGCGGCGCTCGCGCTCGGCGCGACCCGCTGGGAGATGATCCGCACCGCCGTGCTGCCGTACGGCCGTCCCGGCATCATCGCCGCGGTGATGCTCGGCCTGGGCCGGGCGCTCGGCGAGACCATCGCGCTGGCGATGACCCTCGGCATCACCTTCGGCATCTCGTTCAACCTCATCGAGAACGGCGGCAACACCATCGCCGCCAACATCGCCAACGCGTTCGGCGAGGCGAACGACACCGGGCGGGGCGCGCTGATCGCCTCCGGCCTGGTGCTGTTCACCATCACGCTGATCGTCAACATCACCGCCCGGGCGATCGTCCACCGCCGCCGGGAGTTCACGGAGTCGGCCGCATGACCAACACCGTCGCCAACCACCGCACCCGGCCCCCGGCCCAGCCGCCCGACCTCCGGGCCAAGCGCCTGCCCCGGTACGCCGCCCCGGCGATCGCCCTGGCGGCCGTCGTGGTCGCCACCGCGATCGTGTACGGGGCCGGCATCGGCGGCCCGGTCCTCGTCGTCGTCCTCGCCGCGCTGCTCCACCTGGCCGGCCTCTTCGCGGCCAGCAACGCCGTCGAGGGGCGGCGGTCGGCCCGCAACCGCACCTGGAGCGCGCTGATCCACTCCGCGTTCGTGCTGGCCGTCCTGCCCCTCGCGTCGGTGGTCTGGACGCTGGTCAGCGAGGGCGTCGAGCGTCTCGACGGCGACTTCTTCGGCACCTCGATGAACAACATCGGGGCCCGGGACCCGAACGGTGGCGCGTACCACGCGATCGTCGGGACGCTGGAGCAGGTCGGCATCGCCGCGCTGATCACCGTCCCGCTCGGCGTCCTCTGCGCCATCTACGTGGTCGAGTACGGCCGGGGCCGGTTCGCCTTCGCGATCCGGTTCTTCGTCGACGTGATGACCGGCATCCCGTCGATCGTCTCCGGCCTGTTCGTGCTGGCGTTCTGGGTGCTGGTCGTCTCGCCGGTGTTCAACGACGGCCGGCCGGGCTTCTCCGGCTTCGCCGCCGCGCTCGCGTTGAGCGTGCTGATGCTGCCCACCGTGGTCCGCTCCACCGAGGAGATGCTCCGGCTCGTCCCCGCGCCGCTGCGCGAGGGGGCGTACGCCCTCGGCGTGCCGAAGTGGAAGACCATCCTGCGGGTCGTGCTGCCGACCGCGCTGCCCGGCATCGTCACCGGCGTCATGCTCGCCGTCGCGCGGGCGGCCGGTGAGACCGCGCCGGTGCTGCTCGTCGCCGGCGGCGGCGCGGCGATCAACTTCAACCCGTTCGAGAACAACCAGTCGTCGCTGGCCCTCTTCGTCTACCAGCAGGCCGGTGACGCGTCGCGGTACGCCCCGGCACGGGCCTGGACCGCGGCGCTGACCCTGGTCGCCCTCGTGCTGATCCTGACGGTCGCGGCGAAGCTGCTGGCCCGCCGGAACCGGCTCGGCCGATGAACCCCGGAGGTACCACCACCATGGCCAAGCGCATCGACGCCTCGAACGTCACCGCCTACTACGGCGCCTTCAAGGCGATCGAGAACATCAACCTGACCGTCGAGCCGAAGACGGTGACCGCCCTGATCGGGCCGTCCGGCTGCGGCAAGTCGACGTTCCTGCGGTCGATCAACCGGATGCACGAGGTGCTGCCGGGGGCCCGGGTCGAGGGCGACCTGACCATCGACGGGCAGAACATCTACGACCGCGACGTGGACGTCACCGCCGTGCGCCGGACGATCGGCATGGTCTTCCAGCGGCCCAACCCGTTCCCCACCATGAGCATCTTCGAGAACGTGGTGGCCGGGCTGCGGCTCAACGGGCTGCGCAAGAAGTCGATCCTGGACGAGGCCGCCGAGCGGGCGCTGCGCTCGGCGAACCTCTGGGACGAGGTGAAGGACCGCCTCGGCAAGCCGGGCGCGGGCCTGTCCGGCGGCCAGCAGCAGCGGCTCTGCATCGCCCGGACGATCGCGGTCGAGCCGCAGGTGGTGCTGATGGACGAGCCCTGCTCCGCGCTGGACCCGATCTCCACGCTGGCCATCGAGGACCTGATGTTCCAGCTCAAGGACAAGTTCACCATCATCATCGTCACGCACAACATGCAGCAGGCCGCCCGCGTCTCGGACCGCACGGCCTTCTTCTCCATCGAGAAGACCGGCGACCCGGGCCGCCTCATCGAGTACGACAACACCCAGAAGATCTTCAGCAACCCGAGCCAGAAAAAGACCGAGGACTACATCACCGGCCGCTTCGGCTAACCCCACCCACCCCGCCCCACCCCACCCCGCCCCACCCCGCCCCATCCCGCCCCGTCGATCTTGCAGTTGCGGCCCTCGTTCCGGGCGGTGTGCCGGATTTGACCGGGCCGGAAGTGCAAGATCGACGAGGAAGGGGGTGGGCGCTCAGCCGAGCACGAACCGGGGCTCGCCGGTCTCCGGGAGGTCCAGGCGGGGGGTGATCGGGGTGGCGGCGTCGCGGGTGGCGGACGCGCGGGCCACCCCGGCGAGGTCACCGGCGGCGGCCACCTGGGCCAGGGTGACGAGGGTCGGCGGGAGCATGGTCAGCTCGCCGGCCTCCGCCCGGGCCAGGGCATCCGCCGGGCGCACCCACATCGTGTGGTCGGCCTCCCCGGAGACGTCCCGGGTCCGTTGCCCCTGCGGCAGCAGAGCCACGAAGAAGTACGTGTCGAAGCGGCGCGGCTCGAACTCCGGGGTGATCCACCGGCTCCACGGCAGCAGCAGGTCCGACCGCAGGGTGAGTCCCCGGCCGGCCAGCAGGTCGGCGAAGCCCCGGCGGCGGGCCTCCAGGTCCTGCCGCGCGGCCTCCCAGTCGTCGCCGCTGACGTCGCCCACCACGGTCGCCGCGTCCGGGCCGGCCAGCAGCACCCCGGACTCCTCGAAGACCTCCCGGGCGGCGGCGCACACCACGGCCTGTGCGGCGTCCGGCGCGACGCCCAGCCGCCCGGCCCACGCCGCCGGCTCGGGGCCGGCCCAGTCGAGGTGGGCCTGGGAGTCCGACGGATCCACCCCGCCGCCGGGGAAGGCGTACACGCCGCCGAAGACCATCGCGGCGACGCGGCGGATGACGTACACCTCGAAGTCGGCGCCGGCCGGACGGAGCAGCAGCACGGTGGCCGAGACCCGGGGCCGCACCGCCGGGCGGCCCTCGGCGCGGAACCGGCGGGCGTGCTCGACCAGGGCCGGCGGGGCGGCGAAGCCGTCGCTGTCGATCGTCATGCGCCGAGCCTAGTCCCGCAGGATGGGCCGCCCGATTCGGCGGACGTCGGGGCCCGGACCGGCCCCGACTAGCGTGGACGCATGACACGTTGGGGGATTCTGGCCACCGGCCACATCGCCGGCCGCTTCGCCGAGGACCTCCGGCTGGTGCCGGGAGCCGAGTTGGTGGCGGTCGGCTCGCGGACGCCGGAGGGCGCGCGGCGGTTCGCCGACAAGCACGGCGCGGAGCGGGCGTACGGCTCCTGGGCGGAACTGGCCGCCGACGACGAGGTGGACGCGATCTACGTGGCCACGCCGCACGTCGCGCACCACGAGGCGACCATGACCTGCCTGGCCGCCGGCCGGGCGGTGCTGGTGGAGAAGCCGTTCACCCTTGACCTGGCGGACAGCACCGAGCTGGTCGAGGCGGCCCGCGCCCGGGGGGTCTTCCTCATGGAGGCCATGTGGATGCGGACGAACCCGCTGATCCGGCGGGTGGTCGAGCTGATCGCCGAGGGGGCGGTGGGGCGGGTCACCGGCGTGCAGGCGGACTTCGGGGCGGCCGGGCCGTTCGCGCCGGAGCACCGGATGCGGGCCCGCGCGCTCGGCGGCGGGTCCCTGCTCGACCTGGGCGTCTACCCGGTCAGCCTGGCCCACCTGCTGCTCGGCGTCCCGCAGCACGTCCGGGCCTGGGCGAAGCTCGGCCCCGAGGGGGTCGACGAGAACACCGGCATGGTGTTCGGGTACGACTCGGGGGCGGTGGCGACGCTGAGCTGCGGCATGATCGGGGCCACCCCGATGGTCGCCTCGATCACCGGCACCGCCGGCCGGATCGACCTGCCCGCGCCGTTCTTCCGGCCGCCGTCGGCGACCCTGCACCGGGCCGGGGCCGACCCGGAGACGATCCCCGCCGATCTGACCGGCGGCGGCTACCAGTACGAGGCCGCCGAGGTGCAGCGCTGTCTCGCCGCGGGGCTGACCGAGAGCCCGCTGGTCCCGCACTCCACCACCCTTGAGGTGATGGCCCTGTTGGACACCGTCCGCGAACAGATCGGCGTGCGCTACAAGTGAGACGGAGGGGCTCCCCGTCGGCGCGGGGAGCCCCTCCGAACCCGGCTGTCAGCCGAAGAGCGGGCGGACCAGCAGGTAGGTGACGCAGGAGATCAGCGCCGCGGCCGGGAACGTGATGACCCAGGCGATCACGATGTTGCCGGCGACGTTCCAGCGCACGGCGGAGAGCCGTTTCGTGGCGCCCACGCCCATGATCGCCGAGGTGATCGTGTGGGTGGTGGAGATCGGCGCGTGGAGCACCAGGGCGTTGAAGTAGAGCACCGCGCTGGCCACCGTCTCGGCGGCGAAGCCCTCCGGCGGACCCAGGTCGATGATCTTGCGACCCAGGGTCCGGATGATCCGCCAGCCACCGGCGTACGTGCCGGCCGCCAGCATGGCCGCCGAGGTCCAGAACACCCAGCCCGGGATGTGGCTCTTGTCGCTCTGGAAGCCACCGGTGTAGAGGGCGAGCACCACGATGCCCATGGTCTTCGCGGCGTCCTGCATGCCGTGGCCGACCGACATGGCCGCCGCCGACGCGGTCTGCGCCCAGCGGAAGCCCCGGTTGAGCTTGCCCGGCTGCCCGTTGCGGAAGATCCACAGGATCGCCAGCATCAGCAAATAGCCCAGGGTCAGGCCGATGATCGGCGAGAGCACCATCGGCAGCAGGACCTTCTCGGCGATGGTGATCCACTGCACCACCCCGCCGGCCGACAGCAGGGTCGCCCCGACCAGGCCGCCGAACAGCGCGTGCGAGGACGACGACGGCAGGCCGAAGTACCAGGTGATCAGGTTCCAGGCGATCGCGCCGAGCACCCCGGCGAAGAGCACCCCCAGGCTGGCCACCCCGGTGGGCAGGGTGACCAGGCCGTCGCCCACGGTCTTGGCGACGCCGGCGCCGAGGTGGGCGCCGGCGAAGTTGCCGACCGCGGCGAGGGCGAGCGCCACCCGGGGGGTCAGGGCGCGCGTCGAGACGCTGGTCGCGATCGCGTTGGCGGCGTCGTGGAAGCCGTTGGTGTAGTCGAACGCCAGGGCCACCGCGATCACCGCCAGCACGGCGATGAGTTCGGGAGTCACAGGATCAGGACTCCTTGACCGCGATGGTCTCGACGGTGTTCGCCACGTGCTCGAAGGCGTCGCAGGCCGCCTCCAGCTCGTCGGCGACCTCCTTCATCTTGAGCACCGTCAGGGCGTCGTACTCGCCGGAGAAGAGGCGGACCAGCAGCATCCGGTACACCTGGTCGCCGTCGTTCTCCAGCCGGTTGCACTCGATCCAGTAGTCCTCGAGGTCCTTCATCGACTTCAGCCGGGGCATCGCCTCGGCGGTCAGCTTGGCCTGCTGGTCCAGCACGTTGACCAGGTCGTGCAGCTCACGCGGGAGCGACGGCAGCTTGGTCAGGCCGTACAGGTAGAGCAGGTTGCCCACGGCCTCCAGGTGGTCCATCACGTCGTCGAGCAGCGAGCCCAGGCGGTAGATGTCCTCGCGGTCGAACGGGGTGATGAAGGTAGAGTTGATCTTCTTGTACAGGTCGTGGGTGATCTGGTCGCTGTCGTGCTCGACCTCGGTGAGCCGCTCGCTGACCGACTGCACGTCCACGCCGGGCAGGGCAAGCTCGTTCAGCAGCTCGGTACCCCGCACCAAGTTCTGCGCAGCCCTGGTGAAGAGCTCGTAGAAGGCGCCCTCGGTGGGGCGGAAGGAAAACTTCACAGCCTGGACCTCGTCGTGTCGGTGGAAGGGCGGCGGACGCCCCGGGGGTGCCTGCAGTGGGAATGCTAGGAAACGGCAGAACCACGAATTCCTCGGCCCACCCTCGGCCAGCCGCCATTTACTGGTCGTTCACCTGTCGTTCACCTTGACCCGGTCAATCGCCGCACAACCGCCTACGCTCCGCCGCCACGTCGAAGTCCGCCGCCGGGTACCCCAGATCCAGGTCGCCGAACGTCTCCCCGAGCAGGTGGGCCACCGCCCAGTCGCGGTACCACTTCCGGTCGGCCGGAACCACGTACCAGGGCGCGGCGTCCGTGCCGCACCGCTCCAGGGCCTCGGCGTACGCGGCCTGGTAGTCGTCCCAGCGGGCCCGGGAGTCCAGGTCGCTCGGGTTGTACTTCCAGTGCTTGGCCGGGTCGCTCAGCCGCTCCGACAGCCGTTCCCCCTGCTCGGCGTACGAGATGTGCAGCATCACCTTCACCAGGGCCACCCCGGCGTCGGTCAGCTCCCGCTCGAAGGCGTTGATCTTGTCGTACCGGGCCCGCCAGGTGGCCTCCGGCACCAGCGACTCCACCCGGGCGATCAGCACGTCCTCGTAGTGCGAGCGGTTGAAGATCCCGACGTACCCGGGCGGCGGCACGGCACGCCGGACCCGCCACAGGAAGTCGTGCCGCCGCTCGGCGGCCGTGGGCGGGCCGAACGAGCGGATGTGCAGCCCGAGCGGATTCATCGCGCCGGCCACCCGCTTGATGGTGCCGTCCTTGCCACCGCAGTCCATGGCCTGGAGCACCAGCAGCACCCGCCCGGGGCGACCCCGTCCCAGGCCCGCGTCAGCGGTCGTCGGGGCGCTCGCCGGGGCCTTCGGACCGGCCGCGCCCTTGGCCGCGGCGAACAGCATCTCCTGCTGTCGCCCCAGCCCCACGCCGGCCAACTCCACCTGCTGTCGCGCCCACGCCTTGCGGGCGCCGCCGCGGCCCGCCGCCGCGGGCAGCCCCGGCGTCGACCGGGGATCGACCGCCCCCAGGTCCACCGCGCCGCCGCCCACCCGCAGCAACTCCCGCACCGTGCCGCCCTCCGGCGCCACGACCTCCACTCCACCGAACGCGTCCATCCCCGGATCATCGCCCACCCCGCCCGCTCCCGCCCGGCGAGCGCCCGAGCGGTGAGGGCCACGTGCGGGGGATGGGTGGGGCGTCGGGCAGCCGGATCGCGCTGGCGACGCCTCGGCCGGAGGGGCGGGCTCAGACCACCAGGGCCAGCCATTTCCGGTACGACGCCGCGAACGGTTCGCTGCCGTCGCCGAGCGCGACCAGCAGCCGGCGGGACGCGGCCTCGGCCTCGACGACCAGGTCGGCCGGGTAGCCGAAGCGCTCCCGGTGCTCGGCGAACTCGTCCTCGTCACGCAGCTCGACCAGCCCGGTGCCCCGGCGGCGCACCACGTCCAGGTCCAGGTCGACCAGGTGGACGGTGTCGTCGCCCTCCCACCGGGCCGGGGTGGTGATGTCGCAGTAGACCTCGCTGGTCCGCGGCGGCGGGTTGAACATCCCCGTCCACCAGGCGTGCCTCGGCACCAGCAACACGAAGGGGATCTGTTCCACCGAGGGCCGGCCGTGGTAGACCGACTCGGTGCCGGCCGGCACGCCGAGCCAGACGCCGAGGTCGTCCTCGGCCAGCCGACGGGCCGGGTAGTCGCGGTGGGCGCTGCCGTCGTACTTGCGGTAGATCACGCGGACCACGTCGCTCGGCATGAGTCGCACCCTAGTCGATACCGCCCATCGGTCGCGCGGGAGAAGTAACCGGATGCGGCCCGTGGGATTCCGTAGGGTGACCCCGCCACGCGGGGCGGGGCGTGCCCGGCGTCGACGGCGGCGGGTACCGTCGCACGGTGACTCCGCCGCGCACCGCTCCCGGTTCCGCCCTCCCCCGCAGCGCATCCCGGCGGCGCGGGAAGCGGGCGAGCGCCGGGGAGCTGCTCGCGGCGGCGGTCGGCGCGGTCCCCGGCGGGGCGGCCCGCCCCGGCCAGCAGGAGATGGCCACCGCGATCGAGGAGTGCGTGACCTCCCGCGAGCACCTGCTGGTGCAGGCCGGCACCGGCACCGGCAAGTCACTGGCCTACCTGACCCCGGCGCTGACCGTGGACGGCCCGGTGGTGGTCTCCACCGCGACCCTGGCGTTGCAGTCCCAGCTCGTCGACCACGACCTGCCCCGGCTCGCCGACGCGGTCGAGCCGGTGCTCGGCCGCCGGCCCACCTTCGCGGTGCTCAAGGGGCGGCACCACTACCTCTGCCTGGCCCGGCTGGACAACTCGACCGAGGACGAGCCGACGGACACCCTCTTCGACGCCGTGGAGCCCCGGACCGGCGGCGGGGGCGGGAAGTGGCTCGGCGAGGCCGGCCGGATGGGCAAGCAGATCCAGCGGCTGCGGGACTGGGCGCTGGAGACCGACACCGGCGACCGGGACGAGCTGGACCCGGGCGTCGACGACCAGGCGTGGCGGCTGGTGTCCATGCCGGCCCGGGAGTGCGTCGGGGCGTCCCGCTGCCCGTTCGGCGCGGAGTGCTTCGCCGAGGCGTCCCGGGCCCGGGCCCGCGAGGCCGACCTCGTGGTCACCAACCACAGCCTGCTCGCCGTCGACATGCTCGCCGGGCGGCACATCGTGCCGCCGCACAAGCTGCTCATCGTGGACGAGGCGCACGAGCTGGCCGACCGGGTCTCCTCCGCCGCCCAGGCCGAGCTGGTGCCGGAGCTGATCGACCGGTCCGCGCGGCGGGTCCGGCCGCTGCTGCGCCCCGAGGTCGCCGAGCGGCTCACCGAGGCCGGCGACGCCCTCGCGGTCGGGCTGGCCGAGGCGCCCGCCGGCCGGCTCACCGCCGGGCTGCCCGGCCCGCTGCGCGAGGCGTGCACGCTGCTCGACGCGGCCACCCGCGCCGCCCTGGACGCGATCGGCGACGTCAAGTCCGACGATCCGGACCCGGTGCGCAAGCAGCAGGCCAAGGCGGTGCTGGACGAGCTGTCCACCACCGCCCAGCGGCTCCTGGAGGAGGCCGAGCACGACGTGGCCTGGGTGGAGAAGCCGGACAACAACAGCCGCCGGGCGCTGGTGGTGGCCCCGCTCTCGGTCGCCGGCACCCTCGCCACCCACCTCTACGACGAGCGCACCGTCGTCGCCACCTCGGCGACCCTGGCGCTGGGCGGCCGGTTCGACACGGTGGCCCGGGCGCTGGGCCTGGACGCGCCGACGCCCTCCCCGCCGTCCCCGGCCGCCGCCGCGCTGGCCGTCGCCACGGCCCGTGGTGACGCCCCGCCCGGTGCCGCCCCGGTCGCCGCCGCGCCGGGCAGCCGCCCCACCACCGGCACCGTCCCGGCCACCGAGGGGCCGGGGTGGCGGTCGCTCGACGTCGGCTCGCCCTTCGACTACGCCCGGCAGGGCATCCTGTACGTCGCCGCGCACCTGCCCCGCCCCAGCGTCTCCGGGCTGCCCGAGGCGGCCGGCGAGGAACTGCTGGCGCTGGTCGGCGCGCTCGGTGGGCGTACCCTCGGGCTCTTCTCCTCCCGGCGGGCCGCGCAGCAGGCGGCGGAGCTGCTGCGGGCGCGGACCGACCTGCCGGTGCTGCTCCAGGGCGAGGAGTCGCTGCCGCTGCTGGTCCGCAGGTTCCGCGAGGAGCGGTCGAGCTGCCTGTTCGGGGTGATGTCGCTGTGGCAGGGCGTGGACGTGCCGGGCGACGCCTGCCAGCTCGTGGTGATCGACCGGCTGCCCTTCCCCCGCCCGGACGAGCCGCTCGCGGCGGCCCGCGCCGCGGCCGTGGACGCGGGCGGCGGCTCCGGCTTCTCCGCGGTGAGCGTGCCGATCGCCGCCGTCCGGCTGGCTCAGGGGGTGGGCCGGCTGATCCGGGCCACCGGGGACCGGGGCGTGGTCGCGGTGCTCGACTCGCGGCTGGAGACGGCGCGCGGCTACGGCCCGTTCCTGCGCCGCTCGCTGCCCCCGTTCTGGTACACCACCCGCCCGGAGGTCGCCCGGGGCGCCCTGGAACGCCTCGGCCGGTCCTGACGCACGCGTCCGGCCGGTCCTGACGCACGTGCCCGACGAGAGCCGGGCCCGCCCCCGCGCGACGGCGGGGACGGGCCCGGTGGCTGCACTGGACGGTCAGGGCGCCTTCGAGGCGACCACCACGGCGTCCGGCGGGGTGTCCGGCACGGTACGCGCGGCGAGCCGGCGGACCGCCGTGTTGAGCACCGCGATCAGCGGCACCGAGACCAGCGCCCCGGTGATGCCGGCGAGCACCACGCCCGCCGCGATGCCGATGATCACCGCGAGCGGGTGGATGGCCACCGCCCGGCCCATGATCAGCGGCTGGAGGATGTGGCCCTCGACCTGCTGCACGCCGATCACCACGCCCAGGATGATCAACGCGGTGACCGGGCCGCTGTCGACCAGCGCGACCAGCACCGCGACGACGCCGGAGAGCGCCGCACCGACGATCGGGATGAACGCCCCGAGGAAGACCAGCGCGGCCAGCGGGAACGCGAACGGGATGTCGAAGGCGACCAGGAAGGCGCCGATGCCGACGGCGTCGATGAACGCGACCAGCACGGTGGCCCGGACGTAGGCGCCCAGGGTCTCCCAGGCCGCCCGGCCGGCGTCGTCGACCTTCCACCGGGCGGCCACCGGCAGCAGCCGGACCAGGAAGCGCCAGATCCGGCTGCCGTCGCGCAGGAAGAAGAACGTGGCGAAGAGCACCAGCACGATGCCGGTCAGCACCTCGGCCAGGGTCGCCGCGGTGGAGACGGCCCCGCTGGTGAACTTCTCGGTGTTGTTGTTGATCCAGTCCTGCGCCTCGTCGATGTACCGGGTGAGCTGACTGTCGGACAGGTGCAGCGGGCCGGTCTTGAGCCAGTCCTGGATCTGCCGGACGCCCTCGGACGACTTCTTGCTCAGCTCCGGCACGCCCTTGATGAACTCGTTCACCACCAGCGTCAGCGTGCCGATGACGCCGGCCAGGCCGCCGACCAGCACGACCGCCGTGGCCAGCGAGCGGGGCAGCCGCGCCCGCAGCAGCCAGCCGACGGCCGGCGCGAGCAGCGCCGAGAGCAGCAGCGCGATGGCCAGCGGGATGATCACGATGCTGATGGTGGCGACGATCTTCAGCAGCGCCCAGAACACCACACCGACGACGATCAGCCGCCACGACCAGGCGGCGGCGATCCGCAGGGCGTGCGGCACGTCGGCGTCGTCCCGGCTGGCGGTGGAGTTGTGCATCGCGGCGGGCGGCTCGGCGCCGACCACCGTCGCCGACGGCGGGGCGGCCGGGCCCGGCGAGGTGGGGGACGCCACCCCGACCTCTCCGGGGGAGTCGCCGCCCGTCGTCACGGTGCGGCCCGGCCCGCCGGCCCGGTCGGTCGGGTCGGCGCGGGCCCGCCGCACCGACTCCCGGCCCGACTCGTACGCGCGGCGGAGCCGTCCGCGTACCCGCTCGAAGCGGCTCAAGCGCACCTCCCGCATCAGAATCAGCCTGCCCGGAGGACAGGGGGGACAGGATACGTCCGTCGCCCCAGCCTAGGGCGGTTCCGCCACACATTGCCCCGGCCCGCGTCCGCGTAACCACCGGCGGGACGGCTCGGCCGGACGCGGTACCGTTCCGGCGTGACCGCCGACCAGAACCTCGACTCCGGCCTGCCGATCCGTCTGCTGCACGACCGCGTGCTGGTGAAGGTGGACGGCAGCGAGGGTGAGCGCCGCTCCACCGCCGGCATCGTGATCCCGGCGACCGCCGCCGTGGGTAAACGACTGGCCTGGGCGACCGCCGTGGGCGTGGGGCCGCACGTCCGCTCGATCGTCTCCGGCGACCGGGTGCTCTTCGACCCCGACGACCGCTCCGAGGTCGAGCTGCACGGCCGGGGGTACGTCCTGCTGCGCGAGCGGGACGTGCACGCCGTCGCCGCCGAACGGATCGAGCCGGAGTCGAACGGCTCCACCGGCCTGTACCTGTAACGCCTCCGCCAGGCCCCTCCGCGTTCCTCCCCCGGGTCCGTCCCGGCCTCCGCCGTCGTCCACCCCGGTCGGCGGCGCGTCGTTTGCGGCTGCCGACTACGGGAAGCCAGGCACGTCCAGCGCCCTGGGGAGGGATCGTGCCGGTATTCGTGAAGAAGGTGCTCCTCTGGGGAAGCGTCGCGTTCCTGATCTACTTCGTGGCGTTCCGGCCGGACAGCGCGGCGCAGATGTGCAAGGCGATCGGGGCGGGCCTGGCGGCGATGGCCGTGGGCATCGGTGACTTCCTCACCGGCCTGATGACCTGACCGGCCGACCCGCCCCGTCGCGCGGCGCCCGCCTGACCGGCCGACCCGCCCCCGTCAGGCGGCGCCCGGCGGCCAGGGGGCGGCCGGGCGGGGGCCGTACCAGCCGGGCGGGCCGTAAGGCCCCGGGTGGGCCGGGGGTGGCGGCGGGGCGAGCACCACCGGGATCGGCACCACGGGCTCGTCCGGGGCGTCGACCGGCCGCTGCGACCCGTCGGGGAACCGCAGGTGGTAGCGGTGGCCGTCCCAGCTCCCGACCGGCACCTGCGGATCCCGGCCGACGAAGAAGGACCGGTACGCGGTGATCGCGTCCAGCAGCTCCCGTTCCTCCCACGCGGTCCGTTCCCGGTCGATTGGTCGGCGGTCCAGCCCTCGGTGCATCCCGTCGCGCAGCAGCGCCAGCCGGGTGGCGGAGAACTGGTACCCACGCATCGCCTTGAGCCCCGCGTCGCCGGCCACCCGCTGGGCCCAGGTCCGGGCGGCGTGCCGCCGGCCCAGGCTGCCCAGTGCCGCCACCTCCGGCGGGGTCAGCCACCCGGCCCGCACGTAGTCGGGCAGGGTGCGCTCGGTCAGCCGCCCCTCCCAGCCGCGCAGCCAGACCGCCAACCCGACCATGCCGAAGAAGATCGGCACCATCACCCCGAGGTAGCCGTACAGGGCGACCATCGTCTGCCCGGTGGCCTGGGCCAGCGACGGCAGCAGGTTCCAGGTGCCGTGCAGCATCATCGCCAGCAGCAGGCCCGCGACCGGGGCGAGGAAGCGCACCCGACGGTCGGCGGTCCGGGCGGCGATGCCGAGACCCACGCCGGTCATCGAGGTGAACAGCGGATGGGCGAAACCGAACAGCAGGATCCGGACGATGAAGATCGCGATGACCTGCCGCGCCCCGGTCGCCGGACCGTACTCGTTGACGCCGGAGGCGTAGCCGTAACCGCCCAGGTAGAGGATGTTCTCCACCATGGCGAAGCCGACCGCCGACAGCCCGCAGTAGACCAGGCCGTCGGTGATGCCGGACCATTCCCGGCGGCGGAAGATCAGCAGCAGGATCGGGCCGAGCGCCTTGGTCAGCTCCTCGATGAACGGGGCGACCAGCACCGCGGTCAACGCGTCGGGCAGCCCCCAGTCGGCGAACCGGGCGGCGAAGAACCCGTTCACGGTCAGCGAGGCGGCCGTGGAGACGAACGCACCCCAGACGAAGCAGAAGATCAGGTACTTCAACGGCTCCGGCTCGTACCGGTCCAGCCACAGGAAGCAGGAGACCAGCACCGGCACCGGCAGGATCGCGGCGACCACGCCGATCAGCAGCGCCTCCGGCCCCAGGTTGACGCCGAGCTTGAAGAGCATGTAGACCGCGCACGCCGCGATCAGCAGCACCACCAGGACCACCACCAGGACCCGCCGCCAGCCCAGCCGGCGCACCGGCATCCGGGGGACGGCCCCACCGGGCTGCGAAGGGAGATCGTGCGGGGTCCACGGCGACGCGGCGCCGCCGGGCGGGGTGTCGGCCATTACATCAGCGTAGTCATCCCCCGCCGGCTGTTCCGGCCGCATCGGTCGACCGTTATCCTGTCGTCAGGTCACGAGCGCCAGCGTCAAGCCCCGGCTTGCTGGCCGGCAACCCTCGTCGAGTTCGCGGTGGGGTGCCCCGGGTGATGACCGGGCCCAGCCCTGTCCGGCGCTGGGCAAGCGCGGACCCCGTCCCGGTGCTGTCACCCGGGGTCCCCGGACCCGGAGGTCGTGCCATGACCGTCACCCTCGTACCCTCGCTCACGCCGCCGCCCGCGCGGACCGTGTCGGCGTCGTCACGGCCGCTCGACGTGCTCGGCGTGCCGGGCCAGATCAACCTGGACTACGCCGCCAGCGCGCCGTGCGCGCGGGCCGCGGCCGACGCGGTGGCCGAGCTGCTCCCCTGGTACGCCAGCGTGCACCGCGGTGCCGGCGCGCTGTCGCGGCGCTGCACGCTGGAGTACGAGCGGGCCCGACAGACGGTCGGCGACTTCCTCGGCGCCCGCGCCGGCGACCACGTGGTGTTCACCCGCAACACCACCGACGCGCTGAACCTGCTGGCCCGGATCCTGCCCGCCGGGACCACGGTGGTGACGTTCGCCGGGGAGCACCACGCCAACCTGCTGCCCTGGCCGCGCGGCTCGGTGCGGCTGCCGGTGCCGGCCGACCCCGCCGAGGCGGTCCGGGCGCTGGACGCGGCGCTGACCGAGTTGCGCCGGGGCACCACCGCCCGCCCGCCGGTGCTGGTGGCGGTGACCGGGGCTAGCAACGTGACCGGGGAGCGCTGGCCGGTGGCCGAGCTGGCCCGGGTGGCCCGCCGGCACGGTGCCCGGATCGCGGTGGACGCCGCCCAGCTCGCCCCACACGCCCCGGTAGACGTGGCCGCGCTGGACGTGGACTACCTGGCCGTCTCCGGGCACAAGCTGTACGCGCCGTTCGGCGCGGGGGTGCTGCTCGGCCGGGGCGACTGGCTGGACGCGGCCCCGCCGTACCTGGCCGGTGGGGGCGCCACGAGTCACGTCGGCGCCGCCACCCACGATGTGCGCTGGGCCACCGGCCCGGCCCGGCACGAGGCCGGCACCCCCAACCTGCTCGGCGCGGTCGCGCTCGCCTCGGTGTGCGCGGCGCTGGCCGGGGCGGACCGGGCCGCGCTGCACGCCCGCGAGCAGACGCTGCTGGCCCGGCTGCGGGCCGGCCTGGCCGCCCTGCCGCACGTGGTGGAGCTGCGCACCTTCGGCCCGGACTCGCCCCGGGTGGGCATCGCCTCGTTCGTGCTGGCCGGCCGGGACTCGGCCGAGGTCGCGGCGGAGCTGGCCATTCGGTACGACATCGGGGTCCGCGACGGGTTGTTCTGCGCCCATCCGCTGGCCCGTCGGCTGCTCACCGAGGCCGCCGGGCGCAGTGGGCACCGGGACCTGCCGCCGACCGCCCTGCGGGCCAGCATCGGCCTGGGCAGCACGCCGGAGCACGTCGAGAGTTTGCTCACCGCCCTCGCCGAGCTGGGCTGAGCGCGCCTCAGCCCAGCGGCGGGGCTGTGGGCGGCTTCGGGGCGGGGACACTCTCGGCCGGGCCGACGTTCGGTTTCTCCTGCTCGCCGAAGGACACCCGGATCAGCCGGTTGGCATCCTCCTGGTCGATGCCGGAGGCGACCAGCAGGTCGCTGGCGGTGGTACGCACCTGCGCGATCACCACGCTGCCGGAGAACCCGACCCCCTGCGCGTACGCCCGGCCGGCCTCACTGACCGCGCGCAGGGACCGTTCCCGGGCCTTCTCCGGTTCCGCCCCGATCGCGAACTCGTGGCGGAGCAGGCGGACCGACTCGGCGAGGTGGGCCACCGCGTCCGGCATCGGCTCCGGCACCGGCTCCCCGTCCTCGATCATCGTCACGGAACGCCGGATCAGAGTCCCGGTGTTGCGCATCGCGCGGTCGATGGGGTCGGCCGCCTCGGCGTAGTGGGTCAGCTCGCTGCGCCGGTGCCAACGGGCCGGGGAGAGGATGCTGGTCTCCTTCGCGCCCTCGATCGCCTCGATGAGGGTGCTCAGCTCCTCCTTGTTCTCGCGGAGCCGTTCCAGGGCCTTCTGGGCGCTGTCCCGGTCCCGCCCGCGCAACGCCTCGGCGGTGGCGTCGAGCTGGCCGGCGAGCAGGTCCAGCGCGGGCCGGGCGGCCCGGTTGATCACCCGCAGCGGGTTCAGCGGCAGCAGGACCGCCGTCACCACCAGCGCGATCCCGCCACCGATCAAAGCATCGATGAAGCGCGGTATCTCCAGGTCCTGGGTGGACGGGCTGAGCGTGACGATCAGCACGGCGGTGGCGGCGGCCTGGATGACGACCGACACGCTCCCGCCGAAGAAGAGGGTCAGCACGATGGACGCCGTCACCACCAGCCCGAGCTGCCAGCCCCCGGTGCCGACGAGGTAGATCAGCAGGTCGCCGAGGAACACCCCGACCGCCACCCCGACGATCAGCTCGACGGTCCGGCGCAGCCGCTGGCCGACCGACGCGGCCAGGGCGCCGACCGCCGAGATCGGCGCGAAGACCGGCTGCGGGTTCCCCAGCAGGTGGTGGGAGATGGCCCAGGCCAGCGCGGCGGCCAGCCCGGCCTGCACGGCCAGGCCCATCGCCATCCGGACCCGGTGCAGCCGATCGTGCAGGGTGGCTCTGCTGCGACGTCGAAGCTCCTCCATCGCCGCCGAGATCCGCGCCGAGTCGATGTCGGCCACGCCGTCGTGCAGGCCGGCGCGTCGCAGCAGCGACGATCGGCGATCCCGGGCCACGGCCATGGCGGGGACTACCCACCGTGCGGGCGGTGAATCCTCGCCCGCTCCGGCAGACTCGGTCGGATGACGGGATCGGACGGCCGCCGGGGAGCGGCGGAACTGATCGGCCGGTGGCGGGCGGCGGCCCGGGGCGCCGGGTCCGGGGACTCACCGGCGCTGACCGACGCCGGGGCGGGCCTGCTGGCCCGCTGGCGGGAACCGCACCGGCACCACCACACCGTCCGGCACCTGACCGCCGTCCTCGATGTCGTCGACGCGCACGCCGAACTGGCCGACGACCCCGACCTGGTCCGGCTCGCCGCCTGGTGCCACGACGCGGTCTACGACCCGCGGGCCGGCGGGGACGGCAACGAACGGGCCAGCGCCGACCTCGCCGACGCGCTGCTGACCGGGGTCGGGGTGCCGACCGTGGCGGTGGCGGAGGTCCGCCGGCTGGTGCTGCTCACCGCCGGGCACGCGGTCGCGGCCGGGGACCGCGACGGCGCGCTGCTCTGCGACGCCGACCTGGCCGTGCTGGCCGGTCCGCCCGACGAGTACGACCGGTACGCCGCCGCCGTCCGCCGGGAGTACGCGCACGTGCCGGAGCCGGCGTTCCGGGCCGGGCGGGCCTCGGTGCTCGACGGCCTGCTGGCCCTGCCCACCCTCTACCGGCTGCCCACCCTGGCCGCCCGCTGGGAACACCCGGCCCGCGCCAACCTCCACCGCGAACTGGCCACCCTCCACTGACCCACCCCCCTCCCCGCCCTCTTGCGGTTACGGCCCGCACATGTGCCGCCCAAGGCGCAGAACGGGGACCGCAAGTGCAAGATCGCGGGGGGATGGTCGGGCGGTGGGGCGGAGGTTAGCCTCTGCTGCATGGTTGCCTCCCCCCTCCTCGCCGACCTGCGCGCCGTGCTCGGCGACGACGCCGTCCTGACCGATCCGGACCTGCTTCGGATGCACGAGCGGGACGAGGCCGACCTGTGCGCCTCCGGGACGCCGCTGGTGGTGGTCCGCCCGCGCGGCACCGACGAGGTGGTCGGCGTGGTCCGGGCGGCGGCCCGGTACGGCGTACCGGTGGTGCCGCAGGGGGCGCGGACCGGGCTGGCCGGCGCGGCGAACGCGATGGACGGCGCGATCGTGCTGAGCACCGTGGCGATGGACCGGATCCTGGAGATCGACCCGGTGAGCCGGATCGCGGTGGTCCAGCCCGGCGTGGTGAACGCGACGCTGGCCGGGGCGGTGCGGCGGGAAGGGCTGTACTACCCGCCGGACCCCGGCTCGTGGGAGTCGTCGACCATCGGCGGCAACGTCTCCACCAACGCGGGCGGCATGTGCTGCGTCAAGTACGGCGTGACCAGCGAGTACGTGCTCGGCCTCGAACTGGTGCTCGCCTCCGGCGAGGTGCTGCGCACCGGCCGGCGCACCGCCAAGGGCGTCGCCGGGTACGACCTGACCCGCCTCTTCGTCGGCTCGGAGGGCACCCTCGGGGTGGTCACCGAGGTGACCGTCGCGCTGCGGCCCGCCCCGGAGGCGTCGCTCACCCTCGTCGCCGTATTCGACTCCACGGCGGAGGCCGGCGTGGCGGTGGCGCAGATCGCCGCGAAGGGGCTCACCCCGAGCCTGCTGGAACTGCTCGACCGGACCCACCTGGCGGCGATCGAGGCGTACCAGCCGATGGGGCTGCGCACCGACGCGCAGGCGCTGCTGCTCGCCGCCGTGGACACCGGGTCGCGGGCCGCCGAGGACCTGGCCCGGATCGCCGAGGTGTGCGAGGCGGCCGGGGCCGACGAGGTGTACGCGGCCACCGACGCGGCGGAGGCGGCGGCGCTGCTCCAGGCCCGCCGGCTGGCCCACCCGGCGATGGAGAAGTTCGCCGCCGACGCGTACCCGGGCGGCAACGGCGGGCTGATCATCGACGATGTGGCCGTCCCCCGGGGCTCGCTCGCCGCGCTGCTCGACGGGGTGGCCCGGATCGCCGAGGAGTGCGACGTGCCGATCGGTGTGGTGGGACACGCCGGCGACGGCAACATGCACCCGAACATCGTGGTCGACCGCGCCGACCCGGCCAGCCTGGACCGGGGCCGGCGAGCCTTCGACGAGATCATGCGGCTCGGCCTGGAGCTGGGCGGAACCTGCACCGGCGAGCACGGGGTGGGGCTGCTCAAGCGGGACTGGCTGGCCCGGGAGATCGGCCCGGTGGGCGTTCGGGTGCACCAGGCGATCAAGGCGGCGCTGGACCCGGAGGGGCTGTTCAACCCCGGCAAGGTGCTCTGACCCCGGCCTGCGGCAGGGGGGCGGTCACCGGGGGAAGGACGGGAGTTCGACGGGATCGCCGTCGGCGCCCCGGTCCGCCGCGAAACCCCGCACGTCCGGCGCGCCGAGCCGGGCCGCGTCGGCGGTCGCGTCGTCCGGCATCAGCTGGGACTGCCGCTCCGCCTCCACCCGCGCCCGGTAGTGCTCGACCTCGCGCGCCCGGGTCGCGGCGTCCCAGCCCAGCACCGCGCCCATCAGCTCCGCGGCGTGCTCGGCGGACTCCAGGCCGCGGTGGGTGGTCTCGAAGGAGATCCGGGTACGCCGGGTCAGCACGTCCTCCAGGTGCAGCGCCCCCTCGGCGCGGGCCGCGTACGTCACCTCGGCCGCGAGGTATTCCGGGGCCCCGGCCAGCGGGGACGCCAGCAGCGGATCGGCGTCGACCAGGGCGAGCAGGTCGAGGGTCAGGGTGCCGTACCGTTCCAGCAGGTGCTCGACCACCCCGACCGGCACCCCGTGCCGGCGGGCCAGGTCGGCCCGGTCCCGCCACATCGAGGCGTACCCGTCGGCACCGAGCAGCGGCAGGTCGCCGGTGCGCGACGGGCGAACCCCGCCGAGCCGGCGGGCCGCGCGGTCCACCACGTCGGAGGCCATCACCCGGTACGTCGTGTACTTGCCCCCGGCGACCAGCAGCAGCCCGAGCATCGGCTCGATGACGGCGTGCTCCCGGGACAGCTTGGAGGTGGAGTCGGCCTCGCCGGACAGCAACGGGCGCAGCCCGGCGTAGACGCCCTCGATGTCGGCGGTGGTGAGCGGCCGGTCCAGCACCGTGTTGACCTGGTCCAGCAGGTACGCGATGTCGCGGGCCGAGGCGGCGGGGTGGGACCGGTCCAGCCGCCAGTCGGTGTCGGTGGTGCCGATGATCCAGTGCCCGCCCCAGGGGATCACGAACAGGACGCTGGTGGCGGTGCGCAGGATCAGCCCCGCCTCGCCGGTGATCGCCGAGCGGGGCACCACGAGGTGCACCCCCTTGGACGCCCGGACCCGGAAGCCGGGGCGCAGCCCGACGTCGTTGAGCATCCGGGACATGTCGTCGCTCCACACGCCGGTGGCGGCGATCACCGTACGGGCGCGCACCTCGAACTCGGCGTCGGGCGAGCCGGGTGGGGCCTCCAGGTCACGGACCCGGACGCCGGTCACCTCGCGGGCCTGCCGGATCAGGCCGACCGCGCGGGTGCTGTTGACCACGGTCGCGCCGAGGCTGGCCGCGGTGCGGGCCAGGGTGACCACCAGCCGGGCGTCGTCGACCTGCCCGTCGTAGTAGCGGATCGCCCCGGCCAGGGCGTCGGCGCGCAGGCTCGGGAAGATCCGCCGCGCCCCCTCCCGGGTGAGGTGCCGGTGCAGCGGCATCCCCCGGCCGCCCCCGAAGAGCCCGGCGAACGCGTCGTACGCGGCCACGCCGAGGCCGTAGTAGGACCGGCGGAAGGTGCGGGCCGGCACGTCCCGTGCGCCCCGGCCGGCGGGCAGCGGGATCAGGATCGGCACCGGCCGGACCAGGTGCGGGGCGAGCCGGGTGGCGAGCAGCCCCCGCTCGGTGAGCGCCTCGTGGACCAGGTGGAACTCCAACTGCTCCAGGTAGCGCAGGCCGCCGTGGATCAGTTTGCTGGACCGGCTGGAGGTGCCGGCCGCGTAGTCGCGCGCCTCCACCAGGGCCACCTTCAGCCCCCGGGACGCCGCGTCCAGCGCCGCCCCGGCACCGGTGACGCCGCCGCCGATGACCAGGACGTCGAACCGCTCGGCGCGCAGCCGGCGCAGGTCGGTGGCGCGGCGCGCCGGGGAGAGCTGACCGGCGACGGTTCGGGAGACGTTGGGGTCACGCACCCGTCCACGGTAGCCGCCCCGGCGGTCCGGCGGCATGTCGTGATCACGCCGTACTGTCTGGGCATGGAGGTCGGTCCCCCACCGTTCGCAGGTCAGCCCTTCCCTCCGGCCGTGCCGGGTCCGCCGCCGTCCCGCCCCGGCCCGTGGCCCGTGGTGGCGGCGGTGCTGGTCGGCTGCTGGGCGGTCGCGGTCACCGTCCCCGCCGAGCTGGCCGGCTGGCTGACCGACCAGGTCCTGCTGGCCAGCGGGCTGGACCGGGCGGTCTGGCTCTGGCCGGTGGTGGCCGGCGTCACCGTCCTGCTGGCCGGCGTGCCGGCGCTGCTGCTCACGCTGCTGCCCCGGTCCGGGGCGGTCCGGGCCACCGGCCGGGCCTGGCTCGCCGGGCTGCTGGCCGCCGGCGCGCTCATCCTGCTGCGCGCCCTGCCGCCGGTGCACCACGAGGCGTACCTCGCCGCGCTGGCCGTGGCGGCCGGCCTGCTCGCCGCCGTGCTCG
>NZ_JBEOWQ010000035.1:0-59225 GCF_040296145.1 Micromonospora sp. NPDC002296
CGGCGGGGGCCCCGGGCCGCGCCGGGGGTGAGCACGAGCAGCCCGACGACCGCCGCGACCACGGCGGCGACGGCCGCCTGTCGACGGCCGCCGGACGGGAGGCTCAGCTCACGCGGCATGGGGCACGACGGACTGGCTGGACACGCGGTGCCCGATGCAGCTGCACGTCATCAGCTCCTGCTCGCGCCGGTTCGGCCGCAGGTGCAGGTACATCGCGACCACCATCGGGATGAACACGATCGAGTTGTAGAACAGGTGCAGCTCGACCCGGGGCAGCACGAGCTGAAGAATGCTGGTCGGCACCTTCTGGCCGAAGAACATGGTGCCGCTCTGCACCTGCCACAGCAGCATGAAGTGCTCGATGTGGTGCCAGAACTGGATGGCCAGTGCCACCACCCACCAGGTGTGGGCGCGGCCGACGAAGCCGCGGCGCAGCGCGAAGAGGAAGACCAGCATCACGATGGCGTAGCCGTAGTGCAGCCACTCGGAGGAGACCAGCCAGGGATAGAACTGGCCCAGCACGCCGCGCGCCTGCGGCCGTGGCGTGCCGAGCACCCAGATCTGGTACGCCTGGACCAGGTGCTCGGCCCAGTGCGCCAGCACGATGATGAGGAATCCGTTCAGGGCCGCCTTGTGATGGGCTCCGTTGAGCCGCGCGAGCAGCCCGGACGACGGAGCGGCGGTAAGGGGTTGGGTCATCTTCAGGCACCTTCCGTCAAAACGCGGGGGGAGTCCGCCGTACGACCCGTGGGAACGGGGACAGCGGCTTGCCGCGAAGCTAACCGCCCATCCTGTTCCACGGTTCCTCCAAATTGCTCAGTTGCTGTCGGCAATCTGCCTCTTCCCGGCGCCACGCGGGTGACGGCTCAGGACACGAGCCAGTTGGCGTGGAATCCGCTGGGCACCCGGCCCGGCAGGTGCACGACGGCGACCGGCGGGCCGGTGAAGTCACCCGCGTCGAGCACGACGAGGTCGCTGCGGTCGGTCCGGCCGTCGTAGACGTAGGTCAGCAGCCAGCCGTCGTCCTCGGCGGACAGCGGCCCACGCGGGACGAACACCGCCTCGCCCGCCTCGCGGTACGGCCCGAAGTCGTGCACCGCGACCTCGCGGCGCACCATGTCGTGGCGCAGCAGCGCCGAGCCGCCCAGCACCCCGGCCCCGGACTGCATGGCCACGGTGTAGGCGTACCGGTGCGGCATCGTCTTGCGGCGGTCGTCGATGCGGGGGAACTCCTGCGGGATGTCGTCGAGCTGCTCGGCGCCGACGGTGCCGTGGGTCAGGTCCAGCGTCCACCGCCACAGCGTCGGGGCGGCCTCGCCCGGGGCGTGCAGGTCGCGGTCGAAGACCCGGTCGTAGCGCACCACGTCGACCACGCACCGGTCGTCGACCTCGTAGGCGTTGACGGGGTGGAAGACGTAGCAGGGGTCGACGTCGAACCAGCGCACGTCGGCGCCGCGCCCCTCACGCGGGAGCAGCCCGAGCCGGGCCGGCCGCTGCGGCGACCACGCGTACGGGAAGCGCGAGCCCGCCCGGGCCAGCGCCGGGTTGAAGGTGACCGGCAGGTCGAACAGCACCGAGTGCCGGTCGGTCAGCGCCAGCGAGTGCATCAGTGGCGGGCCGGACACCTCGATCCGCTCGCTGCGGCGCACCCGCCCCTCGGGGGTCAGCACGAGGTGCTCGACGTACGGCAGTTCGTGGTAGTAGGCGACGGCGAACAGCTCTCCGGTGACCGGATCGCACTCGGCGTGCGCGGCGAAGCCGTGCGGCAGGGTGGCGTCGAAGTCGATCCGGGCCACCGACTCCAGCTCGTCGTCGAGCTCGACGGGCAGCACCCCCGCCTCGCCGAGGGCCAGGGTGCGCCCGCCGTGGCGGATGATGTTGGCGTTGGCGTTGTCGGACAGCCCGTGCCGCGGGCCGGGCAGGGCGAGCTCGCCCAGGGCACGGGTGGTGCGGTCGGTGCGGATCCACCGGTTGCGGTACCACAGCGCGCGGCCCTCGCGCAGGCGCACCCCGTGCGCCATGCCGTCGCCGACGAGGGCGTGGCCGGACCGGCCGCCGCCCATCGGGTTCGGCCCGATCCGGACGAAGCAGCCGTTCAACTCGGCGGGCAGCCGGCCGGTGACCGTCAGGTCGAGCTCGGTCGCCTCGGCGGCGACGGGGCGCCGGCTGTCGTGCTGGGGCAGGGTCTGGGGGGCGAGGGCGACGACGCTCATTGGGACCTCCACGAGCTGGCGCGATCTTTTGGTGTATCGCAGTTACGTAACAGCGTTACTTCATCGAACGTACGCCCGACGTGAGATCATGTCAACGTGAGTCCGCGCCGGATCGACCCGAAGTTGGCGACCACCCTGCTGGAGGCCGCAGCCCGACTGCTGGCCGAGGAGGGCGCCGCCGGCCTCACCACGCGCCGCCTCGCCGCCGCCGTGGGCGCCTCGACCACGGCCGTCTACACGCACTTCGGCGGCATGGACAACCTGGTGCGGGCGATGGTGCACGAGGGCTTCGCACGGCTGCACCGGCGGATGTCCACCGTGCGGGCCACCCCCGACGCGGTCGCCGACGTGATGGCCCTCGGGTACGCGTACCGGGCCAACTCGCTCGACCACCCGCAGCTCTACCAGGTCATGTTCGGCAGCGCGGCGCTCGGCGGGTTCGCCCTCGCCGACGGCGACCGGCAGCACGGCAAGTACACCCTCCAGCCGTTGGTCGACGCGGTGGCCCGGGCCACCGAGCAGGGCCGGTTCCGCGCCGGCGACCCGCTGCTGGTCGCGCAGAACATGTGGATCGCCCTGCACGGGCTGGTCAGCCTCGAACTCGGCGGCTACCTGATCGACCCGTACGACGCCGACGTGTGCTTCGAGGCGCAGCTGCGCTCGCTGATGGTCGGCGCGGGCGACGAGCACGAGGCGACGGCCACCTCCCTCGCCCGGGCCCGGCGGCGGCGCTCCCCGCGCACCTGAGACGTCCGTGCCGCCGGCCCGACGGCACGCGGCGGCCTCCTGACGGAAACGCGTCCCCGGGGAACGCCCGGGGGCCGGTGAGCAACGGCGGAGAAGCGACGGGCGGAGCCCGGTGTGATGCTCGTGGCGGGTCCCGAGCACGTCCGTAATGGAAGCGCATCCACTCCTGTGGGTCAGTCCGACAGGATCGCCAACCCTCCACGTACCGAAGGACGCCGATGATGAACGGAATCGATTATCTCGTGGTCGGGTCCGGCTCCGCCGGAGCCGCGCTGGCCGCCCGGCTGAGCGAGGATCCCCACCGCAAGGTCCTGCTGCTGGAGGCAGGCCCCGACTTCGCCACGGTCGCCGACACGCCACCCGACCTGCTCAACGGCAGCGCGATGTCGATGGACATCCACGACTGGCACTACAAGGCAGAGATCACCGACCGGCGGCGGATCATCTACCCGCGCGGGAAGGTCACCGGCGGGTCCTCCGCGGTCGGCGCGACCATCGCGCTGCGCGGCAATCCGGTGAACTTCAACGAGTGGGCCGAGATGGGCAACCCGGCCTGGGCCTGGGACGAGGTGCTGCCGTTCTACAAGCGGCTCGAGGACGACCTGGACTTCGACAACGAGTACCACGGCAAGGGCGGTCCCATCCCGATCCGGCGGTTCTCGGGCGACGAGCTGACCCCGGTGCAGCAGGTGTTCCAGGACGCCTGCCTCAAGGCCGGCTTCCCCGCCATCGAGGACCACAACCACCCGGAGGCCAGCGGCGTCGGCCCGATGCCGTCGAACCGCCGCGACACCCGCACCCGGTTCTCCACTGCCATGGGGTATCTGGGCGAGGCCCGCGGGCGGGAGAACCTGGAGATCCGGTCCGGGGTCCAGGTCAACCGGGTGCTGTTCGCCGGCAACCGGGCGCGCGGCGTCGAGGTGGCCAAGCCCGGCGGCGGCACCGAGGTGATCGAGGCCGGCGCCGTCGTGCTGGCCGCCGGCGCGGTCAACTCCCCGGCCATCCTCATGCGCTCGGGCATCGGGCCCGCCGGCGACCTGCGGCGGCTGGGCATCGACGTGCTGCTGGATCGCCCCGGGGTGGGCGCCGACCTGATCGACCACCCGCGCACCGGCGCGTTCATGGTGCCCGAGCCGGGCACGTTCAACACCGACGACGCCTTCTTGCAGATGCTGCTGCGCACCACCGCACCGGGGTCCACGGAGTTCAACGACCTCCAGTACTACATGATCAACCACTTCGACCTGACGCTCTTCCCGGAGCTGCAGATGCTGGCCGCGGCGAAGACGATCTTCGGGGTGATGGTCGTGCACCAGCGGCCGGAGTCCCGGGGGCGGCTCACCCTCACCTCGGCCGACCCCACCGCACCGCCGGACGTCGTGCTCAACTTCCTCGACACCGAGAACGACATCCAGACCCTCATCGCCGCCGTGCGCCAGTGCTGGCAGTTCATGCAGACGGCGGGCATCCAGGACAAGGGCCAGCGGTTCGTCGTGCTCGGCGAGGAGATGGCCGAGGACGACGAGCTGATGCGTCACTACGTCCGGCTCAGCCTGGACAGCGGCTACCACCCCGTCGGCACCGCCCGGATGGGCGCGACCGGCGACGAGGGCGCGGTGGTCGACGAGCGGCTGCGGGTGCACGGCATCGAGGGCCTGTACGTCTGCGACGCCTCCGTCATGCCGTCGATCGTCAACTGCAACACCAACCTCACCTCGATCATGATCGGTGAGCGCCTCGCCGACTGGCTCAGGCAGTCCTGACCGGTCGTACCGGACACGGGCGTCCCGCGCGGTGTGAATCCGGCGGGGCGCCCGTCGTGCTGCCCTGCCCCGCCCGGGGCAGCGCCTGGCGCCGCTCCCCCACCGCAGCCACCGCGGGCGCGAAACCCGCGCGTGCCCGGCCCTGCTGCCGGCGCACGCGACGTCGACGGCCGGACGCCGAACGGGCCGCCCGCCGGGCGGCGGACGGCCCGCGGAGGCCGACGTGCGGCGCACAGTGCCCTCAGCGGACCGGGCCGGAGCGGGCGGGTGGACCGCCCTCGCCCGGGCCGGTGCACGGCGGGGCCGGTGCACGGGCGGGTCAGTGCACCGGGTCCGGGGACGCCCCGTGGGCGGGGGCGTTGACCTCGACCGGCGGCGGGAACCGGGTGATGAAGTCGCACACGGTCACGTGGGTCGGCACGATCGTGACCAGGGCCATCTCTCTGGTGTGCTCGCGCTTGCTGCGCTCCCACTCCGGCACGTTGTGCTCACCGATCATCCGGCGGGACGCGTCGATGTGCACCTGGGGCAGCCCCTGCTCGACCTCGATCGAGGCCGTGCCGCGGACCAGCATCATCAGCGGCGTGTAGTCGGCGACCGGCGCACCGAGCGCCGCCGCGACCTTCGCGCGGGGCTCTGCCGCCATGGTGTCCACGGTGAAGGACACCTGCGGATGCGCGGCGATCGCCCTGACCTTGTACGCCGTGGTCGGGCTGGCGAAGACGAAGGCCCTGCCGTTCCACACGTAGGCGACCGGGATCGAGCGTGGGTGGCCGTCCAGCCCCACGTACCCGAGCCGCATCAGGATCGGCGCCTCCAACAGGATCCGTACCACCGGGTCGGTGTTCACCAGGCGCGCTATCTCCGGGTAGTCCATGGGTGCCCCTTCTGTACGAGCGGAGCGACGACGGCGCAGACGACGCCCACTCCGTCACGGTGCGCACCCTCCGCCGCGGTCCGATCTCCCGCGCCTCCGGGTGGGCATGTCCACACTGACCAAGTTTGGCGAGGCGTGGAGGCCGCTCCTTCTCTGAGCGTGCCTACCCGAACGAATCCCCGTCCCCGCAATCACGGCGACGGCGGCGAGGCCCCCGGCGGATGGTCATCATCGATGAACCATCCGCCGGGGGCCTCGCCGGTCAACGGTCTCGGCACCAGCCGAGGGGGTGGATCAGCCGCCACGGCGGCCCCGGTGCCGGCCCTAGACCGGGTTCTCGCTGACGGTGCGCGGCACCGGCACCGGCGCGGGCTGCTGCGCCTCGGGGGTCAGCTCCGGCTCCTGCCGCCCGGTGGCCGACGGCCCGGCGGTGGTGCCCCGGTCGCGCAGGCCGAACCAGATCAGCGCCACGGACACCAGGATCACGACGATCTGCACCTGCATGGCGAGGTGGACGCCGTCGAGCACGTCGGTGCGGGCGGCGACGATCGCCCCGAAGATCGGAATGCCGATGGTGACCGCGATCTGCTGGGCCAGGGTGGCCAGGCCGGTCGCCAGGCCCTGCTGCGAGTCGTCCAGCCCGGAGGTGGCGGTCACCGTGTAGGCGACGACGGCCGTGACGTGCCCGAAGTACATCAGGAACAGCGACGGGACGATCAGCAGGAGGCCCGGGGTGGTGGAGGTGCCGGTCAGCAGCAGCGGGACGGTGGTCAGCCCCTGCACCAGCAGGCCCACGGCGAGCACGTTGCGGTAGCCGAAGCGGCCGATCATCCGGCCGGCGATGACGCCGGCGACGACGGCCACCAGGCCCGGCACGCCGAACACCAGGCCGGTGGTGAACGGCTCCAGCTTGAGCACGTCCTGCATGTAGAGGGTGAGGCCGAAGTTGATGCCGCTGGCCATCACGAAGGCGACCATGCCGCCGAAGTTGCCCCACTTGATGTTCGGCCGGTTGAGCAGGGTCAGCGACACCAGGGGCGCCTTCGCCTTCAGCTCGACGAACCAGAAGGCGGCGATGAGCACCGCGCCGACGACGAGCGCGATCCAGTTCTGCATGCTCACGCCGTACACCAGGGCGAGCAGGCCGGCGGTGACCGTGACGGCGCCCGGCACGTCCAGCTTGACGCCGGCCGGACGGACGCTCTCCTTGATCACCAGCGGGGTCAGCACCAGGATGGCGACCGCCACCGGCACGTTGATCCAGAACGCCCAGGGCCAGTCCAGGGCGCTGACGAGGCTGCCACCGACCAGTGCGCCGATGGTGAAGCCACCGGAGAGCAGCGCGCCGTTGAGGCCGAGCACCCGGGCGCGGGCCCGCTCGTCGGACACGGTCGTGATCAGCAGCGCCATCGCGGCCGGGATGGCGATCGCGTTGGCGAAGCCCTGCAGCACCCGGGCGCTCAGCAGCATCGTGGCGTTGGTCGCGAAGCCGCCGAGCAGCGAGGCCACGGTGAGCAGCGCGATGCCGGTCAGGAACAGCCGCCGCCGGCCGAACAGGTCGGCGATCCGGCCGAACAGGAGCGTGAAGCCGGCCGCGGGCAGCGCGTACGCGCTGGCGACCCAGGGAAGGTCGGCCAGGCTGAGCCCGACGCCCTCACCCATCCGCGGCAGGGCCACGTTGAGGATGGAGAAGTCGACCGACAACATGAACTGCGCGCCGAGCAATACGAAAAGGGCAAGTTTCTGCGCGGAGCTGAGCTGCTCCGACGTGCTCTGATTCTCCGCCATGATGACAAACATTAGGTTTCCACGGTCGGGGTACCCATCTCCCTGCCGTGCGTACCACTGGCAGTGGCACCCTGAGCACCCGCCGTGGGGGCCCACCCAACGCTACCCCGCCCCGGCCCTCTTCGAACTTGCTCTATTTCTCACATGGCGGGGAGGGCCGGCCGCCCGGGTGCGACCTCGCACCCGGGCGGTCGGCCGTCGGTCGGTCAGTCGACGAGGACTCCACACCCGACGGTGGTGATCGATCCGGTGAGCCCGCTGGACAGGTCCGAGGCGAGGTACACCGCGGTGCCGGCGACGTCGGCCAGGGTCACCGCCCGGCCCAGCAGCGGGTCGGGCATACCGGGCTTGGCGGCCAGCATGTCCTCCAGCGTCGCCCCGTTCGCCTCGGCCGCGCGCCGCCACGTGTCGCGGACGTACGAGCCGTGCTGCACGCTCTCCGGGATGGCGTCGGGCCGCAGGCAGACCACCCGCACCCCGAACTGGCCCACCTCCCCGGCCAGCTCCCGGGAGAGCGACTCGATGCCGGCGCAGGCCACGCCGAACCCGCCCGAGGGCATCGGCGCCCGGGCCGCCGACGTGGACAGGATGACGATGGACCCGGAGCGCTGCTCGACCATCCGCCGCGCCGCCGCCGTGGAGGTGAGGAACTGGGTGCGGACGAAGGTGTTCATCGGCATCAGGAAGTCGTCCAGGTCCAGCTCGCGCAGCGGGACGCCCTGCACGTGGTCCAGGCCGACGGCGTTGAACGAGACGTCGATGCTCCCGGCCTGCCCGGCGACCAGCGCCGCGTGCTCGTCGACCGACTCCTGGTCGAGCGCGTCGACCTGGTGGGCGTACGCCCGGCCGCCCTCGGCGGTGATCTCCTTGGCGAGCATCTCCACCCGGTCGAGGTGGCGTCCGGCCAGGTAGACGGTGGCGCCCTCGCGGGCGAAGGCGCGCGACACCGCGCCGCCCAGCGCGCCCGCGGCGCCGTAGACGATCGCGGTCCTGCTCTCCAGCAACATGTCTGATTCCCCTCGTCGTGGGCCGGGCCGGCGGTACCGGACCGGGTTCGTCAGACCGACGGGCAGCTCTTGGGGAAATATACATTTTCTGGTGCTTTATTTTGCTTGGTCCCGGGGCGGGCCGGTCACCTCCGCCAACCGCCCCCGCAGGTACCGGCGCTCGGCGTCGTTGCCGGCCAGGTCGAGCGCCCGCCGATACGCCCCGGCCGCCTCGCCGTGCCGGTCCAGCCGGCGCAGCAGATCCGCGCGGACGGCCGGGACGAGGTGGTTCCCGGCCAGCTCGCCCGAGCGCTCCACCTGCTCCAGCAGGGCCAGGCCCCGCTGCGGGCCGAGCGCCATCCCGACCGCCACCGCCCGGTTGAGCTGCACCACGGCCGACGGCGCCAGCTCCGCCAGCTCGGCGTAGAGCCCGGCGATCTGGGCCCAGTCGGTGCGCGCGGCGTCCGGGGCGGTGGCGTGGCAGGCCACGATCGCCGCCTGGACCTGGTACGGGCCGGGCCGGCCACGGCACAGGGCCCGGTCCAGCAGGCCCACCCCCTCGGCCACCCGGCCCCGGTCCCACCGCCGGCGGTCCTGCCGTTCCAGCGGCACCAGGTCGCCGTGGGCGTCGGTCCGGGCGTCGCGCCGGGCCTCGTGCAACAGCAGCAGCGCGAGCAGGCCGAGCGTCTCCGGGTCGTCGGGCAGCAGCCGGGCCAGCAGCCGGGCCAGCCGGACCGCCTCCGCGCACAGCCCGCGCCGCACCAGGTCCGCGCCGGCCGTTGCGGCGTACCCCTCGGTGAACAGCAGGTACAGCACCGCGCGTACCGCCGTGGCCCGCCCGGGCAGCTCGGCTGCCGGTGGCAGCTCGCAGCGCAGGCCGGCGTCGCGGACGCTGCGCCGGGCCCGCACCAGCCGCTGGGCCAGGGTCCCCGGCGGGACCAGCAGGGCGCGGGCGATCTCCGCCGGGCCGAGCCCCACGACGGTACGCAGGGTCAGCGCGACCTGCGACGGCAGCGACAGCGCGGGGTGGCAGCAGGTGAAGATCAGGCGTAGCTGGACGTCCCGGATCAGGGACGGCACCGGCGGCAGCTCGTCGTACGCCGGGAGGACGGCCGCCGCCTCCCGCAGCCGGGCGGCACGTACGGTCTCGTGGCGCAGCCGGTCGACGGCCCGGTTGCGTGCCACGGTGGTCAGCCACGCCCCGGGCCGGCGCGGCACGCCCTCGCACCGCCAGCGCTCCAGCGCGGCGGCGAACGCCTCCTGCACGCAGTCCTCGGCCAGGCTCCGGTCCCGGGTGAGGTCGACGAGGCCGCCGACGAGTTGGTGGTACTCCCGGCGGAACGCGCCGGCCACGGCGGCGTCGACGGTGAAGGTCACCAGGTCCAGACCGGCCTCACCTCGATGGCACCCAGCTCGGCGAACGGGTGCAGGGCGGCGAGTTCGGTCGCCTCGTCGAGGTCCGCGCAGTTCAGCAGGACGAACCCGCCCACCTGCTCCCGGGCCTCGACGAACGGCCCGTCCGTGACCAGCGTGCCCTCGGCCCGGGTGCGGACGGTCCGTCCGGCGCGGCCGGGGCGCAGCCGCTGCCCGCCCGCGAACGCCCCCCGCCGGCGCACCTCGTCCAGCCAGGCCCGGTGCCGGGGATGCTCGTCGATCTCCGCCGGGCTCAGCTCGCCGGTCTCGTCGTGAAAGATCACCAGTGCGTACTCCACGGTCCCCCTCCCAGGTCCGCGCAATACAACGACGGGGAGACCGGGACAGACGCGACCACCCGGTCTTTCACCTGATCGGGGGACATCCCGGTCGATGCCGCACGAGGGGCGTCGAGTCGTGGTACGGGCAGCACGCACGGAGAAGCGGGGCACCGTCGGCTCGGCCAGTCTTGGATCAATCCATGCCCGCCGAGGAGGCATCCCATGCGTCAATCACAGGTCACCGTCAACGGTGTCGACATCGCATACCGTGAGCTGGGCGAGGGGCCGCTGGCCCTGCTGGTGCACGGCTTCCCGTTCACTCCCAACTCGTTCCGGCACCTCATGCCGGTGCTGGCCGACGCCGGCTACCGGGCCGTGGCCCCGTGGACCCGCGGCTTCGCCCCCAGCTCGGTCCCGCCGCCCGGCGGCGAACACATCCGCGACATGGTGGCCGACGTCAACGCCCTGCACGAGGCGCTCGGCGGGGATGAGCGGGCGGTGCTGATCGGGCACGACTTCGGGGCCGCCGTCGCGTGGAGCGCGGTGGTGCAGGAGCCGCAGCGGTGGTCGCGGCTGGTCGCCTGCGACGTGCCGCCGTTCCAGTTCTTCGGCGAGTACCTGCTCGACCCCCGGGGCATCAACGTCCAGGCCCACTTCTGGTTCTTCCAGATGGCCGCCGCCAACGAGCTGGTCGCCGCCAACGACCTTGCCTTCCTGGAGTTCATGCTGCACAAGTACTCAAGGGACGGTTACGACGTCACCCAGGACCTGGCCGACATCCGGGCCGCCCTCGGCACGCCGGAGAACCTGAACGCCGCCCTCGGCATGTACCGCACCAACTTCCCCGCCACGACGTTCGGCGGCCCCGAGTGGGCGGCCGAGCAGGCCGCGTTGTGGGGGGCCCTGCCGAGCCAGCCGACGCTGAACATCTTCGGCGTCCAGGACGTCGCGTTCGCGATGAACGAGGAGAAGCTCGCGCGGATCGTCGAGGCGCTGCCGAAGGGCTCGGTCGGCGCGCTGGTCCCCGACTCGCGACACGTCCCGCTCACCGAGCAGCCGGAGATCACCAACGACCACATCATGCGCTTCCTGGCGGAGACGGCCTGACCGGTCCGGAGGGCTGACCGGCCCCGGCCGGGCGCGGCGGATTCCCCTCCCCGCCCGGCCGGAAACCGTTGGTACTTCCACGGTGGGTACCACTGACAGTGTCATGCTGGTCCGTCATACTGAGTCGCATGAATCCGCTCGGCGAGTTCCTCCGATCGCGACGCGGTGTCATCCGGCCGCAGGACGCCGGCCTGGCCCGTTACGGCGAGCGCCGGCGGGTGTCCGGGCTGCGCCGCGAGGAGCTGGCCCAGCTCGCCGGGGTCAGCGTCTCCTATTACACCAGGCTGGAGCAGGGCCAGGCACACAACGTGTCCGACGAGGTGCTCGACGCGGTCGCCCGAGCGTTGCAGCTCGGCTGCAACGAGCGGGCGCACCTGTTCACGCTGGCCCGCCCTGGCCGGACGGCGCCCGAGCGGGCGGTCCGGGCCAGCTCCGCGCCGCCGGCCCTGCGCCAGATGCTCGCGATGATGCCCGACGTGCCGGCGATGGTGCTCAGCGCCGCGACCGACGTGCACACCTGGAACCCGCTGGGCCACGCCCTGCTCGCCTGGCACCTCGACGAGGCGCCCAACATGAGCCGGTCGGTCTTCCTCGACCCCCGGATGCGCGAGCTGTACACAGACTGGCCGGGCAAGGCCCGCTCCGTGGTGGCGTACCTGCGGATGGCCGTGGGCCGCTACCGCGACGACCGCCGGGTCGTCGGGCTGGTCGAGGAGCTGCTGTCGCGCAGCCCCGAGTTCGCCGGGATGTGGGCCGAGCACCCGGTCAGCACCTGCGAGACGATGACCTACGACATGGCCCACCCGGTGGTCGGCGCGCTGACGGTCAACCAGCACACGCTGCGGCTGGAGGAGGCCCCGAACCTGATGCTGGTGACCTTCACCGTCGAGGCCGGCTCGCCGTCGGCGGCGGCGCTGCGGATGCTCGGCGGGGTCCCCCGGCGCGGCGCGGCCCCGGTGCCGGTCCAGCGGCACAGCGTCGCCGTCTCCTCCTGATCCCGCGCGCCGCCCCGGCGCGGCCCGAACGGACCGCGACCCGGACGACGCACGGCTGGAACGACGCACGCGCAGAACGCCGGCCCCGGTCGCCGCGTCGGCGCGGCGACCGGGGCCGGGCGTTCGGCCCCACGCGCCGGCGGCCGGCTCCCGGCGACGGCCGAAGCCGCCGGCCGGGAACCGGCCGCCGCGGACGGTGGAGTGCCGCCGCACCCCACCGCGCCGCCGTCACTGCGGCGCGGCCTCCGTCGGCTGCTGCTCGGCCGGGCTCTCGTGGCGCACCTGGAACTTGTTCAGCCCGGTCCACCAGTTCTCGCCCGGGTTGGCGGCATTCTCGGCGTCGTAGCGGTCGTGGTGCCGCCACCAGTCCCACGGGTGCGCCAGCTCTTCCTCCTGCCGGCCCAGCGGGGTGACGTCGAGGTAGTTGTAGGTGTTGATGAACACCTCGCCGCCCCGGTCGAACACCGAGCTGGCGTGGAAGATCTTCTCGCCCTCACGGATGAAGGAGCTGACCGCCGGCAGCTCGCCCTTCTCCATGGTGACGTTGAAGTCGTAGTTGAAGTCGCTGCCATACGAGGACACCCACGGGATGTGGCTCCAGCCCATTCGGGCCTTGAACTGCTCGATCTTCTCCAGCGGGGCCCGGGCGATCATCACGAACGAGGTGTCTCGAGCGTGCATGTGCGACAGGTCCCCGACGTTGTCGGCCTGCATCGAGCAGCCGACGCAGCCCTCCTTCGCGTCCGGGGCGAACATGAAGTGCCGGACGAGCAACTGGCGACGCCCCTGGAACAGTTCGAGCAGCGTCACCTCACCGGAGGGCGAGGCGAACACGTACTCCTTCTCCACCGGCACCACGGGCATGGCCCGGCGCGCGGCGCTGAGCTGGTCGCGGGCGCGGGTCAGCGCCTTCTCCTCCTCCAGCAGCCTTTCCCGGGCAGTGGTCCATTCCTCACGCGAGACGATCTGCGGAAAACTCATCGTTCCTCCCTCGACGGTCGCCGCCGGCCCACACGGAGACCGGGCGACACCTGCGACCCTGACACGGCCACGGAGGGGCCGACTTCTCCGCTCGTGCCTTTTTCACCGGCCGGACCCACGCCGGCAACGAGCAATCCGGAAGAGGCCGCGACAGCCGGGATGTGACAGCGTCGATGGCGCTTGGCAGACAGGATTCCGGCCGATCCGGTCGCCCGTTGAGGAGGACATGTGCCCACGATCACCGAAGCACCCAGCCGCGAGGAACTCGTCCAGCGCGCCGCGGACCTCGTCCCGCTGATCCGCAAACACGCGGCGTGGCAGGAGGAGAACCGTCGCCTCCACGACGAGACGGTGGCCGCGATCGAGGAGGCGGGGCTGTTCAAGCTCCGCACGCCCCGCCGCTACGGCGGGTACGAGGTGGACACCCGCACGCTCGTGGCGGTCGCCACCGAGCTGGGCCGGGGCGACGCCAGCACCGCCTGGGTCACCTCCGTGCTGTGGATCCCCACCTGGCTCGCCGGCCTGTTCCCCGACGAGGCCCAGGACGAGGTCTTCGCCACCCCCAACGCGCGGGTGTGCGGCACCAACAGCGTCGGTGGCACGGCCGTCCCCACCGAGGGGGGCGTCGTCGTCAACGGCAGCTGGCACTTCATCAGCGGGGCCCACCACGCGCAGTGGCAGGAGATCGCGGCGGTCCTGCTGCGCCCGGACGCCGAGCCGGAGCCGATCATGGCGCTGATACCGATCGGCAGCCTGGAGATCGTCGACGACTGGTACACCACCGGCCTGACCGCCACCGGCAGCGTCACCACGGTGGCCCGCGAGGTGTTCGTGCCGAGCAGCCACATCATCCCGATGAGCGCGGCCATGATCCCGCAGGGCCTGTCGCACGGCAACGCCGACTCCTCCGTCTGGCGCACCCCGGCCGCGCTGAACGCGGCGGCGTCCGGCGTGGGCGCGGCGGTCGGCGTGGCCAAGTCCGCGCGCGACGAGTTCCTCGACCGGCTCCCCGGCCGGGGAATCACCTACACCAACTACGAGAACCAGAGCGAGGCGCCGGTCACCCACCTGAAGATCGGCACCGCGCTCATGAAGATCGACCAGGCCGAGTTCCACGCGTACCACGCCGCCGACCTGGTCGACAGCAAGGCGGCCAGCGGCGCGGAGTGGACGCTGGAGGAGCGGGCCCGGGTCCGCGCCGACCACGGCTGGGCCACCCGGCTGGCCAAGGAGGCGGTGGACATCTTCGCCTCCGCCAGCGGCGGCTCGTCCATCTACCGTGACGTGCCGATCCAGCGGATCGCCCGGGACATCAACGCGATGAGCCTGCACGGGCTCATCAACGCCGACACCAACACCGAGCTGTACGGCCGGGTCGTCTGCGGACTGGGCCCGAACACCCTCTTCCTCTAAGCCTTCCCCGACGTGGCGAGCCGCCCGGCGCAACCCCCCGCCGGGCGGCTCGTCGCACTCTTCGGCGTCAGCCCAGCGCGGCGACCCGGGGCCGGAGATCGTCGATCAACTCCGGCGGCGCGGCGAGCACCCGACTGCCGTGCACCTCGACGGCCGCGCCGGCCTCCGTGGCGATCACCAGGCCGGCGGCCCAGTCCCAGCGGAAGGCGCGATCCTCGACGTACGCGTCGCAGCGCCCGGCGGCCACCCAGCACAGGGCCAGCGCGGTGGTGCCGAGCATCCGCACCCCGCGTACGTCACCGGCGAGGTCGGCAACGACAGCCGCCTGCACCCTGCGGTGGGCGACGTCGTACGCGTACCCGCTGGCGAGGATGACCTCGTCGAGGGCGGTGCCGGCGGGCCGGACCAGCGGGCTGTCGCCCAGGTACGCGCCCCGGCCCCGGACGGCGTGGAACAGCTCGTCGTGCACCGGGTCGAGGATCACCCCGACGACCGGCTGCCAGCCGTCGGCCGTCTCCTCCTCGCAGGCCACGCTGACGCACCAGAACGGTATCCCGGACACGTAGTTGACCGTGCCGTCCAGCGGGTCCAGCACCCAGCGCAGCCCGGAGCCACCGACGTGTCCGCTGCCCTCCTCGGCCAGGATGCCGTCGTCGGGCCGGCGGGCACGCAGCAGCTCGACGATCCGCGCCTCGCTGGCCCGGTCCGCATCGCTCACCGGGTCGGTGGACGCCGTCTTGTAGTCGACCCGGCCGTGGTCGCCGAAGCGCCGCAGCAGCTCCCGCCCGCCGAGGCGCGCCGCCTCCTCGGCGACCCGCCGGCAGTCGTCCAGCTCAGCGTCACTGATCATCGCGCTCTCCTCGCCACGTTCGGGGACGATCATGATCGTCGCACCGGGGCGGGGCGGGCACCACTCGCCCCCGTGAACCCGGTCCCCAGCGGCGCAGGCGGCGGGCACAGGGGCCGTCGTGGTCGGCGTCCGGCAGGCACCGCCGGGCATCCGCCGGTCGCGGAAGACCGGCGGCGTACGTGCTGGTCGTCCCCGGGAGACACGGTGGTCTCCCCCGGGTCGGCCCGAGCTACCCACCATCTCTATTCGCGTCCTGCCTCTGGCTGCCGGGGCGCAGTACGGCGCGCTGAGGTCGTACCACGAGAAAGAGCGCGCCCGGCGGGGTCGCCGGGCGCGCTCTTCGGTCTGTGCTCTCAATCGATCCTGTCGGCGGGGGCCCGGTTCACACCCGGCTCGGGGTCGCCGACAGGTCGCCGGTCGGGTTCGTTGCCCGCACGCGGCGGGAGACGATGATGCCGAAGACAGCGGCGGTGAAGAACATGACGAAGCCGTACGTCACCGACGGCATCGCCATCGTGGAGTTGTCGAGCAGCGTCGGGCTCATCCCGATGGTGATGGCCAGGCTGGCGTTGTGCAGGCCGATCTCGAACGCCGAGGCGATCGACTCCCGCTCGCCGACCTTGAGCAAACGCGGGCCGAAGTAGCCGATCGCCATGCTGATCAGGTTGAACGCCAGCACCGCGAGGATGATCTCCCCGAGAATGTCGAACACCTCCGCGCCGATGCCGGCGATCACGCCGGAGATCATCACGATCAGCGCCACCACCGACAGGATCTTGACGGTGCGTTCCAAGCGCTGGGCGGCGGCGGTGAACTTCGCGCGGATGGCCATGCCGATGGCGATCGGGATCAGGACCAGGGCGAAGACCTGGATCACCTTGTCGAACTGGAGGCCGAGCGAGCTGTCCGATCCGACGAAGGCCGACACCGACAGGTTCACGATGATCGGCAGCGTGAACAGCGCCAGCACCGAGTTCACTGCGGTCAGCGAGATGTTGAGCGCCAAATCACCCTTGAACAGGTGGCTGTAGAGGCTGGCCGTGCTGCCGCCGGGCGAGGCGGCGAGCAGCATCATGCCGACCGCCAGCTCGGGGCGCAGGTTGAACGCGACCACCAGGCCCAGGCAGATCGCCGGCAGGATCAGCATCTGGGAGACCAGGCAGACCACCATCGCCTTGGGATATCTCACCACTCGGCGGAAGTCCTCAAGGGTCAGGGTAAGGCCGAGCCCGAGCATGATGATGCCCACGATGATGGGGAAAAGTATGAGGACCGCACCGCTACTCATAATCATTCTGCCTTCTGCTCGTAAGAGATCCATGAGTTTCACATCGGCGATCGACACCATGCTTCTCGAAACTTGCCCTGTGCGAGGCCGGTATCCACGCCAGGTGCACAGTGGACCAAGACCACGCAAAACGGCAGGTGGAGCGGCCGAGACCCTGGACGGACAGCGATCGGAAGCTGCGCCAGCTCCTCCGGGAAGCACTCGACGAGGCGAGAATTCGGGACGTCTGCGTCCATGCCGGCTTCACCCTCAACGACATGGACAAGATGCCGGTCCTCCACTAAAAGGCTTTCCAGCCGGGCAACTCTACGTGAATCTGCGCGGGTTCGACCGTGACAGCACCCAGGTCGAGCCCCTGATCCCTGGCAGCCCGAGCTGTGTCGTACTGGTCGCGGCCCGCAACGAACTTCCCGGCCTGTATCTGCGCGGCGCGCGGCTGGTACGCCTCGACGTACTCGACGCGGAGCAATCCCGGCGGATACTTGTCGCGCACCTCGGCGTTGACCGGGTCGAGGCCGAGCCTGACGCCGCAGCCGAGCTGGTGGGGTTCTGCGCTGGTCTGCCCTTGGCGATCAACGTCGTCGCGATCCGGTTGGCCACCCGCCCCGCCCTGCCTCTACGGGCGGTATGCGCTGAACTGCGCGTCGAGTCGGCCCGACTCGACGGTCTCGACAGCGGTGATCTCTCCGGCAACGTCCGCGCCGTCATCTCGTGGTCCTATCGAGGGTTGGATGACGGATCGGCGCGAATGCTCCGGTTGCTCGGCGTCGCGCCCGGCCCAGACATCAGTCTCACGGCCGCCGCCCGGCTCACAGCCGAACCGGTCGCCCGCGCTCGCGCGCTGCTCGGCCGTCTGGAAAACGCCCACCTCGTGTACCAGCACCGGCCAGGCCGCTACCGGATGCATGACCTGATCCGACTCCTCGCCATCGAGCAGGCCGGCCCGGACAGCAAGGACGAAGTCCGCCGGCTGATCGACTTCTACCTGCACACCGCGCTCAGCGGCGCCAAGGTGCTCGACCCGCACCGGCGGCACGTCGACGTCGGTCCTCCGGTCTCGGGGGCCGGTCCGCTCACCTTGACCGAGACGGCCGAGGCCCGAGACTGCTTCCAGGCCGAGTACGCGTGCCTGCTGGCCGCAGCCCGCGTGGCGCGGGCGCGGCACTGGCATTTGGTCGTGTGGCAACTCGTCTGGGCGCTCACCACCCAGCAGCGTCAGCAGGGCCACCTGCACGACTACATCGCCACCTGGGAAATGGGGCTCGCCGCCGCCGGCCGTCGGAGCGCGACACGCGCCTCGGCGGGCCCGTCTGCTCTCCGACACCGGCACGGCCCTGCCCCACCCCCGGACTCTGCCGATCTTGCACTTCGGGCCCGAACAAAAGATGCAAAAGCCTCACCACGGGGGCCGAAAGTGCAAGATCGCGGGGGTGGGGTGGGGTGGGGTGGGGGCTTGTCCCCCGCGCGAGCTACCCGCAAGTGTCCACCGCGTGGTGACGATTCCTGACCGGCGACTCCATAGCGTTCGACGTGGCCGCTGCGCTCCGGCCGGACCTCGTTGAAGGAGTCATCATGCGTTTCTCGAAGCAGTTCCTGGCCGTTGTAGCGGTCGCCTTGGTCGGTAGCCAGGCCGTCGCCGCGGTGGCGGGGAGCGCCTGGCTCGCCCTGCCCCTGGGTGTGTTGACGGCGGTGGCCGCGATCTTCGTCTACGCGTGGGTGGTGCGGCGCACCGAGCGCCGCGAGGTCACGGAGGTGGCCCGGGCCGGCGCCGGCGCCCGGATCGCCCGGGGGGCGCTGATCGGGGTCGGGATGTTCGCGGCCGTCATCCTCAACATCGCCTTCGTCGGCGGCTACCACGTCCACGGCCTGGGCTCGGTGACGGGTGCGGTGGGGCTGCTCGGGTTCATGGCCGCCGCCGCCACGACCGAGGAGTTGCTCTTCCGGGGCGTCCTGTTCCGCATCGTCGAGGAACGCACGGGTACCTGGATCGCGCTGTTGCTGACCGGCGTGGTGTTCGGCCTGATGCACCTGCTCAACCCGGACGCCAGCCTGTGGGGCGCGGTCGCCATCGCGATCGAGGCCGGCTTCATGCTCGCTGCCTGCTACGCCGCCACCCGCAACCTGTGGGTGCCGATCGGCCTGCACTTCGGCTGGAACTTCGCCGCGGGCGGCATCTTCAGCGTCGTGGTCTCCGGCAACGGCGAGTCGAAAGGGCTGCTGGACGCCACGACGTCGGGCCCGGCCGTACTCACCGGCGGCGACTTCGGGCCTGAGGGAAGCCTGTACACGTTGGCGGCGGGTGTAGCGCTGACCCTGGTGTTCATGTGGCTGGCCCACCGCCGCGGTCACCTCGTCCCGCGTCGCCGCGCGGTCGGCGTCGAGCGGGCGACCGCTACGGTTTCCTGATGATCGGCCTTCAGACGGTCCCGGGCTCATGGCGGCGGTGGGACGTCACGGTCCGGGATCTCCCGTTGGCGCTGCTGCTCGTCCTCGCGTCGGTGGTGCCGGCGCTGCACAACCACGGTACGCAGCTCGGCGATCTGCCGGGGCGTCCCTTCGACGCGCTGACCGTCGGGGTGGTCGCCCTGGAGTGCCTCCCGCTCGCCGTCCGCCGACGCTGGCCGGCCGTCTGCCTCGCGCTGGTGTCGCTCGGCTTCGCGATCGACCAGCTCCGCGCCTATCACACGGTCGCGGGCTCCGCGCTGGCCATCGCGCTGGTGAGCGCGGGGGCCCACCTGGAACGCCGTCGGCGTACCACCATGGTCGTGGGCTCCGCCGCGTACGTGGCGCTGGCCGTCGCGCTGGACCGGCTCGGGTCGACCGAGGGCGTGACCGGTTTCGCCACGTTCTACCTGGCGCTGGCGATCGCCTGGGGCATCGGGGCCTGGCTGCGGCAGTCCCGGGCCGCCGAGGCCGAGCGCCGCCGTCACGTCGCCGTGACCGCCCGCGCCGCCGAACGCACCCGCATCGCCCGCGAACTCCACGACGTGGTGACCCACCACGTGACGGCGATGGTGGTGCAGGCCGAGGCGGCGCGCTACCTGACCGCCGCCCCCGAACGCCTCGACACGAGCCTGACGGCCATCACCGACACCGGCCGGCGGGCCATCACCGACCTGCGGCACCTGCTCGACCTGCTCAACCCCGACCACAGCGCCGAGCCGCGTACACCGTCCGTCGGCGAACTCCGCGCCCTCGTGGAGCAGACCCGGCAGGCCGGGCAGCCGGTGGAGTTCACCGAGGAGGGCACGCCGGCCGGGACGACCGGCGGCGCCGAGCTCGCGGCGTACCGGGTCGTGCAGGAGGCGCTGACGAACACCCTCAAGTACGCCCACGGCAGCCGCACCACTGTCCACGTGCGCCACGGCGAAAGGGAGATCACCGTGGAGGTCAGCACCGACGGCTCGGGCTCGTACGCCACGGCCCCCGGTGGGGGCGGGCGCGGCCTCGCCGGGCTCCGCGAACGCGTCGGCGTGCTCGGCGGTGAGTTCAGCGCGGGACAACGGGCGGGCGACGGCTTCGTCGTGCGGGCCACCATTCCCACCGGGAGCCCATCGTGACCGCGCCGGTCCGGGTGCTGGTCTGCGACGACCAGGCGCTGATTCGCACCGGCTTCGCCACGATCATCGACGCGCAGCCCGACCTCGAGGTCGTCGGCGCGTGCGGGGACGGGCGCGCGGCGGTCGACCTCGCCGGCCGGCTGCACCCGGACGTGGTCGTGATGGACGTACGGATGCCGGTGCTCGACGGGATCGGGGCGACCCGCCTGCTCGCCGGCGCCGGGGTGGCCCACCCCGTCAAGGTGCTCGTGGTCACGACGTTCAACCTCGACGAGTACGTGTACGAGGCGCTGCGCGCGGGAGCGAGCGGGTTCCTCCTCAAGGACGCCCCGCCGGCGCAACTGCTGCACGGCATCCGCACGGTCGCGAGCGGGGCCGCGCTGCTGGCGCCCGAGGTGACCCGGCAGCTCGTGGGCAGGTACGCGGCGCGGATCCGTCCCGCCGAGGGCACGCCGCAGAACGTGGGGCTGACCCCGCGCGAACTGGAGGTGTTGCGCCTCATCGCCGACGGCCTGTCCAACGGCGAGATCGCCGCGACGCTGGTGATCAGCCACGAGACCGTCAAGACGTACGTGTCGCGCATCCTCACCAAGCTCGACCTGCGCGACCGGGTGCAGGCGGTGGTCTACGCCTACCGCGCCGGCCTGGTGACCTGAGAGCGCCGGCGGGAGCGGCCGGGTAGCGGAGTCTGCGGTGAGGCATGGAGAAGACCGAGCGGGCGAGGGCCGGGCGTCGGCCCGCTCCCCCCGTGAGGAGCGGGCCGACCGTAGGTGGGAGGGCCGGCCCGGCTAGGCGGGCTGCTCCGCGTACGGGCGCGTCCGTTCGGCCCACCGCAGTCCCATGTACTGCCCCTGGGCGTGGGCGGGAGCGAGGCTGAATCGGAGTTCCAGCGAGCCGGCCGTGTGCCAGAGTTCACCGATCGTGTGGACGATGACGCCGACGAGCGCAAGGCGCGAGGAGAGTCCCGCCGCTGCGGCCATCGCGGCCATGCCGACGAAGAACGCCAGACCCGCACGCCGCATGGCTCTCCCGGCGGTGATGCTGTCGGTCACTCCCCGGCTGGCCCTGATCTGGAGCAGCACCACCAGGGCGGTGTTGACGAATGCTCCCGCGCCGATCAGCCACCGGGGTGCGCTGGTGTGTCCGACGATCCAGAGCGGCAGTGCGAACAGAAGCACCTGATGGTGGATCGACATGATGCCGTCGAGCACGGTCACGGCCACGTACGACCGGTCCCTGAGCACCCCCCCAGCGGCTGGCCGTCCGCGGTGCGGGAACGGGCGGCAGCGACGGCAGCGCGGCGATGACGGCGGCGCTGGCCGCGAAGGTGAGCGCATTGCCCAGCACCAGTGCCAGGTAGGCCGGACGCGAGGCGTACTACACCGCGAAGCCGGTGGCCACGGCGGAGCAACTGCCGGCGAGGTTCGCGATCGAGCGCAGGTAGGCGCGGTATCTGGTGAGGTCGGCACCGCCGACTCCGCGAACCAGCGGGCCACGCGCGGCTCCCCCCGCCGAACGAGCGAGTTCGCTCAGGCAGAGCGCCACCAGGAACATCCAGAACGACTGGACGAGGACCAGCGCCGTCATCGCCACGCCCTGAATGACGAGCATCCACAAATAGATCTCTCGCGGTCCCCGCCGGTCGGCGAGGTGCCCGACCGGTACGCCGGTCAGGAGGCCAACGGCGGCCGCGATGCCCATTCCGATGCCGACCTGAGCCAGGGAAAGTCCGACGACACGGGTGAAGAAGAGCGCGGCGCTGACCATGAAGACGCCGCTGCCGATCATGTTGACGAACGTCGCCAGCGCGAGAATCCGTTGCGGACGCGTATCCGGGATCAACCCCCGCCGGACCAGCGTCGACGGCTTTCGGTCCTCCTCTTCGGTCGAGTTTCCACCCGATGGATGGCTGTTCTTCTGACCCTGTAAAACCTGCACGGAATTCGGATCCTTTCCCCGTTGATTCGGCTGCGAACTTAGCCAGATCACCCGGGGCGGGTAATCAGCAAATCGTTCGATACCGGGGACCACCGGCCCGTGCTAAATTTCTTAGCATCGGGAAGAGGCCGGCAGGTTCAGCCGATCCCCGTCGGCCACGGTCTGCGGCACGGGCATCGCACAGATCCCGGCGACCCCGCCGCGTGGCGCGGCCCTCCCGCAGGTGGACCGGTCAGGATTCGAGAAGGCGCGGCTCGTCGCCCGCGGCTAGCGTGAATGATCACGCCGACCACGGTGACGGACGAGAGGAGCGGCACCTACGTGAGCGCTGCGTCGAAGGCCAGCAAGGAAAGCAGACCGGGCAAGTCTCCCGAGGAGAGCTTCTCCGAGGTCGAGCGCGCCGCCGTCAAGGACCGCGCGGCGGAGTTGAAGGCGGAGGCTCGTCGCAGCAAGAGCGCGAACAAGGCGGCGGCCGACGAGAAGGATGTGCTCGCGAAGATCGCCGAGATGGCGCAGCCGGACCGTGCGGTGGCCGAGCGCCTGCACGCCATCGTCGCGGAAGCCGCCCCGGAGCTGGCCCCGAAGCTGTGGTACGGCCAGCCTGCCTACGCCCGCGGTGGAAAGGTGGTGTGCTTCTTCCGCAGCGGCCAGGTGGACAAGGAGCGCTACTCGTCGTTCGGTTTCACGGCGGAGGCGACGCTCGATGAGGACCACGGCATGTGGGCGACGTCTTTCGCCGTGACGGAGTTGGGCGAGAAGGGCGAGGCGGCGATCAGGAAGCTGCTCAAGAAGGCCGTGCGCAGTTGACCAGATCAGCGAATGGGTGGGCCGCGCGATAGGTAGGTCGCAGTACCAGTGCGACCGGGCGGGTCACGAGGCGGGCGGCAGCGCGAGCCAGTCCCGCCAGGTGATGTCACGGCCGATGCGGCGGGGCTGTTGGAAGGGCCAGTCGGCGGCGATCCACTGCGGCACCAGCGCGTCGAGCGCGCGCTCCGCCTCGCCGCCGACGAGGTCGTCCACCACCCACCAGGAGACCTCCGCGTCGGCGCCGGTGCGCTCGGGCGGGTCGATGTAGACGCAGCCGAGGATCGCCGTCTCCTCCTCGTCCAGCAGCGCGTAGTTGAACGACTGGTGCGCGGCTATCTCCCTCTCGTGCCGCAGGAGGTCGACGCGGTCCTCCTCGTACGTCATCGTCTCGCTGGGCCAACCCCAGGCCGGGCCGAAGATCTCCCACAGGCGTTCCCGGGAGCCCATCACGGCGGGGTAGTCGATCGCGGTGTCCGCCTCGCGGATGGGCCGGAGGTGAAGCGCGGTGCCGGGCACGGGCACACGGACGGGATGGACGAAGTCGTCGGGCAGCCAACTCATGAGGGCCGAGACTACAACCGGCCGGAGGCGTTCGCGACGAACTTTCAGTGGCGGCCGGGCCTCGACGCCGCCGCCGCCCAACCGCCCAGGAAGCGTCCGGGTGGATTCCTGCTTCGCGGCACGGATACCGGCCTTACCTGCTTCATACGGTGAGCGGTCGGGCTACCTCCAACTTTCCGTGGTCGATCAGCCAGCGGACGGATTCGAGCACGGCGGCCTGCGGTTCGTAGCGCGGCGCGTAGCCGAGCAGGGTGCTGGCCTTCTGGATGCTGAAGCAGTGGCTGCGGTAGAGGTGTTCCCAGCTCATCTCGGCGTGCTCCGGCGTCGTGGCCTGACGGAACTCCTCCCAGGTCACCGATTCCAGCGACCCGGTGTGCCCGAACCAGCCGGCGGCCTCGTGGGCGTACCCGCGGACGGTCAGCGCGGTGGGGGCGACGATGGTGAAGTCCTCGCCCGCCGCCGCGTCCCGGCGCTCGATTGCCTGCTCGAAGGCCTGGGCGACGTCGTCGGCGTGCACGTGGTGCATCAGCTCGACGCCGCTACCGGGGACCCGCAACGGACGTCCGGCCGAGAGCGTCTGCCAGACCGCGGGGTCGACGTTGCCCAGCGGGCCGATCGGGTGCCAGCCGGGACCGACGATGTGCCCGGGGTGCAGCGACGTGGTCACCAGGCCCGCGGAGGCGGTCTCCTCCTTCAGCATCCGGGCGATGCGGTCCTTCTGGATCCCGTACTCGCCGAACGGGGCAATGCCCGACGCTTCGGAGATCGGCACGTGGTGACTGGGCCCGTAGCGCCAGGTGGACCCACAGTGCAGCAGGTGCCCGGCCCGGCCGCGGAGACTCCCGACCAGCGCGGTGGCCGATTCCAGGGTGAAGCAGACCAGGTCGACCACGATATCCGGGCGGAGCCCGGCCACCGTGGCGCCGAAGGTGCCCTCGCGGTCTTCCCGCTCCCGGTCGGCGACGACCCGGTGCACCTGCTGCCACTCGGGCTCGTCGGCGTAGGCGGTGCTGGTGCCGCGGCTGATGCTCAGCACCTCGTGGCCGGCGCGCACCAGCCGGGGGACGAGGAATGTGCCGATATGGCCACTTCCGCCGATAACGACGACTCGCATGACTGTCCCATCGATGTCCGGGGCCGTGAGGCCGTGTCTTCGGCGTACCCGCCCAGCTCGGGACGGCCCGCGTGCAGCTAGGGTAGAGCTGTCCGCATGGTGGGCCCGCCATCGCGTACGCTGCTGCGAACTAAGGAGGTGAGTCCGATCAACGCTGTGACAGGTCGGGACTCCCTCCCCCGTATGGCCTAGGGAGTGCCCGCAGAAGGCATCCCGAAAGGCTCAAACCCATGCGCTTCATCTCTGAGACCTCCTCCGACGGCAACTGCGAACTGCTCTTCATTCTCGGTGAGATTCCCGGCGTGCTGTGGACGCCGGGAGGTGCCACCGGCACTCGCCCCCTTGTCCTGTTGGGACACGGCGGCGGCCAGCACAAGAAGGCCCCCGGCATCCTGGCCCATGCGCGCCGCCTCGTGGCCGAGTGTGGTTTCGCCGTGGTGGCGGTCGATGTTCCCGGCCACGGTGACCGGCCGATGGATGAGGAGTACAACCGGATCGCGACCGAGAACCAGGCCCGCGTGGATGCCGGGGAGGACTTGGCACCGCTGATCGCCGAATTCCAGGCCCTCGTGGCCCGCCAGACCGTCCCGGAATGGCAGGCGGTCCTGGACTCGGTCCAGCAACTGGCGCACGTCGGCACCGGCCCGGTCGGCTATTGGGGTGTGTCGCTGGGCTGCGGGCTCGGCGTTCCGTTCGTTGCCGCCGAGACCCGCGTACGCGCGGCGGTGCTGGGCCTGGGCGGGGCGCTCGCGTCGGCGGGGGCCGCCGCACGGATCACCGTCCCGGTGCGGTACCTGTTGCAGTGGGACGACGAGCGGGTGCCCCGGGCCCAGGGCCTGGCGCTGTTCGACGCCTTCGTCTCGGCCGAGAAGACGCTGCACGCCAACCCCGGCAGACACGGCGAAATCCCGGCGTTCGAGCTGGACAGTACGCTGCGGTTCTTCGCCCGGCACCTCGGCTGACAGCTCCGCGATGGCCGCTGTTGCGGCCGGTCCGGCGTCGCCGGACCGGCCGCGACCCGCACCGCATCATGGCAAGGGGCTTCTGCACCGTGTTCCAGTTGGTCGTCCGATGCCGGATGATCTTGCCGACGGGCAGCGGCTGATGGCCGGAAGGGCTCATCGCCCTCGGCTGCCGGGGTCCGTGGTAGAAACCCGGCGTGGCGTTCGACGATCTGGCTTACACCGGGACACCGCACGACCGGGTCCCGGGCCGGCGTGCTGACCCCGAGTGGGTCGCCGGCCAGCTCGCCCGCCCCGACGTCCGGCTGGTGCCGATGTGGCGGGACCGCTGCCTTCTCGCCGCCGGCGCCCCGGTCGTCGCGACCGGCACCCGGTGCCGAGAGATCGCGGCCGCCGCCGACGAGCTGGTGCTGCTCGGCCTGGACGACGGCACGCCCGTCTTCGCCGCCGACCTGAGCGCCGCCGCCGAGCCCGCCGCGCTGCGGTTGTGCGCCGCGCAGACGAGCACCGATCTGCGTACGCTGGCAGCCGGCCTGCCGCACCCGCACGCCGCGACCCTGGCGTACGCGCGCGGTCTGCTCCATTGGAACCGCCACGCCCGCTTCTGCGGCGCCTGCGGGTCGCCCGCCCGCAGCGCCCAGGCCGGCCACGTCCGGGTGTGCACCGGCCCGGAGTGCAATCGGCTGCTGTTTCCCCGGATCGAGCCGGCCGTGATCGTGCTGATCGAGATCCCCGGCCCGCAACCGCGCTGCCTGCTGGCCCGTCACCACGGCGCGGGCCCGGACAACTTCTCGTTGCTGGCCGGCTTCGTCGAGATCGGCGAGAGCCTGGAGGGCACGGTACGCCGCGAGGCCGCCGAGGAGGCGGGCGTCGCGGTCGGCCCCGTCACCTACCAGGGCTCCCAGGGATGGCCGTTCCCGGCCGGGATGATGATCGGGTTCATCGGGCAGGCGCTCGACGAGCGGATCGACGTCGACGGTGCGGAGCTGCTCGAGGCGCGCTGGTTCACCCGCGCCGAGGTGGTCGAGCGAATCGTCAACGGCCCCGGTGCGGGGCCTGTCGACTCGATCGGCGGATGGTTGCTGCGCTCCTGGGCCGGGCTCGGCGCGGCACCGTAATCGGTCCCGTCTGCGCAACCGGTCAGGAGACAGTTCCTTGACCCGGAGGCTGGGCTCGGGTGGTCGAACAACGACCACTGACTCCGCCACGCCTCCACGTTCACCGAGTAGGTCGCCGTGTGCCGGCCGTCGGGTTGCGCTGGCGCCGACGACGGCGAAGCTGCGCCGGCTGCGGGGTGGGGTGTTCGTGGCGCGGAGACGGCGGTAACGTTGCGCCCCATCATGCCCGCATCGCGGTCTCGCGTCGGGCCTGAGGTCGCCGATCGTATGGAGGATGCCGGAATGTCCACCGGGGAGTCGTTCGCGGTACGCAACGAGCCGAACGGGCGGCCGAGCTTCGAGCAGACGCTGCGCGGCTACGACAAGCGGCAGGTCGACCGGTACGTCGAGCAGGTCGAGGCCGGCGCCGCGGCCCTGTCGGCCGAGCGGGACCGGGCGCAGTACCAACTCCGCAACCACACCCTCCAGTTCCAGCAGCTTCAGGCGGAGCTGACCGAGCTGCGCCAGCGCCCGGCGCAGGTGGACCGGGCGTCCTTCCGGGACCTGGGGCCGGTGGTCGACCAGATCCTCGCGCTCGCCGAGAAGCAGGCCGGGTTGATCGTGGAGACCGCCGGGCAGCGGGCCGGCGAGTTGCAGGCCGAGGCGGAGCGGGTCCTGTTGGAGGCGCGGGAGCACGCCGCCCAGACGCTGCACGACCTGGAGGCGGAACTGTCGGCCCGGCGGGCCGAGCAGGAGAAGGCGTACGAGGAGCGGCGCTCGGCGGCCGAGGCGCAGCTCGCGGACATCCAGGAGCTGGTGGAGCAGCTACGGGTGGACGGCGAGGCCGCCCACGCGCACGCCCAGCAGGAGGCAAAGCGGATCAACGAGCTGACCGCCCAGCAGGTGGAGCAGGCCCGCGTTGCGGCCGAGGCGCTGACCAAGGCGGCCCGTACGCAGATCCAGCAGGAGGTCCAGGCGGCGCGCGCGCAGAGCCAGCAGGAGCTGACCCAGTGGCGGGTCAACGTGGAGCGGGAGATCAACGAGCGGCGGGCGGCGGCCGAGCAGGAGTTGGCCGAGCACCGGGCGGCGGCCGAGCGGGACGTGGCCGGCCAGCTCACCGCCGCCGAGGAGAAGATCGCCACGCTGATCGCCGAGGCGCAGCAGTACTCGACGGAGGTGCGCAAGCGCGCCGACGAGCAGGCGACCCTGCACCAGGAGCAGCTCACCGCCGTGCAGCAGGAGGTCGGCGGCCAGCGGCAGGCGCTGACCCAGCTGCACGCCGAGCTGGACGGGGCCCAGCAGCAGCTCGCCCGGGTCCGCCAGGAGGGGGCCGCGGTCGAGCACCAGGTCAACCAGTTGCAGCAGCACCTCGACGAGATCCGACAGGAGTTGGCGGCCGAGACGAGCCGGCTGGAGGAGGCGCGCCGTTCGGCGGACTCCGTCGAGCAGCACGCCAAGGACGTCCGGGCCCGGGTGCAGCGGGAGGCGAAGCGGGTGGCGGACCTGGCCGCCGCCGCGGTGATGGCCGCCGCGGCCGGGGGCGGCGAGACCGCCGAGTACCCGACGGTGCGGTCCCGCCCGGAGGCGGACCGGCCCGCCGAGGCGGCCGGCGGGCAGCAGCCCGTCGCCGCGCCCGAGGTGGCCGCGAGCGCCTGACCTGGCCGCCTCCGGCACGCACGGACGGGCCCCGGTCGATCGCTGGTGGATCGGCCGGGGCCCGTCGTTCGAAGCCGGGTCAGGCGAGGTCGAACCGGTCGAGCTCCATGACCTTGGTCCAGGCCGCGACGAAGTCGGCCACGAACTTGTCGCGCGCGTCCTGGCTGGCGTAGACCTCCGCGAGGGCCCGCAGCTGGGAGTTGGAGCCGAAGACGAGGTCGACCGCGGTGGCGGTCCACTTCACCTCATCGGTGGCCAGGTCCCGGATCTCGTACCCGTGCTCCTCGGACTCCGACGCCTTCCACCGCGTGCTCGGGGAGAGCAGGTTGGTGAAGAAGTCGTTGGTGAGCACGCCGGGCCGCTCGGTGAGGACGCCGTGCCGCGTGCCGCCGACGTTGGCCCCGAGCGAGCGCAGGCCGCCGATGAGGACGGTCATCTCGGGCGCGGTCAGGTTGAGCATGTAGGCACGGTCGAGGAGCAGCACCTCCGGCTGGGTCTTCTCGCCGGGACGCAGGTAGTTGCGGAACCCGTCGGCGCGCGGCTCAAGGACCTTGAAGGACTCGGCGTCGGTCTGCTCCGCGGTGGCGTCGGTGCGACCCGGGCGGAACGGCACGGTCACCTCGACGCCGGCGTCGCGCGCCGCCTTCTCGACGGCGGCCGAGCCGGCCAGCACGATCAGGTCCGCGAGCGAGATCTGCGCGCCGCCGGCCGAGTTGAACTCCCGCTGGATGCCCTCAAGGGTCGCCAGGACCGTCGCGAGCTGCTCGGGCTCGTTGACCTCCCAGCTGCGCTGCGGCTCAAGACGGATCCGCGCGCCGTTGGCGCCACCGCGCTTGTCGGTGGACCGGAAGGTGGCGGCCGAGGCCCAGGCGGTGGAGACCAGCTGGGCGGTCGGGATGCCGGAGTTCAAGATCGTCGCCTTCAGGGCGGCGACGTCGGCGTCACCCACCAGCTCGTGGTCGACGGCCGGCACCGGGTCCTGCCACAGCTGCGGCTCCGCGACCCACGGCCCGAGGAAACGGCTGACCGGACCCATGTCGCGGTGCAGCAGCTTGTACCAGGCCTTGGCGAACGCCAGCGCGAACTCGTCGGGGTTCTCCAGGAAGCGACGCGAGATCTTCTCGTACGCCGGGTCGACGCGCAGCGACAGGTCCGTCGTGAGCATCGTCGGCTTGTGCTTCTTCGACGGGTCGTGGGCGTCCGGGATGATCGCCTCGGCGTCCTTGGCGACCCACTGCTTCGCGCCGCCGGGGCTCCTGGTGAGCTCCCACTCGTAGCCGAAGAGGATCTCGAAGAAGCGGTTGCTCCACTGCGTCGGCCGGTCGGTCCACGTCACCTCGAGACCACTGGTGATCGTGTCACCGCCCTTGCCGCTGCCGTAGGTGCTCAGCCAGCCCAGGCCCTGCGTCTCCAGCGGGGCGCCCTCGGGCTCGGGGCCCACGTGGTCGTCGGCGACGCCGGCGCCGTGGGTCTTGCCGAAGGTGTGGCCACCGGCGATGAGGGCGACGGTCTCCTCGTCGTTCATCGCCATCCGGGCGAAGGTCTCCCGGATGAAGTGCGCCGCCGCGACCGGGTCAGCGTTGCCCCGGGGGCCCTCCGGGTTGACGTAGATGAGACCCATCTCGGTCGCCCCGACGCCGGCCGCCATCTCCTTCTCGGAGGCGTAGCGCTCGTCGCCGAGCCAGGTGTCCTCCGGACCCCAGAAGATCTCCTCGGGCTCCCAGACGTCCTCCCGGCCGAAGCCGAAGCCGAAGGTCTTGAAGCCCATCGACTCCAGGGCGACGTTACCGGCGAGCACGAGCAGGTCGGCCCACGAGATCTGCTGGCCGTACTTCTGCTTGACCGGCCAGAGCAGCCGGCGGGCCTTGTCGAGGTTGGCGTTGTCCGGCCAGCTGTTGAGCGGGGCGAACCGCTGACCGCCGTCGCCGGCGCCGCCGCGACCGTCCTCGATGCGGTAGGTGCCCGCGGCGTGCCAGCTCATCCGGATCATCAGGCCGCCGTAGTGACCGAAGTCGGCCGGCCACCAGTCCTGCGAGGTGGTGAGGACCTCGGTGAGGTCCCGCTTGAGGGCCTCGACGTCGAGCTTGGCGACCTCCCTGGCGTAGCTGAAGCCCTCCCCCAGCGGGTTGCCCTTGGACGAGTGGGCATGCAACACCGAGAGGTCGAGCTGGTTGGGCCACCAGTCCCGGTTGGTGCGCGGACGCCCTCCGGTCTTCGGCGTCGGCGAGTCGATCGCCGGGTTCTCGCTCTCGCTGCCGTGCGCGGTCACGGAGTCGTGCGCGACCGGGCAGCCGGCCGCCTCCTTCTTGTCCACGCCCTGCGCGCTGGAGGGAACGTTGTCCTGGGTGTCGCTCATCTGCATCCTTCCGAACTGGCGGATCACTGGGAGGTGCGTTCGGTCGCACAGTCGGGGCAGGTGCCCCAGTAGACGACCTCCGCCTCGTCGACCGCGAAGCCGTGGTCGTCCGAGGCGGTGAGACAGGGAGCATGGCCGACAGCGCAGTCGACGTCGGCGATCGCGCCGCAGGAGCGGCACACGACATGATGGTGGTTGTCCCCCACCCGGGACTCGTACCGGGCGATCGCACCGGCAGGCTGGATGCGCCGCACCAGACCGGCGTCGGTGAGCGCCCGCAGCACGTCGTACACCGCCTGGTGGGAGACCGTGGGCTGATCCGCCCGGACCAGGGCGATCACCGTGTCGGTGTCGACATGCGAATGGTCGCGCAGCGCTGCGAGCACCGCCAGCCGGGGCCGGGTCACCCGCAACAGGGCCGCGCGCAGCTGAGCCTCGAATTCGGAGGTCACCCGATGAACATAGTCCACTCTTCTGGAACGAATCAATTTTTACCCAGTTTCGCCCGCACATCTTCGACGCAGAGACCTGGCCGACCAGCCGGCGGGGCCCCGCCGGTGATCTTTCTGTCGGTACGGGCTGTTACGGTCGCGCCGCCGCTGAACCAGTCGAGCCGGAGGTTGGCGTGATCAGGTCCCATCTGTCGTCGTTCACCGGGCTGCCCGTGCTGCCCTTCACCCCCGGGATGGCCCTGCCCGACGATCCGTCGGCGGTCGCCTGGCGGCTGGAGGTGGAGGACTTCGAGGCCGATCCGGTGGAGTTCGCTGCCCTGGTCGCGGCCCTGCGCGACGAGGTGCCCGCCGACGCGGTCCGGGCCCTGGTGATCGGCGAGTGGGGCTCGGCGTACGAGGAGGCGTTGCCGATCGACCTGCTGGTCGCGGCGGCGGAGAAGTGGACCTCGCTGCGGGCGGTCTTCCTCGCCGACCTGGTCAGCGAGCAGTGCGAGATCTCCTGGCTCACGCACGGTGACATCACCCCGCTACTGGCGGCGTACCCGTCGCTGGAGGTGCTGTGGGTGCGCGGCGCCAACGAGCTACGCCTCGACCCGGTGCGGCACACCCGGCTGCGGGAGCTGGTCTTCCAGTCCGGCGGGCTGCCCGGGTCGGTGACCCGCGCGGTCGGCGGCTGCGACCTGCCCGCGTTGGAGCGCCTCGAACTGTGGCTCGGCCGGCAGGACTACGGGGGCGACACGACCGTGGACGACCTGGCCGAGGTGCTGGCCGGCACGCGGCTGCCGGCGCTGCGCCACCTGGCGGTGAGCAACGACGCGTTCGCCGATCTGACCGCGCAGGCCGTCGCCGCCGCCCCGGTGGTCCGCCAACTGGAGGTCCTCGACCTGTCCAAGGGGGTGTTCACCGACGCCGGCGCGGAGGCGCTGCTGGCCGGGCAGCCGCTGACCCACCTGCGCCGCCTCGACCTGCACCACCACTTCCTCTCCGAGCCCGCGCGCGAGCGGATCGTCGCCGCCCTGCCGGGCGTCGAGGTCGACCTGTCGGACCCGCAGACCGTCGAGACGTACAACGGCCGCGAGTACCGCTTCACCGCGGTCGGGGAGTGAGCAGACCATGACCGTCGGATCGCACGCCGACTTCTTCGCCGGCCGCACCGTCGTCGAGGTTCCCGCCGACGGCCCGCTGCCCGACGCCGACGGCCCCACCGCCTGGCGGATCGCCGCGCACGACTGGGACAACAGCACCGACCACAAGCTCAACCCCCAGTTCCGCGACGCGTTCGAGCGGTTCGTCGACCGGGCGGGCGAGTCCGTGGAGGCCCTGGTGATCGGCTCCTGGGGATACGCCGCGTTCAACGAGGCCCCGATCGCCCAGCTCTGCGAGGCCGCGCCGCGCCTGCCCAACCTCAAGGCCCTCTTCCTCGGCGACATCGTCGCCGAGGAGTGCGAGATCTCCTGGATGCGGGTGGGTGACGTCAGCCAACTGCTGACCGCCCATCCCGGCCTGGAGGTGCTGCGGGTGCGCGGCGGGGAGGACTTCCGGTTCTCCCCGGTGCGCCACGAGCGGCTGCGCCGGCTGGAGGTGCAGAGCGGCGGGCTGCGCCCCGCCTTCGTCCGGGCGGTGCTCGACTCCGAACTGCCCGCCCTGGACGAGCTGGAGCTGTGGCTCGGCACCCCCGACTACGGCGGCGAGACCGCCGTGTCGGACCTGGCCCCGCTGCTGGCCGGGGAGCGGTTCCCCGCGCTGCGGCGGCTCGGGCTGTGCAACTCCGAGATCGCCGACGACATCGCCGAGGCCCTCGCCGCCGCGCCGGTGGTGAAGCGGCTGGAGGCGCTGGACCTGTCGCTGGGCACCCTCGGCGACCGAGGAGCCCTCGCCCTGGCCGGCGGGCAGCCGCTGACCCACCTCGCCAAGCTGGACCTGAGCCACCACTACGCCTCCGAGGAGACCGTCGCGGCGGTGAAGGCGGCCCTGCCGGGCGTGTGGGTGGACCTGTCCGACCCGCAGGAGGAGGACGAGGACGAGGGCGAGACGTACCGGTACACGGCGGTGTCGGAGTGACATGCGGCTGACCGTCGTCGGCAACCCCGACAACCGGCGCGTCGGCCTGTTCACCCGGGCCGTGCTGGCCGCCGGCCTGCCCCGGCCGGCGGTGCTGCCCTGGGTCGACGTGCTCACCGGCGCGGCACCGCCGCCGGCGGGCGCACTGGTGCGCGTCGACTCCCCCGGCGAGGACCCGGAGGTGGACCGGCTGCTGCGTCGGGCGGCCGGCCCGGCACGGCACGGCGAACTGATCGGCCTCGCCGACACGTACGCGGGGCTGGTCGACGGCCTCGGCCGGGTCGCCGCCGGCGGCGCAGAGCTGCTCAACGACCCGGCCGACGTGGCCGCGCTGTGCGACAAGCGCCGCTGCCACGCCCTGCTGTGCGCCGCCGGGGTTGCGGTGCCGGGCGCGCTGCCCCCGGTCGACGGGTACGCGGGCCTGCGCGCGGCGATGGCGGAGGCGGGCTGGGCGCGGGTGTTCGTCAAGCCCGCGCACGGCTCGTCGGCGGCCGGGGTGATCGCCCTCGCGGTCGGTCCCGGCCGGATCCGGGCGGTCACCCCGATCGAGGTGGCCCCGGACGGCCTGTTCAACTCGCTGAAGGTACGCCACTACGACGACGAGGCCACCGTCGCCGCGCTCGTCGACCGGCTCGCCCCGGAAGGGCTGCACGTGGAGCGGTGGCTGCCCAAGGCGGGGCTCGGCGACCGGGTCGTCGACCTGCGGGTGGTGGTGGTCGCCGGCCGGCCCAGCCACGCGGTGGTGCGCGCCGCCCGGGGGCCGATGACGAACCTGCACCTGGGCAACGCGCGCGGCGACCTGGCCGAGCTGCGGGACGCCGCCGGGCCCACGGCGTGGTCGGCGGCGATGGAAACCTGCGAGCGGGCCGCCGCGTGCTTCCCGCGCAGCCTGCACGTCGGCGTCGACCTGATGTTCCTGCTCGGCTGGCGGCGGCACGCGGTGGCGGAGGTCAACGCGTTCGGGGACCTGCTGCCCGGGGTGCTCGTCGACGGCCGGGACACCTACGCCGAGCAGGTGCACGCCCTGACCAGCGGCCGGTGGGACCGTTGGCGGGCGGCCGGGGCGCGGGCCACGTCGGCGACAGCCCCCGAGGCCGGGCAGCCGGCGGGGCGGCCGGACCGGACCGGGCGGGAGATGATCGCGTGCGGAGCCTGATCGGCAGTCACGACATCTGCCTGGTCACCCTGGACACGCTGCGCTGGGACGTGGCCGACGGGCTGGCCGCCGCCGGGCGCACCCCGCAGCTCGCGCGGGCGCTGCCGGGCGGCCGGTGGGAGCGCCGGCACTCCCCCGCCAGCTTCACCTACGCCGCCCACCACGCGTTCTTCGCCGGCTTCCTGCCCACCCCGGTCACCCCGGGCCGGCACGAGCGGCTGTATGCGGCGGCGTTCCCCGGCAGCGAGACCGCGGGCTCCGACACCTGGGTCTTCGACGCGCCGGACCTGCCGACCGCCCTCGCCGGGGAGGGTTACCACACGCTCTGCCTGGGCGGGGTGGGGTTCTTCAACCGGCGCAGCCCGCTCGGGTCGGTGCTGCCCGGCCTGTTCGCCGAGGCGCACTGGGAGCCGGAGTTCGGGGTCACCTCCCCCACCTGCCTGGACGCCCAGCTCGACCGGCTGGCCGAGGCGCTGCCCCGGGTCCCCGCGCGGCAGCCGCTGTTCACGTTCCTCAACGTCGCGGCGCTGCACCAGCCCAACCGGCACTACGTCCCCGGCGCCGCACACGACGACCCGGCCAGCCACGCCGCCGCCCTGGAGTACGTCGACAGCCGCCTCGGCCGGCTGTTCGCCCTGCTCACCGGGCGCGGCCGACCGGCGTTCACGATCATCTGCTCCGACCACGGCACGGCGTACGGGGAGGACGGCCACACCGGCCACCGGATCGGCCACGACGTGGTGTGGACGGTCCCGTACGCCCACTTCACCCTGCAACCGGGAGAATGGTGACCAGCACCGACACGGGCCTCGACGGCTCGCCGTACCAGCAGTACCTGTACGCGTACCCGCACAAGACCTCGTACCGGGCGCTGCGGCCCCGGCCGTCACTGGCCGACGTGTGGCGGGCCGAGGCACGCGACGCGCTCTTCCTCTACGTCCACCTGCCGTTCTGCGAGATGCGGTGCGGGTTCTGCAACCTGTTCACCCGGGCCAACGCCCCCGCCGAGCAGGTCACCGCGTACCTGCGGCAGCTGCGCCGGCAGGCCCAGCGGGTGGCCGACGCGCTCGGCGGCGACGCCGGGTACGCCCGCACGGCCCTCGGCGGCGGCACCCCCACCTACCTGACCGCCGACGAGCTGACCGAGCTGTTCGACATCGCCACGTCCACGCTCGGGGCGCGGCTGCCCGGCGTACCGCTGTCGGTGGAGACCTCGCCGGCCACCGCGACGCCGGACCGGCTCGCGGTGCTCGCCGCGCACGGCACCACCAGGGTGAGCATCGGCGTGCAGAGCTTCCTCGACGTCGAGGCCCGCGCCGCCGGCCGCCCGCAGCGCCGCACGGAGGTGGAGGCCGCCCTCGGCGCGCTCCGCGACGCGCGGATCCCGGTGCTCAACATCGACCTGATCTACGGCATCGACGGGCAGACCGCCGACACCTGGCGGCAGAGCCTGGACGCGGCCCTCGCGTGGCGGCCGGAGGAGCTGTACCTGTACCCGCTGTACGTGCGACCGCTGACCGGGCTGGGCCGGCGGGCGCACGGCCGGGCGGACTGGGACGCGCAGCGGCTCGCCCTGTACGAGCAGGCGGTGGACGTCCTCGGCGCGGCCGGGTACCGGCAGGAGTCGATGCGGCAGTTCCGCCGGGCCGACGTGCCGACGCCGGACGGCCCGGACTACTGCTGCCAGGACGACGGGATGGTGGGGCTGGGCTGCGGCGCGCGCTCCTACACCACGGGCCTGCACTACTCGTTCGACTACGCGGTGAGCGTGTCCGAGGTGCGGGTCGTGCTCGACGACTACCTGGCCCGGCCGGCCGACGACTTCCGGTTCGCCGAGTTCGGGTTCACCCTCGACGACACCGAGCAGCGCCGCCGCTGGCTGCTCAAGTCGCTGCTGCGCGCGGAGGGGGTGGACCCGGTCGCGTACCGGGCCCGGTTCGGCCGCCCGCCCGGCGAGGACTTCCCCGAGCTGGGGCGGCTGGTCGAGCGGGGCTGGGCCGCCGACGGCGGGCTGCGGCTCACCCCGGCGGGGCTGGCCCGCTCCGACGCGGTCGGCCCGTGGCTGACCTCCGCGCAGGTGCGCAGCGCGATGACCGGGTACGTGCCGCGATGAACCCGGCCGATCGGTGCGGCGGGGCAGCGGGCCTGGCGATCCTCTACCGGGGGCCCCTGGCGAGCTGCAACTACGACTGCCCGTACTGCCCGTTCGCGAAGCGACGCGACCCGCCGGAGCTGCTGGCGGAGGACCGGGCGGCGCTCGCGCGGTTCACCGGCTGGGTGGCCGCCAGCGCCGACGTGCGACTGTCGGTGCTGTTCACCCCGTGGGGCGAGGGGCTGACCCGCCGCTGGTACCGGGACGCCATGGTGGCGCTGTCGCACCTGCCGCACGTCGACCGGGTGGTCATCCAGACCAACCTGGCCGCCCGGGTCGACTGGCTGGCCGACGCCGACCCGGGCCGGGCGGCGCTGTGGACGACGTACCACCCGGGGCAGGTCACCCGGGAGCGTTTCCTGGCCCGCTGCGCGCGGCTGGCGGAGCTGGGGGTCCGGTTCTCCGTCGGGGTGGTCGGCCTGCCGGAGCACCTCGACGAGGCGCGGGCCCTGCGCGCCGCGCTGCCGCCCGAGGTGTACCTGTGGGTGAACGCCGCCGAGGGCCGCCGCTACGACGCCGCCGAGGAGGCGACCTGGACGGCGCTGGACCCGCTGTTCGGCTACAGCGTGCGCCCGCACCTGTCGCTGGACCGGCCGTGCCACGCCGGGGAGACGGCGATCTCCGTGCTCGGGGACGGCACGGTGCGCCGCTGCCACTTCGTCCCGGAGCCGATCGGCAACCTGTACGACGGGTCGTGGCGGGCCGCGCTGCGCCCCCGCGCGTGCGTCAACGCGGTCTGCGACTGCCACATCGGGTACGTCCACCTCAAGCCGCTCGGGCTGCGCGACGTGTTCGCCGGCGGGCTGCTGGAACGCATCCCGGCCGCCTGGCCGCCCGGCTGACCCGCGCGGGTCAGGGCCGCCCGGTCGGCTCGTGGGCCGTGGTGTGGTCGAGGATCACCTCGGCGAGCCCGGGGCCGACGGCCTCCGACAGGGCGTGGCCCAGCCCGGGGACGGTGACCAGCCGGGCGTTGCCCAGCAGCGCGGCGAGGTGCCGGGCGGCGGCGGTGCCGGCGATGGGATCGGCCGGGGAGTCGACCACGAGGGCGGGGGTGGTGGTCGCCTTCAGCTCCGTGGCCCGGTCGAGGCCGTCCTGGCTGGCCTGCGCGTGCGCCCCGGTGTTGTCGTGCCGGCCCGCGTGGTCCATGATGCGCTCCTCCCGACGCCGGAACTCCTCGGCGTCGAAGGGCAGCTCGCCGCCGTTGAGGATGCTCCAGTGCTCCACCCGCCAGGCGATCTCGGCGGCGCGGTCGCGCGGCTGGAGCATCGTCTCCCAGTACGCCAGCAGCTCGGGGTCGGGCCCCGGCGCGTCGGCGGGGCCGCCGTCCATCGGCGGGGTGCCGACGAAGGTGGCCGTCGCCACCCGCTCGGGGTGGTCGAGCAGCAGCAGCTGCGTCAGCATGCCGCCCATGGACATGCCGACGACGTGGGCGCGCGCGACGTCCAGCGCGTCGAGCAGCTTCACGGCGTCGGCGGCCAGTTCGACGATCGGGTACGGATGCTCGGCGAAGGACCAGGTCGAGCGGCCCGTGTCGCGGTGGTCGTAGCGGATCACGCGGTGCCGGCGGGCCAGCGCGTCGAGCAGGGAGTCCGGCCAGGTCAGGCCGGAGGCCTGCGCGCCCATGACGAGCAGCAGCGCCGGGGCGGCCGGATCGCCGCGCTCCTCGGCCCACAACCGCACCCCGGGCGCTACGTCGACGTGATGTTCCATGTTCGACAGGGTTACCCATGATCGGGACGCCGTCCAGCGAATTGCCGCGCGGGGGGAACCGGCTGGCACGGCGGCGGGTCGAGACGCCGACCTACCTGCCCCGCTGACCCGGCACGGCCCGCACCGCCGCCAGGAGGCCGACGACGAAGCAGCCCACGCCGGCCAGCACCAGGAACCCCAGCGCCACCACCTCGGTGAAGCCGACCCCGCCCTCCCCGGTGATGTCCTGGAGGGTCAGCCGCCCGCGCCGGGCATCGAGGTAGTCCAGGGCGGTCGCACCCCCCACCACCCAGAGGACGAGCGTCTGGACGCCCCCGATCAGCCCGGCCCGCGCGCCGGGCAGCCACGCCGCCGGCGAGCGCAGGTCCGGGTGGTACGCCCCGCCGAGCTCCACGGCCGACGGGACGAGGCCCACCCCGGCTCCGGCCCCCGCCAGCAGGAGCAGCACGGTGAGGATGCCTGCCACGCCGGCGTCGAACCAGCCCCAGGTGAGCCAGACGGCCAGGATGAGGGCCAGCGTCCAGCCGGCGGTGAGGGCCAGCGCGCGGCCGGCCGCCTCGGCGCGGGCCCGGGGGGAGGTCCGCGCGGCATCGAGCTCCGTCCGGAGCCTCCTGTCGTGCTCCTCCTGCTCGGTGCGGCGGGCTTTCTCCTCGGCCCACCGGCGCGCGTCCTCCCGCTTCCGCTCCCGGCGGGCGCGTTCCTCGGGCGAGACGTACGGGGACAGTAGGGGCCGGGCCGCGCGTTCCCGCAGCGGGTGCCCGGTGGGCACGTCGGCGGGGATCGACCGGTTCCCGTCGGTCGCCGTGACGACCCGCAGTCCGTCCACCGGCCGGGCCGGCAGCAGCGCGGCGACGCTGGGTGCCTTCGCCGCGCCACCGGCGTCGAGCCCGTCGACGACCAGCACGAGCCGCTCGCCGCGGCGGCGGCATGCCGCCGCCGCGCCCGCGTACCGGCCCAGCAGGTGGGCATGCCGGGTCGCCCTCGTCAGGTGCGCCGGCATCGCCCCGTCGGTCAGCTCGACCAACTGCTCCAGCACGACGTCGGTGTAGGCGTCGGTGAGGCGTCGCCCGTCGTGGGCGTCGCCGAAGAACGACACCAACCGCACGCCGGGCGGGGGGTGCAGCACGAACCACGACAACAGGGCGGTCTTGCCCGCCCCCGTCGTGGCCTGCCAGCACAGGTACGGGTGCGGCCCGTCCCCCGCGCAGAAGTCCGCGAGCGCCGCCAGCTCGGCCTCGCGGTCGCGCAGGCGCGCGGGGGCGATCCTGCGCACCTGCTCCAGGTACGCCGAACGCACCACCGGACCGAAGGTGTTGATCTGGACGTTGTGGTCGCCGAACTGCATGCCCCGGCCGTGCCGGGCGTCGACGCCCGACTCCCGGCCCTCGTTCCCGGCAGCCCGGCCGTCGGTCGTCATCGGCCGGCCCGCCTCAGCGGAACGTGTTGTGCTGGGTGTTGTTGCTGCCTACCTGCACGCCGCGAGCGTCGCGCAGGTCGACGTGCCCGACCTCGGTCCGGCCGGCCGCCTCCACCCGGGCCAGCAGCTCTCGGGCCGCCGACAGGATCTCCTCGTCCCGGTCCGCACCGCTGCGGAGCAGGTCCTCCGTCAGCCGGACCTGCCACACCCCCGGGGTCGACTCCTCGGCCTCCAGGGCCTGCAACGCCTCCCTGCCCCGCCCGGTCAGCCGGCGCAGCAGCAGATCCCGCAGCCCGGCGTAACCGTTGCGGACCATCAGACTGGTCGCGTCGGTGATCCCCGTCGTGACGCCCGCAGTCGCCCCCGCCGCCACCGCTGCGAGAACCAACTCCACACCGGACACTCCTGCCCCCGTTCCTTCGACCCGCTCGCGTTCCCCGTCCATTCCACACCACGCGGGCCCGCGCCGACCAATACCGGCGCGGGTGACGGGACCGGCGTGGTGTCGGGTTCCGGTCAGGTCGGCGGCGCGGCGCGCGGCGGGGCCTCCCGCACCACGGCGGCTCCCCCGGCGGGCACCTGCACGGCGGTGGTGACGGTCGCGCCGGTGAGCAGCTCGAGCCCGGCGGCCGGCACCCGGTGCGGGCGGTCGGTGTGGTTGAGCAGGAACAGCCAGCTTCCCCGGGCGGAGCGGCGGCGGACCGCCTCCACCCCGGCGGGGGCGGCCGGGCAGGTCGGGGCCGCGCCCGCGCCGAGGGCCGCGTCGGTGAGCAGCCGCCGGTAGGTGTCGTCGTCGGGCCGGGTGGAGACGTACCAGGCGGTGCCCGCGCCGTACCGGTGGCGGGTCACGGCGGGCCGGCCGGCGAGCACACCGCCGGCGTACCCCCGGATCGTCCGCGCGCCGGCCAGGCCGACGGTCTCCGCCCAGACCCGTGCGGTCCCGCCCCCGGTCAGGGGAACCTCGTCGTCGTCGGCCAGGGGGTGGAACTCCTCCACCCGGACGCCGAGGACGTCGCGGAACGCCCCGGGGTAGCCGCCGGTCCGGACCCGGGCGTGCTCGTCGGCGACCCCGCTGAGCCAGGTCACCACGAGGTGCCCACCACCGTGGACGTACGCCCGGACCCACTCGGCGGTGGCGTCGGAGGCCAGGTAGAGCGCGGGAAGGACGAGCAGTCCGTACCCGTCGAGGGGGTCGCCGGGCAGGACCACGTCGCAGCCGAAGCCGGCCCGCCACAGCGCCCGGTGCGCCGCCGCGACCTCCTCGTGGTGGTTGAGCCGCTGTGCGGGCAGGCCGGGGTGTTGCAGGGCCCAGCCGCAGGCGGCGTCCCAGCCGATCGCCACGGACGCCTCGACAGCCGCGCCGTCGGCCTCGGCGATCCGCTCCAGGGCCTCGCCGAGGGCGACGGTCTCGCGGAACACCCGGCTGTCCGGGCCGGCGTGCGGCACGAGGGCGGAGTGGAAGCGTTCCGCCCCGCCGGCCGGGGCCCGCCACTGGAAGTACATCGCGCCGCGCGAGCCCCGGGCGACGTGGGCCAGGCTGTGCCGGGCCATCCGGCCGGGCTCCTTGGTGTGCATCCGCCCGGCGGTGTAGATCAGGTTCGGGGCGGTCTCCATGAGCAGCCACGCCGCGCCCCCGGCGGCGTCGCCGGGCGCCCCGACGCCGGCCCGGCGGCGGGCGCCGTGCCGGGCCCAGCCCCGGGCCAGGTCCGCCGCCAGGGCGGTCTGCTCCTCCGCGCCGCCGTCCACGGCGGACGGATAGTGGTCGACGGCCACCAGGTCCACCTCGGCGGCCCAGCGGGCGTGGTCCACCGGCACCCAGTCGCCGAGGACGTAGTTGGTGGTGACCGGCACCGCCGGGTTCGCCGCCCGCAGCAGGTCACGCTGCTCGGCGTACGCCTCCAGCAGGGTGTCGGACCAGAACCGGCGGAAGTCGAGCAGCTGCCCGGGGTTGGCCAGGTACTGGGTGGCCCGGGGGGTGCTGACCTGCGCCCAGTCGGAGTAGTGCTGGCTCCAGAAGCTGGTGGCCCAGGCGGCGTTGAGCGTGTCGAGGTCGCCGTGGTGGGCGGCCAGCCAGCGCCGGAACGCCGTCGCGGCATGCTCGCAGTGGCAGGTGGTGCCGTACTCGTTGTGCACGTGCCACAGGGCCAGCGCCGGGTGGCGGGCGTAACGGTCGGCGAGGACGGCGGCGATCCGACGGGCCGCGGCCCGGTACGCGGGCGCGGCGGCGCAGTAGGTGTCCCGGCTGCCGTGGTGCAGCCGTACCCCGTCGGCGGTCACCGGCAGCGCGCCCGGGTGGGCCAGCGAGAACCAGGGCGGCGGCGAGGCGGTCGGGGTGGCCAGGACGGCGGCAATGCCGTGCTCGCCCAGCAGGTCCAACGCCCGGTCGAGCCAGTCGAAGTCGTACCGGGCGGGGGCGGGTTCGAGGCGGGACCAGGCGAACACGCCGACGGTGACGAGGTTGACCCGGGCCCGGCGCATGAGGTCGACGTCCTCCCGCCACACCCGCTCGGGCCACTGCTCGGGATTCCAGTCCCCGCCGTAGCGGAGCCGGCCCTCGTCCCACATGTCGTACCGTCCGTTCACCGGTTCAGCCCTTCACGGCGCCGGTGATGACGCCCTTGGTGAAGTGCCGCTGCACGAACGGGTAGACGATCACCGCCGGGACGACGGTCACCACTACCACGGCCATTTTCACCGCCAGGGTCGGCGGGTACGCCGTGACGCCGGGCAGGCTGATCGAGGCGCCCGAGACGTTCGGCGACTGGCCGGCCAGGATGTAGCTCTGCAACACCCGCTGGATCGGGAACTTGTCGTTGTCGTCGATGTAGAGCACCGAGTTGAAGTAGGCGTTCCAGTAGCCGACCGCGTAGAACAGGCCGACCACCGCGATCACCGCCTTCGACAGCGGCAGCATGATCCGGGTGAGGATGCGGAACTCGCCCGCCCCGTCGATGCGGGCGCTGTCCAGCAGCTCGCCGGGCACGTTCATGAAGAACGCCCGGACGACCACGAGGTTGAACACGCTGATCGCGCTGGGCAGGATCAGCGACCAGATGCTGTCCTTGAGCCCCAGGCCGGTGACCACCAGGTAGCTGGGCACCAGGCCGGGGAAGATAAGGAAGGTCAGCAGGAAGAAGAACAGCAGCCCCCGGTGCCCGACCGAGCCGGGCCGGGACAGCCCGTACGCGGCGAGGACGGTGAGCACCAGGCTGACCGTCGTGCCGAGCACGGTGACCAGGGTGCTGATCCAGACGGCCCGGGTGATCTGGCCGCCGTTGAAGATGGTGAGGTACGCCGACAGGTCGATCTCCCGGGGCACCATCACCATGCCGCCGGCCGCGTCGATCGTGTCCCGGGAGGCGAGGCTGGTCACCAGCACCGCCCACAGGGGCACGAGCACGGCCGCGACGAGAAGGGCGAGCACGACGCCCTTGCCGAGGACGCCGACGGGCGACGGCGGCTCCTCCCACGGGGCTCGCCGGGCGCCCCGCCGCCGGGTGCGCGGCGGGCCGCCCACCGGTGGACCCGCCGGCACCGGCCCGACGCCACTGAGCTGTGTGGTCATGACTTGGAGTACACCCCCTGCTCGCCGAGTCTGTGCGCGATCTTGTTGGCCGTGACGATGAGGAGCAGCCCGACCACGGCCTTGAACAGCCCGGCGGCGGCGCCCAGCCCCCACTGCTGCGTGGCGATGGCCTGGTAGTAGACGAACGTGTCGAGCACCTCCGCGGCGTCCCGGCCGACCGCCTCCCGCTGGAGGATGAACTGCTCGAAGCCGACCGACAGCGCGTCGCCCAGCCGCATGATGAGCAGCAGCACGATCACCGGGCGCAGGCCGGGCAGGGTGATGTGCCACAGCCGCCGCCACCGACCGGCCCCGTCGGCCGCCGCCGCCTCGTACAGGTGGGAGTCGATCGCGGACAGCGCGGCCAGGAAGACGATCGCGCCCCAGCCGACGTCCTTCCACACCGACTCGGCGGTGACCAGCACGATGAAGGTGTCCGGGTTGGTCATGACGTTCCACGGTTGCAGGCCGGCCTCGCGCATCTCCTGGGCCAGCAGGCCGGCCCCGCCGAGCATCTGCACGAAGAACGTCACCACCAGCACCCAGCTGAAGAAGTGCGGCAGGTAGACGACGCTCTGCACGAAGCCGCGCACCCGGCCGGAGACCAGGCTGTTGAGCAGGATCGCCAGCAGGATCGGCAGCGGGAAGAAGAACACGATCTGGAACGCGGTGATGGTGAGGGTGTTGCGCACGGCGTCCCAGAACAGCGGGTCGGAGAACAGGGCCTCGAAGTTGCCGAAGCCGATCCACTCGCTGTACAGGAACGCCTCGACCGGGTCGTCGCCGACGAAGGGGTTGTAGTCCTGGAAGGCGATGATGTTGCCGAGCGTGGGCAGGTAGTGGAAGACCAGCAGCAGCGCGGCGGCCGGCGCGGTCATCGCCAGCAGCGGCCAGTCCCGGCGCAGCCGGGCCCGCAGGGAGGCCCGGGGCCGGGGCCGAGCGGGGCGCCGGGGTTCCCGCCGCCCGGGGGGCGGGGCCTCGCCGGCCGCCGCCGGCGCGTCGACCGCGCCGGCGGTGCCCGGGCCGCTCATCGGCCGTTGTCGGCGAGCGCCTTCTCGAAGAACGCGCGCCCCTCCTCGCCCCCGGAGGCGAGGAACTCCTTCGTCACCTGGTCGAGGTCGCCGATCGGGCGGCGGCCGCGCAGGATGTCCCGGATCTTGTCCTCCGTCGGCTGGATGATCTTCGACCAGTTGGCGGGCAGCTCCAGCTTGATCCCGGCGAACAGGTCCCTCTCCAGCAGGCCGATGTTCTTCTTGTAGTAGTCGAGGTAGTCCTGGACGAAGTTCGGGGTGTCGCCGCTGCGGACCTTCACCGGGACCCGGCCGCCGATGTGGGTGTACTGGGCGCCCAGTTCCTTGCGGCCCAGTTCGGTCGGGATCGGGCTGCCGTCGGCCGCGCGGGTGAAGTGCTTGCCCTCCACGCCGTACTCGCGCAGCTCGAACTCGCGGCTGCCGAACGGCGCGGCGCACCAGTTGAGCACCCGCAGCAGCTCGTCGACCCGGGCGGCGCCGAGGCCCTTCTTGAGGAAGGTGAAGAAGACCGGCTTCTCGCTGCCCCAGATGACGGCCTGACCGCCGGACACCCCGAACACCGGCAGCGGCTGCATGGCGAAGCTCGCCAGCACCTTGGACTGCTCGCCCTGCATGCCCTGCCAGGCGCCGAGCCCGTCCTGGAACATCAGGATCTTGCCGGCCTTGAAGAGCTGCTTCTCGTCGGCGCCCTTGCTGGAGACCGTGTCGGGGTGCACCAGCCCGTCGGAGAACAGCTTGGCGGTGAACTCCAGCGCGGCGCGGTAGGCCGGGTTCTCGAACTTGTGCTCCAGGCCGCCGTCGGGCTTCTTGCGCCAGATCTGCTGGCAGCCGAAGAACTGCTGGACCATGTCGAAGACGCTGCCGAAGGCCCAGACCCCCTTGCCGGGGTCGGTGAGCTTCTTCCCCAGCTCGTGCAGCTCCTCGGGGGAGGTCGGGGCGGCCAGGCCCGCCTTGTCGACCAGGTCCTTGCGGTGGAACAGCGCCCAGGCGAACGGGCCGTCGGTGGGGAACGGCACGGCGTGCAGCCGTCCGCCCCAGACCGAGTACTCCCACGCGCCGGTGGGCAGCGCGGCGAGGTACGGGTACTTCGCGGCGGCGTCGCCCTTGAGGTGGTCGGTGAGGTCCTCGAACAGCGCCTTGACCGCGTCGGAGAACCGGGCGACCTTGTCGACCTCCCAGTTCGGCACGCTGAGCAGGTCGGGCACGTCGCGGGCGCCGAGCATGGCGTTGAGCTTGTCGGCGTACGTGGTGCCGTCCTGCAGGCTCGGGTTCACGTCGACGCCCAGCTTGCCGTTGACCGCCGCCAGGTAGGAGTTGTTGCCCAGGGTCGGCGGGGTGGGGCCCCACCAGGGGCTCATGGAGCGGATCGCCCCGCCGCCCCGGCCGGGCTGCTCGGTGACTGCGTCGACGAGCTGCTGGGGGTACTTGAGGTAGCCCTCGGGGATCGCCCCCTCCCCCGGGATGTCCGGCTTGAGCAGCTCGGCCGGCTTGTGGGTGGGCAGCACGGCCCGGATGGCGTCGGCCTTGGTGGCGCTGCCCTTGCTGCCGGCTTCCTTGCTGCACCCGGCGAGGGTGGCGCCGCCCATCGTCGCGGCGGTGCCGAGACCGAGCAGACGCAGCATGGTCCGGCGATCGGTGGATGCGCCTGGCAGGGACGGCTTCACGGCGCACTCCCTTCATCTGACAGGCGGGGCTTGCGGAGCACGAGCGCCCGGCTAGGATTAGTTGGGGTACTAGCCGAACAAACTAATCGACGGTGATCCGACCCACAAGGGAGCGGCGCCCGCGCCATCGGCGAGGCCCGGGGTCGTCCGGTGTACGCGATGATGGACGCGCGAACCGACCGGGATCGCACCGGCAGCGCAGGGAGCGGGCAGATCTTGATCAGCAGGCAGAACGACCCGCAGCCGACCGACCTCGGCGACGTGCGGGTCGCCAACCGGGCCGTGGTGCTGCGGCACGTCCGGGTGCACGCCCCCTGCTCCCGGGCCGACATCGCGGCGCACACCGGGCTCAACAAGGCCACCGTCTCCAGCCTGGTCGCCGAGCTGATCGACCGTCGGCTGCTGCGCGAGACCGGGCTGACCGAGCACCGCGTCGGCCGGCCGGCCACCATGCTCGTGCTCGACGGCGAGCCGTACGCCGCCCTGGGTCTGGAGATCGGCGTCGACGAGCTGGTGGCGGTCGCGATCGACCTCGGCGGCAACCGGCTGCTCACCTGGCGTCGCGCCTTCCCCGCCCCCTCGTCCCCGCCGGAGGAGACGGTCCGCGCCCTCGCCGCGCTGGCCCGCCGGGCCGTCGCCCGGGTCACCGGCCAGGGGCGGGCCGTGCTCGGCCTCACCGTCGGCGTGCCCGGCCTGGTCGACACGGCCGGCTGCGTGCCGCTGTCGCCCGCGCTCGGCTGGCGCGACGTCCCCCTCGCCGCCGCGCTGCGCGCCGCGCTGGGCGACCCGGAGTTCACCGTCACGGCGGACAACGAGGCGAACCTCGCCGCCCTGGCCGAGCAGCGGCACGGTGCCCACGCCGGGGCGGCCAACCTGGTCCACCTCACCGGCGGCGCCGGGATCGGCGCCGGGGTGATCGCCGACGGCCGGCTGCTGCGCGGCGGGCGGGGCTTCGCGGGCGAGATCGGGCACCTGACCCTGGACCCGGCCGGCCCCGTCTGCGCGTGCGGGCAGGCCGGCTGCCTGGAGGCGCTGACCGGGCTGCCCGCGGTGGTGCGCCGGCTGCTGCCCGACACCGCCGAGGACGGGCCGGTCACCGACTTCCTGCCGGAACTCGACCGGATCCGGGCCCTCGCCGGGCAGGACGACCCGACCGTGCGGGCCGGGCTGGCCGAGATCGGTCGCCACCTCGGGCACGGGGTGGCCCTGCTGGCCAACCTGGTCGATCCCGAGGCGGTGCTGGTCGGCGGCCACTACGCGGCGCTGGGGCCGTGGCTGCTGCCCGCGGCCCGGGCCGAACTCGCCGCCCGGACCCTCACGTCCCAGGCGGGCGGGTGCCGGCTGGAGGCGTCGAACCTGGGCGGGGCGGCGACCGCGCTCGGGGGCGCGACCGCCGCGCTGGCCACCGTCGAGAGTGGCCGGCTGCCCACCCGCTGAGCAGGGCGAGACTCGGTGGCGACCGCGATCCACGGCCGCCGGCCCTTGACCGCGTCACCCCGATGGTGCCAACCTCGGTGCAGCCGTCCCGTCCGGGCAGCCGGGGCGGCTTGTTTCCGCAGGCCGTCGAAGCGCTTCGCCGCATCCGGGTCGACGGCCGCACACCACCACCGTGATGTCGCTCGTCACGACGGCCGTCGAAGCGCTTCGACCCGCCGACCGGGCGACCGCTTGCCCATGGAAGGTAACCGATCCGCCATGACCGACAGCATCGGCCGGACCTCCGGCCCGTCCCCCGACGCACGCGTCGACGGCCTGCTGGCCCGGCTCACCCTGTCCGAGAAGATCGGGCTGCTGCACCAGTGGCAGGCACCGGTCGAGCGGCTCGGCCTGCGGCCGTTCCGCACCGGCACCGAGGCACTGCACGGGGCGGCCTGGCTCGGGACGGCCACGGTCTTCCCCCAGGTGATCGGGCTGGCCAGCAGCTGGAACGCCGAACTGGTGCGGGCCGTCGGCGCCGCCGTCGGCGACGAGGTGCGCGCCAAGCACCAGGCCGACCCCGGCCGGGTCGGCCTCAACGTCTGGGCGCCCGTGGTCAACCCGCTGCGCGACCCCCGCTGGGGACGCAACGAGGAGGGCTGGTCGGAGGACCCGGGGCTGACCGGGCGGCTCGCCACCGCGTACGCCACCGGCCTGCGCGGCGGGCACCCGGACCGGCTGCGCACCGCGCCGACGCTCAAGCACTTCCTGGGCTACAACAACGAGACCGACCGGGCCACCACCTCCAGCGACCTGCCGCCGCGGGTGTTGCACGAGTACGAGCTACCGGCGTTCCGGGCACCGCTGGCCGCCGGTGCGGCGGTCGCCGTGATGGCCTCGTACAACCTGGTCAACGGCGTGCCCGCGCACCTGAGTCCGCTGATCGCGGCCGAGCTGCGCCGGATGGCCCCCGACGAGATCATGGTGGTCGGCGACGCCGGGGCCGCCACCAACATCGCCGGCGCGCAGGCCCACCTGCCCGACCACGTCAGCGGGTTCGCCGCCGCCCTGCGCGCCGGCATCGACAGCTTCACCGAGGACGACACCGACAGTCGGCCCACGGTGGAACGGCTCACCGAGGCGCTGGAACGCGGCCTGATCACCGCCGCCGACGTGGACCGGGCGGCGCGGCGCGTCCTGTCCGTCCGGGCCCGCCTCGGCGACCTGGACCCGCCGGAGTCCGACCCGTGGGCGGGGGTGTCCCCGGACGTGGTGGACTGCCCGGCGCACCGGGAACTCGCCCGCGAGGCCGCCCGGCAGTCGGTCGTGCTGCTGCGCAACGACGGGCTGCTCCCCCTGGCCCCGGCGCCCGGTCTGCGCCTCGCCGTGCTCGGTCCGCTGGCCGACGCGGTGCACACGGACTGGTACAGCGGCACCCTGCCGTACGCCGTCACGCTGCGCGCGGCCCTGACCGGGCCGGTGGGCGAGGTGACCACCCACAGCGGGGCGGACCGGATCGCGCTGCGCGCCGGCGGCCGGTACGTGCGCGCGACGGCCGACGACGGCGGACCGCTCGCCGCCGACGCGCCGAGCGCGACCGAGGACACCTGGTTCGACGTCTTCGACTGGGGCGCGGACGCGGTGGCGCTGCGCGCCGTCGCCAACGGCCGGCACGTCGGGGCCGACGACGACGGCGACCTCGTCAACGACCGCCCCGGGCCGGGCGGCTGGGTGGTCCGGGAGACCTTCCGGTTCACGCCGGGCCCCGACGGCACGGTGCTGCTGCGTCACCTCGCCACCGACCGGTACGTCGCCGTCGGGCCGGACGGGCGGCTGCGCGTCGACGCCGCAGACCCGGACGCGGCCACCCCGTTCGCCGTGGAGCTGCTCGTCGACGGTCCCGCCCGGGCCGCCGAGCTGGCCGCCGCCGCCGACGTGGCGGTCGTGGCCCTCGGCAACCACCCGATGGTCAACGGGCGGGAGACCGAGGACCGGGTCGACCTGGCGCTGCCGGCCGGGCAGGAGGCGCTGCTGCGCGCCGTGCACGCCGCCAACCCCCGGACCGTGCTCGCCCTGACCAGCAGCTACCCGTACGCGATCGGCTGGGCCGACGCCCACCTGCCGGCGGTGCTGTGGTCCGCGCACGGCGGCCAGGAGCACGGGGCGGGGCTGGCCTCGGTGCTGCTCGGCGACGCCGAGCCGGGCGGCCGGCTGACCCAGACCTGGTACGCCGACGCCGCGGACCTGCCCGACCTGCTCGACTACGACCTCATCGGCTCCGACGCCACCTACCTCTACCACCGGGGCGAGCCGCTGTACCCCTTCGGCCACGGGCTGAGCTACACCCGGTTCGACTACGCTGACCTCCGGTTCAGCGCGACGTCGGTGACCGCCGACGGGGAGGTCGAAGTGAGCGTCGAGGTCACCAACAGCGGCACCCGCGTCGGCGAGGAGGTCGTCCAGCTCTACACCCGGCAGCGCCGGTCCCGGGTCAAGCAGCCCCTGCGTCGGCTTCGCGACCACGCCCGGATCACCCTCGCCCCGGGCGAGCGGGGGACGGTGCGGCTGCGCCTGCGCGCCACCGAGCTGGGCTGGTGGGACGACTCGCGCGGCGGGCACGTGGTGGAGGACGCCCCGCACAGTGTGCTGGTCGGGCGGTCCGTGGGCGACATCCGGCTGGTCGGCACCCTGTCCGTTCGGGGCGCGGCCGGCGGGCCGGTGCGGGCGGCCGACGGCGCGGGGCCGGCCAGGGAGGCCTCCGGTGCCGGCCGGGCCCGGTGAGCGGGCCGGGCCCCGCCCGGCGACGGCGGTACGCCCGGCGAAGTCCCCCGACCTGGTCACCATCGCCGACGTCGCCCGGCACGCCGGTGTCGCGGTCAGCACGGTGTCGTACGTGCTCAGCGGCAAGCGGGCCATCTCGGAGGTGACCCGTACCCGGGTGCGGGCCAGCATCCGGGTGCTCGGCTACCACCCGAACGCCGGGGCGCGCGCCCTGGCGAGCCGACGGGCCAACGTCGTCGCGCTGGTGCTGCCGCTGCGCTCCGGGATGCAGGTGCCGGTGGTGATGCAGTTCGCCATGGCGGTGGTGACCACCGCCCGCACCGTCGACCACGACGTCCTGCTGGTCACCTCCGACGAGGGCCCCGCCGGGCTGAGCCGCATCGCGGCCAGCGCGATGGTCGACGGGGTCCTGCTGATGGACGTGGAGATGCACGACTCCCGGGTGCCGCTGCTGCGGGAACTGGGGCGGCCCAGCGTGCTGATCGGCTTCCCCGCCGACGCCACGGGGTTGACCTGCGTCGACCTGGACTTCCACCGGGCCGGCCAGGTCTGCGTCGAGCACCTGGCGGGGCTGGGCCACCGGCGGATCGCCCTGCTCGGCGCCCCCGCCGCCGTCTACGACCGGGGCACCGGCTTCGCGCACCGGACCAGGGCCGGCGTCGTCGACGCCGCCGCGCGGCTGGGCGTGGACGCCGTGGTCCGCCCCTGCGAGGAGGGCACGGCGGCCGTCCGCCGGGAACTGGTCGAGCTGCTGGAGCGGTGGCCCGACCTGTCCGGGCTGGTCGTGCAGAACGAGGCGGCCGTCGGCCCGGTGCTGGCCACGCTGCCCACTCTGGGCCGGCGGGTGCCCGAGGACGTGTCGGTCGTCGGGATCTGCCCCGACCAGTTCGCCGAGCAGGCCAGCCCGCGGCTCACCTCGGTGCCCGTGCCGGCCGAGGAGGTCGGCCAGCAGGCCGTGTCGCTGCTCATGCGCAAGGTGCACGGCGAGCCGGTGCCGGACGCCACCCTGCTGGAACCCCGGCTGACCGTACGCGACAGCACCGCACCGCACCGCTGACCCGGCGGCGGGGCACGGGACGCGCGCGGCGGCGGGCCGGGCCCCAGGGGTGAGCACGACCGCCCCGACCCCGGCAGACGGGGGACGGCGGTCAGCGGACGGCGGTGAGGGCGGTGTAGTCGGCGGCCGTCAGCGGCTGGGCGGAGAGCGAGCCGTCCGCCCGGGGCACCCCGAGGGGGCGGCCGTCGCGCAGGAACGACACGGTGGTGACGTCGTCCCGGGCGTCGAGGGTGCAGACGATCTGCCCGAACGCCAGGACCTCGTCGCTGCGGCCGGTCTCGTCGCCGGTCTGGCCGACCGTCACCCGCGCCTGACCGCCCGCGACGCCCGCGACGACGGCGCTCATCGCCCCCGGCAACGCGCTGGTCAGCCCGGCGTCCCGCTCGACGGCGGTGGGGCCGGCGAGCAGGTCGCTCAGCTGGGCGTCGACGTCGGGCGCGCGGTCGACGCGGCGCGGCACCGGCACCAGCCGGTCGTCCCGGACGAAGCACAGCGTCTCGGTGACCCGGCCGGTCGGGGCGGTGCTGCCGGCCGTCGCCGGGGACGGGAACGGCCCGGGCGGGACCTCGACCGCCCTCGGCCGGTCCTCGGCGGGCACCCCGCAGGCGGACGCCAGGACGAGCAGGCCGGCCAGGACGGCCGGGGCGACGACGCGCCGGGCGCGGCCCGTCACGGCAGGCTCCCGGGCAGGGTGACGTGGAACCGGGCACCCCCGCCGGGGCGGTCGAGAACGCCGGCCCGCCCGCCGTGCGCGGTGGCGTGCTGGGCCACCAGGGCCAGGCCGAGGCCGGTGCCGTCGCCGGCGCCCCGGGCATGGGCGGCCCGGCCACGGACGAAGCGGTCGAAGATGGCCTCCCGGTCCTCCACCGGCACCCCGGGGCCGTCGTCGTCGACCTCGATCACGCCGGCGTCGCCGTCGCGCGACAGCCGCACCGCGACCGGACCGGCCCCGTAGCGGGCCGCGTTGTCGAGCAGGTTCACCAGCACCTGCGCGACGCGCCGCTGTTCCACCCGCCACGTCCGGGGCGTGCCGGCCGTCAGTAGCACCAGCGAGGCCGGGAGGTCCCGTTCGAGGCAGGCCCGCCGCGCCAGCTCCGCCACGTCGACCGGGGCGCGGTGGGCGGGCTGGTCGCTGCGGGCCAGGTCGATGAGATCGTTGACCAGCCGCTGGAAGCGGTCGATCTCGTCGGCGACCAGACCGGCGGCGGTGGCGGTGCGCTCGTCGTGGTGCTCCCGCCGCCGTTGCAGGACGCTGGCCGCCGCGGCGAGGGTCTGCAGCGGCGAGCGCAGCTCGTGGCTGACGTCGGCGGCGAACCGGCGGTCCCGTTCGATCCGGCGGGCCAACTGGTCGACCATGTGGTTGAACGAGGTGGACAGCCGGGTGAGGTCGGGGTCGGTGGCCGGGTCGAGGCGGGCGGTCAGCTCACCGGCGGCGATCTTCTCCGCGGCGTTGGCGACCGCGGTCAGCGGACGCAGGCCGTGCCGGGTGGCGTACCAGCCCAGCGCCGCGCCGGAGCCGGCCACCATGATGGCCACGGCGGTCAGCGTCAGGGCCAGCGCCTGGAACGTCCGCTCCAGCTCCCCCAGCGAGTTGACCTCGTAGTACGTCGCCGAGCCGGACAGCGGCACCCCCACCAGCAGGGCGGCCTGCCCGTCGACGCGAACCCGCTGCACGGCCGGTTCCCCCGCGCCGACGAGCCGTTGCAGTTCCTCGGGCACGGCGGCGGTGAGCCCGACGTCGGCGGTGCGGGCGTGCCAGTCGCCGTCGAGGTTCAGCAGCGCCCGCCGGCTGCCGCCGGTGTCCAGCGAGCGCAGCACCTCCACCACGTCCGGGTCGTCGGTGTCCAGGCCGTTGCGCACCACGGCGGCGTCGAAGTACGCGGCCCGCACCGCCGTGCGCTCCCGCTCGTCCATCAGGGACCGGCGGGTCAGCTCGTACGAGACCAGGGCCATCGAGGCGGCCAGCAGCAGCGCCCCGGCGGCGAACGCCGCGGTGACCCGGGCGCGCAGGCCGAGGCGACGCCGCGCGGGCGGGCGGGGGCCCGTCATCGTTGCAGCTTGTAGCCGAGCCCGCGCAGGGTCACCAGGTGCTCGGGGTTGGCCGGGTCCGGCTCGATCTTCTGCCGCAGCCGGCCGACGTGCACGTCCACCAGCCGCTCGTCGCCGGTGTCGTATCCCCAGACCCGTTGCAGCAGTTGCTGGCGGGACAGCACCCGGCCGGCGTGCTCGGCCAGCTCGCACAGCAGCCGGAACTCGGTGCGGGTCACCGACACACGGTGCCCGGCCCGGCGCACCTCCCCCGCCTCGGGGCTGACCTCCAGGTCACCGAAGGCCAGCACCGGCACCGGCTCGGCCACGGCCGGGACGACGGCACGGGCGCGGCGGCGCAGGGCGCGCAGCCGGGCGGTCAGTTCCTTGATCGCCACGGGCTTGACGACGTAGTCGTCGGCGCCGGCCTCCAGGGCGGCCACGATGTCGTGGGTGTCGTCGCGGGCGCTGACCACCACGATCGGCACGTCGTCGTCACGGCGCAGCTGGCGGATGCACTCGAAGCCGTCCAGGCCCGGCAGCATCAGGTCGACCAGGACGTAGTCGGCCGGGTCCCGGCCCTGGGCGCGCAGCCCCTCCTCGGCCGTGGCAGCGCCGTGGGCGTCGTAGCCCTCGTCCTCCAGCGCGAGCAGCAGCGCCAGCCGGATGCGGTCGTCGTCCTCGATCACCAGTACGGACGTCATATCGGAATCATCCCCAAGGCCGCCCGCCGACGGCCAACCATGTCCCGCGTATGGCGGATTTGTCACGCAACTGTCACACGTCCGCGTGGTGCCCGCCAAGCCCGACCGGCACGGTGGTGGGCGTCCGGGGTCCGCGAGGAGAGGGGTACGGCCGTGACGACGCCGCTGGCACGCCGGGAGTGCACGATTCCCCTGGTCGAGGTGGCCGTGACCGAGTTCGACCTGGCCTGCCTGTCGACGACCGGCGCCGTGTTCGACCGGCTGCTGGCCCTGCGCCCCGCCCAGGTCGTGGTCGACCTGTCCGACTGCCGGCACATCGACGCCGCCGCGATCGGGCTGCTGCTCGACGTGCACCGGCGGCTCACCCGCGCCGACGCGGTGCTCACCGTACGCGACCCGAACCCCCGGATCTGGCGCATCCTGCAGTCCGCCCGCCTGGACCAGGTCCTGCCGATCGTCGCCGGCCGGACGCCGGACGCCGACCGGCCCGACCGGTCCTCCGGGCCGGGGCCGCACCGGACGGGGCCGACGCCCGCCGGCCGGGCCGCCGTGCCGGTGCGGGGGCTGCCCGACGGGACGTCGGCCGGAGTGGCGCGGTGAGCCTCAACGCCCTCGTCACCCGGGAGCACCCGTGACCGTCGCCGGGCTCGTCAGCGCCCTTCTCGTCGGGCTCGTCGTCGGGGCCCTCGGCCGGCTCGTCGTCCCCGGCCGGCAGACCGCGCCGCTCTGGCTCACCCTGGTCGTCGGCGTGGTCGCCGCCCTGCTCGGCACCATCCTCGCCCGCCTCGTCGGCGTGGCCGGGGCCGGCTTCGGGTTCCAGGACCTGCTCGTGCAGGTCGGGCTGGCCGGGGTCGGCGTCGTCCTGGTGGCGGCCACCGCCGGCCGTTCCGACTCCGCCTAGACCCGCCGACACCGCACACCGAGAAGGGACCATCCCCCGTGGTCATCCCCTGGCCGTCGCCCGACGACCACTCCTGGGCCGCCGAGCCCGACAGGCCCGGGCCGGCGGACGAGGACACCCGGCTCGCCGCCGCCGTCGCCCGGCGACTCGGCGGCGACCCGACCGTCCGCCACCGGTCGGTCACCGTCAGCGTGCAGAACCGGGTCGTCATCCTCACCGGGATCGTCGCCGACCCGCAGGCCCGGCGCGCCGCCGGGGAAGTGGCCTGGGAGGTCGCCGACGTCGTCGACGTCTGCAACGCCCTGCGGCTGGCCGAGCCGCGTCGCCCGCGCCGGTGACCACGAGCCCCCGCGCCGCCGCCCGGCCCCGCCGGAGTGACCCGGCCGGGGCGTAACCGCAGGGCCCGCAGCGCCCGCACCAGCGCTGCGGGCCCCGTGGTGACGTCGCGCCCCCGGTTGGCCGGGTTCCCGGAAAGGAAACGGCGTCGCACCGGGCCCGGCCCGCCCACGAACTGCCGGCCTCGACGTGAGCTACCGCATGGTGGAAGCGTCTTGCCTTTCCCGCCGCGCCCGTGTCACGCTCCTCAGCAGCAATCCCTACAAGGTCTGTAGAGATAGTCGGGAAATCGGGGAGGTGTGGCGCCAATGACGCGTGAGTCGTCGGCCAGGGCCGCCCTCCCCGCCGCCTTCCGCAGGCCCGCGCTGACCACCCGGCGGTACATCGACCACGGGCTGTTCGGCAGCTGTCGCTGTCGCTGACGCTGACCCACCCGCGCTCCCGCTCCGCCCCGTCGCCCCGAACCCGCGCGCACCCCGCCCCGGCACGCCGTCGGCCCGCGCGTTCCCGCCGCGCGCCCCGACCGCCGGTCCGGTGGCCGTCCCGCGCGTGATCCACGCCTGCCTGCCAGAACCGGAGACCAGCCATGTCCACTTCCCCGGCCGCCGTCCGCCTCGACGAGCTGTGGTTCACCCGCTGCCCGGTGCCCACCGCCACCGGGATCGCCGCCGACCGGGGCACCCTCGACGCCGAGTTCGCCGCCGACGGAATCCGGGTGCGGTCCTTCCAGGACGACCGCGGGAAAGCGCTCAACGAGCGGCACTTCACCCACGAGCACCGCACCCTGATCCGGGAGGGCGGCAACGTCCCGGCGCTGTGGGCCCGCTCGCGCGGCGCGGACACCCGGCTGATCGGCCTCACCTGGATCGAGGAGCGCCAGGTGATCCTGATCCGGCCCGGCGACGGTCCCCGCTCCCCCGCCGAGCTGCGCGGCCGGCGGCTCGCGGTGCCCCGACACCCGATCGCCGTCGACTTCTGGGCGGCGATGGCGCTGCGCGGGTTCGCCGGGGCACTCGGCGTCGCCGGGCTGCGGCTGGCCGACGCCCGCCCGGTGGACGTGCCGGCGGGCCCGGAGCACCCCGGGCAGTGGGCGGCGGAGCTGGCCGCGCTGGTCCGTGGCGACGTCGACGCCGTCTACGCCAAGGGCGCCCTCGCGGTCGAGTCGGCACGCCGGCACGGCGTCGAGGTCGGCATCGAGCTGGACGACGAACCCGACCTGCGGAGCCGGATCAACAACGGCACGCCCCGGCCGGTCACCGTGGCCGGCTGGCTGCTGGAGCACCGGCCCGACCTGGTCGACCGGTTCCTCGCCGTGCTGGTCGAGGCCGCCGACTGGGCCGCCACCCACCCCGCCGACGTCGGCCGGATCCTGTCCGCCGAGACCGGCGCCGGCACGGCGGGGGTGGCCGGGGCGTACCGCGCCGGCCAGCACCTCGGCCTGCACCTCGACCTGTCCGAGGAGCGGCTCGACCTGCTCGCCGCGCAGGAGCACTTCCTGCGCGCCCACGACTTCCTCGCCGCGCCCGTGGACGTGCGCGGCTGGGCCGACCCCGACCCGCTGCGGCGCGCGCACGAACTGGTCGCCCGCCGCCGGCAGAACCCCGCACCGGCCGGGAGCGCCGCTTCCTCGCCGACGGATCGCACAGGAGAATGAGATGAGCACAGCACCGACACCTCGCCGTACCCGCCGACGGTTCCTGACCGTCGCCACCGCCGCCGGCCTGGCCGCCGCTCTGGTGGGCGCCGCCGGCTGCGGCACGTCCGGCGAGCCGGCCGACGCCGCCGGTGGCCGCACGATCGAGGTACGCATCCCCGACCCGGGCAACGCGGGCGTGCTCGCCCTCGGCAAGAAGGACGGCTCGCTCGACGCGGCGCTGAGCGCGGTCGGCGCCAGGGTGGCGTGGACGGGCAGCTCCGGCCCGTTCGCCCCGGCGGCGCAGGCGATCAACGCCGGCCAGCTCGACGTCGCCCTCGGCTCGATCACCTCGGCCGTCGGCGCGCTCGCCGGCAGCCCCGGCTTCACCCTGTTCGCCGCAGCCCAGCCCGACCCGGTCGGCGAGGGCATCCTGGTCAAGGGCGACTCCCCGATCCGCGGCGTGGCCGACCTCGCCGGGCGGAAGGTGGCCGTCAACAAGGGCGGCACCGGCGAGTACCTGCTGCTGCGGGCGCTGGCCACCGCGAACGTGCCCGCCGACCGGGTGGAACGGGTGTACCTGCGCCCCGACCAGTCCGCCCCGGCGTTCGAGTCCGGCCAGGTGGACGCCTGGGCGAGCTGGAGCACGTACGTGGTGTCCGCGCTCGCCGGTGGCGCCCGGTTGCTGGTCGACGGCCGCACGATCGGCTCGGACAACGCCACCGTGTGGGCGGTGCGCAGCGCGTTCGTCACCGAGCACCCGGAGGTGGTCCGGGCGCTGTACGCGTACCTGCGGGACAAGGGGGCCGCGTCCCAGGCGGACCCGGCGCCGTTCGTGAACGTCTTCACCGACGCCGGCCCGCAGTCCGTGAGCGGTCGGGCCCGGGAGATCACCATCGACTTCGCCCGGCAGAGCTCGCCGGTCGAGCCGATCGGCGCCGACCTGCTGGCCCGCTTCGACACGGTGGCCCGGTTCTTCGTCGACGCCGGGGTGACCCCGAAGAAGGTGGACGTCGCCGCGCACGTGCTGGACGTGGCGAAGCTGCCGGCGGGTGGGGCGTGACCGTGACCACGGCACCCATCGCGCCCGGTCGGGCCGACGCCGCCCGGCCCCACCCCGACGCCACCGGGGCCGCCCGGGCCGCCGGGCTGGTCGAGCCGCCGGTGCGCCGCCGCCGCGAGCGGCCCCGGTGGGCCGCCACCGCCCTGCGCGCGCTCGGCCCGGTCGCGCTGCTGTTCGCCTGGTACGCCGCCTCGGCTACCGGCCTGCTCAGGCCGTCGCTGCTCGCCTCCCCCGGGCAGGTGTTGGGGGCGGTCGGCGAGCTGTGGGGCAACGGCCAGCTCCCCGACGCGCTCACCACCTCGCTGACCCGCTCGGCGCTGGGGTTGACCTGCGGCCTGGCCGCCGGGCTGGTGCTCGGCGTGACCACCGGGCTGACCCGGCTCGGCGACGAGCTGATCGACTCGACCGTGCAGGTGCTGCGCACGGTGCCGTTCCTTGCCCTGGTGCCGCTGTTCATGGTCTGGTTCGGCATCACCGAGAGCGCCAAGATCATCCTGATCGCCGTCGCCACCACCTTCCCGATGTACGTCAACGCGGCCAGCGGCGTGCGCACCGTGGACCCGAAGACGGTCGAGGCGATGCGGTCGTTCGGGATGGGCCGCTGGCGGCTGGTCCGGGAGGTCGTCCTCCCCGGCGCCCTGCCCGCGCTGCTCGTCGGCCTTCGGCTGTCGATGACCCTCAGCGTCATCGCGCTGATCGCCGCCGAGGAGATCAACGCCACCGCCGGCATCGGGTACCTGATGACCCAGGCGCAGAACTACGCCCGCACCGACATCCTGGCGCTCTGCATCATCATCTACGGCCTGCTGGGGCTCACCGCCGACGCCGCGGTGCGCGCCCTGGAGTGGCTGCTCATGCCGTGGCGGCGGGCGGGGCGGACCCGGTGAGCGCCGGCGTGGCCGCCCCGGCCGGCACGGAGACCGGCGGCGGGCCGACCCCGGCGATCCACGTCCGCGGGCTGCGGCGGGCCTTCGGCGACCGGGCCGTCCTCGGCGGCCTCGACCTGGACGTGCCCAGGGGCGAGTTCCTCGCGCTGCTCGGCGCGAGCGGCACCGGCAAGACCACCCTGCTGCGCATCCTCGGCGCGCTGGACCGCCCCGACGACGGCACCGTGCTGGTGCCCCGGCGGCGGACCATCGTGTTCCAGGAGCCCCGCCTGGTGCCCAACAAGCGGGTGCTGGGCAACGTCACGGTCGCCATGCCGCGCGGCGAGGCCACCCGCGTGGTCGGCCTGCGGGCCCTGGCCGAGGTGGGCCTCGCCGGCCACGCCCGGGCCTGGCCGGCGACCCTGTCCGGGGGCGAGGCGCAGCGGGTGGCGCTGGCCCGGGCCCTGGTCCGAGAGCCG
>NZ_JBEOWQ010000036.1:0-57855 GCF_040296145.1 Micromonospora sp. NPDC002296
CTATTCCCCTCTACCTTTATATTCGTTGGTTGTGTTGTTTTTATCTTGTTTTGTTGGGGGGGGGGGGGGGGCCCCGGGGGGGGGGGGGGGGCCCCCCCCCCCCCCCCCCCACGTCTGGTCGCTGTCGGTCAGTGGGCGTCGGTCGCCCGGACCACCACCGCCGAGTTGTACCCGCCGTTGCCCCGGGCCAGCACCAGCGCGGTGCGGACGACCGCCGTGCGGGGCTCCCGCCGGACCAGGTCCAGCCGGTAGTCGGTCGGGACGTCCCGCACCTGGGCGGTGGGCGGGATGACACCGTCCCGGATGGACAGCAGGGCGCAGACGACGTCCAGCGGGCCCGCGCCCGCGTAGAGCCGCCCGGTGAGCGTCTTCGGCGCCGTCACCGGCACCCCGTGCGGGCCGAACACCTCGGCCAGCGCCCCGGCCTCCTGCCCGTCGAGCGCCGGCAGGCCGGCGGCGTCGGCGTAGACCACGTCGACCTCCGCCGGGGTCACGCCGGCGTCATCGAGCGCCAGCCGGATCGCCCGCGCCAGGTTGGCCGGGCGTCCGCTGCCCGGTGGGGGGTCGAAGGTCGCCGCGTACCCGGCGAACTCGCCGTACCACCGGGCCGCCCCGCGCTCGCGGGCCGCCCTTGCGTCCTCGAGCACGAGGAAGGCGCCGCCCTCACCGGGCACGTACCCGTCGGCCGCCGCGTCGAACGGCAGGTAGCACCGCCCGGGGTCGGCCGACCGGCTGATCCGGTCGCTCGACAGGTGGGCGACCCACCCCCAGGGGTCGAAGGAGGACTCCATGCCGCCGGTCAGCGTCAGCGGCGTGCCCCGGCGCAGCGTACGGCGGGCGTGTGCCACCGCGTCCAGGCCACCGGCCTGCTCGGCCACCACCACGCTGCCCGGCCCCCGCATCCCGTGCCGGATGGAGATCTGCCCGGTGTTGGCCGCGTTGAACCAGGCGAACGACTCGTAGACGCTGACGTGCTCGGGGCCCGACGTCCAGAGCTTCTGGATCTCCCGATGGGTGAACTCGAACCCGCCGGTCGCGTTGGAGCTGATCACACTCATGTCGAAGTCCGGCAGCGCCTTCGGGTCGACCCCGGCGTCATCGAGCGCCTGGTCGGCGGCGACGAGCGCGAGCTGGGTCACCCGGTCGGTCTGCGGCAGCAGCCGGCTGGAGAGATGCTTTCGGGCCTCGAACGCCTGGATCTGGCCGGCCAGCCGGGCCGGGTAGGCGGCCGGGTCGAACCGGGCCAGCGGCCCGATCCCGCTGCGCCCCTCCAGCGTGGCTTGCCAGTACTCCTCGGTGCTCATCCCGTTGGGGGCGAGCACCCCGAGCCCGGTGAAGACCGCCGTCATGCGTTCACCCCTCGCCACTTGCGCAGCACCATCGCGCTCTGGAAACCGCCGAACCCGCTGCCGACCGTGACCGCGGTGTCGACCACGTGGTCGCGCGCCGTGAGGGGCACGTAGTCCAGGTCGCACTCCGGGTCCTTCTCGTGCAGGTTCGCCGTCGGCGGCACGACACTGTGCTCGATGGCGAGCGCGCAGGCCGCGATCTCGATCGACCCGATCGCGCCGAGCGAGTGGCCGATCATGGATTTGATCGAGCTGACCGGCACCTCGTAGGCGTGCTGGCCGAGCACCCGCTTGAACGCGCCGGTCTCGTGCCGGTCGTTCTGCTTGGTGCCCGAGCCGTGCGCGTTGATGTAGTCCACGTCCTGCGGGCCGACCCCGGCCTCCCGCATCGCCGCGCTCATGGCCTCGGCCATCTCGCGGCCGTCCGGGTGCAGCGCCGTCATGTGGTACGCGTTGCAGCGGTTGGCGAACCCGGCAATCTCCGCGTAGATGTGCGCGCCCCGGCGGCGGGCGTGCTCGTACTCCTCCAACACGAACATCGCCGCGCCCTCCGCGATGACGAACCCGTTGCGGGTGCGGTCGAACGGCCGCGCCGCGTGCTCCGGATCGTCGTTGCGGGGGGTGGTCGCCTTCAGCGCGTCGAAACAGGCGACCGCGAGCGGGGAGATGGCCGCCTCGGTCGCCCCGGTGACCGCCACGTCCACCCGACCCTCCGAGATGAGCTGGTAGGCGTGGCCCACCGAGTCCATCCCCGAGGTGCATCCGGTGGACACCACCCCCACCGGGCCCTCCGCGCCCACCTCCCAGGCCACCTCCGTGGCGATGGTGGTCGGTGTGAAGTGGTTGAACAGGTGCGGTGAGGCGTAGCGGTGGTCCACCACCCAGTCCCGGCCGGTGTCGGAGAGCACCAGGTACTCCTGCTCCAGGCTGGTGGCCGCCCCGACGGCCGTGCCGATGCTCACCGCGAGCCGCCCGCGGTCGACCCCGTCGAGGTCGAGCCCGCTGTCCTGGAGGCTCTCCCGGGTGCAGGCGATGGCGAACTGGGTCGCCCGGTCCATCCGGCGGATCTCCCGGTGGCGCAGGCCGCGCAGCGCCGGGTCGAAGTCGCACTCGGCGGCCACCTGCGAGCGGAACGCCCCCGGATCGAAGGCGCTGATCCGGCGGGTGGCGGTCCGCCCGGCGGTCAGCAGTTCCCAGAACCCCTTCGTGTAGTCCCCGCCGGGAGCCACCACGCCGATCCCGGTGATCACCGTCCGTCTGGCCACGACATTCCTCCTCGTGTGGGCCGCGTCCCGATGCCCGACAGGTCAGGCCGCACGAGCGACCATGTCGAGCAGCGCGCGGGGGGTCTCGGCGGTGGCGATCTCCTCGTCCGCGATCTTGACCCCGTACTCGTGGTTGATCCGGCTCGCCGTCTCCATCAACGCCAGCGAGTCGTAGCCCAGGTCGTTGAACGGAGTGTCGAGGATGTCGCCCCCGAGGTCGACGGACTCGTCCTCGCCTGCGCACTCGGCGAGGATCCTGCGCAGATCGTCGATCGTCATTTCCCGTCACTTTCCCTTCGCGCACCGGTCCCGGAGGGACAGTCGTCGTACTGTGCGAGCCTGCTGGGCGGGCCTGGATCCGCGATGGTGCTCAGCTCGACTCCCGCTCGAACATCCGCAGCCCAGTCGGGCACCCGCTCGATCTCCAGCAGCGCCGCGCTCCAGGCGAAGCCGCCGCCCACGCCGAGCATCAGCACCCGGTCCCCGGCCCGCACCTGGCCGTGCTCCACGAGCCGGTTGAGCCCGGCGAACTGGTCGCCCGCGCCGAGGTGACCGATGCCCCGGCTCCACGACCAGGTGGTGCGGTCGGGGTCGATGCCGAAGCGCCGGAAGAAGTTGACGTCCATCCGTCGCCGACCGAAGTGCGGCAGCACGAACCGGTCGACATCGCCGATCTTCATCCCGGCCTCGTCGAGGGCGGCGGTCAGGCACTCGGTGTGCCGTAGGGCCATCAGCACCACCGTCCGCTTGCCCAGCGGCGTACGGAGGAACGCCTGGGTGGTCTCCTCCACGTCGACGGGGCGGCGGACGGCGAACGGCACCGCCCCCCACGGATCCTCGCCGCGGTGCATCTGCTCCAGGTCCGGCTCGGCCACCGTCACCAGCGACACCAGCCGGGCGAAGCCCTCGCCCCGGGTGACCACCACGGCGCTCGCCCCGTCGGCCAGCACGGTGCCCGGGTCGGAGCGCCAGCGGTCCAGGCCCGGCGGGCAGAACCGGTCCCCGGTGGTGAGCAGCGCGGCCCGCCCGCCGGTGGCCCGCAGGTGGGCCGCCGCCAGTTCGAGCGAGGCCATCCCGCCGTTGGAGGTCTGCCGGATCTCCACCGCCGGGCACCGGTTGCCGACGGCCACCCGCTGCACGTACGACGCCGGGGCCCACATGTCATGGCCCTGGTAGTACGACGAGGAGTGCAGGATCAGGCCGATCTCGTCCGGCCCGAGGCCGGCCCGGTCCAGCGCCAGGCGGGCCGCCCGGGCGGCCATCTCCGGCGGCGGGTCCTCCGCCACGGTCACGCCGGTCACCTGCATCCGCCGGACCGCCACCGGGCCCACCAGCCCACGGGCGACCGCGACCTCCGCCGGCATGACCGGTGGCAGCCAACTGGCGCAGGCACTCAGATAGATGTCGTCCCATCGCACGGGCGCAGGCCTCCCCGGCAGTGTCGGTCAGCGACGTCGGCGAGCCTCGCGGCAGGTCGTGGAAGCGCGGTGGAGCCGCGCTCTAGCCAACCTCGAAGGGGCCGGGGCAGCGTGACCGGGCGGTACCGACCGGACTGGAGGCTTGCCGGAAATGTCAGCGCCCGAACGTGAGCAGGTCCTTCTCTTCCCCGGCCAGGGTTCGCAGCACACCCGCATGGCGGCCGGGCTCTACGACCACGACCCGGTGTTCACCGAGCACGTCGACCGGGCGCTGGCGCTCTTCGACGACCCGCGGCTGCGCGACGCCTGGCTCTCCGACACCCCCCGGGTGGCCCTGGACCACGTCACCATGGCGCAGCCGCTGCTGTTCAGCGTCGGCTACGCGCTCGGTGCCATGGTGCTGAGCTGGGGCGTACGCCCGGCCGCGCTGCTCGGGCACAGCGTCGGCGAGCTGGTCGCGGCGACCCTGGCCGGCGTGTTCGACGTGGCCGACTCGGTGGCGCTGATGCGGGACCGGGTCGACCGTCTCGCGGACACCCCGCGCGGTGGCATGCTGACCGTCTCGGCGACGGTGGACGATGTCGCGCCCTACCTGCGCCGGCATCCGCAGGTGGCCGTCGGCGCGGTCAACGCGCCCCGGCAGACCGTGCTGGCCGGCTTCGAGGGCCCCTTGGGTGCCGTCGCCGGTGACCTGCGCGCGGACGGCTTCACCGTGCTGCCGGTGGCCGCGCTCAGCGCCTTCCACAGCCCGGTCCTGGCGCCGCTGTTCGAGGACCCGGGCCCACTGGCCGGGTGCGTGCCACAGGCGCCCCGGATCCCGCTCTGGTCCGCCTTCGCCGTCGACCGGCTCGACGCCCGCACGGTCACCGACCGGGCGCTGTGGCTGACCCAGCCGGTCGCCCCGGTGCACTTCTGGTCCGCCCTGGACAAGCTGCTCGCCGGCGGGCCGTACCTGCTGACCGACGTCGGACCCAGCCAGGGGCTGGCGATGATCGCCCGCCGGCACGCCGGGGTCAAGCGGGGCGGCAGCGCCGTCGCGGCGTTGCTGCCCGCCCGTCCGGGCACCGCCGAGGCGGACCGGGACGCGGTACGCCGGTGGCGCGACCGGGTCCGGGAGGAGGGCCACCGGCTGCGCCACGACCCGGACCCCGTCCCCCTCGGGTGACCGGTTCCAGCGGGGGTCCAGCCGCGCTCCAGCGTTGCCCCGGATGGTCGCGACAGCGCCCGAGCGGCGGTGCGCCGGTCGACCGGCCGTGGCGTACGGCCGGCCCGACGTCGGCGGCCGGCGCGCGCCCGGGGTCGTGGTGGACCGGCGGGAGCCGGCGATGTCGACCGTTGGAAAGGGAGCCCGTCATGCGTCTGGGAGTCAACCTCGTCTATCAGGGGGCCGGTGAGCTGGCGCGGGAGGCCGAGCGTCTCGGCTACGACCTCGCGCTGGCGTCGGAGGGCTACAAGTCGGACGCGCCCAGCGTCCTCGGGTTGGTGGCCGGGCAGACCAGCCGGATCGGCCTGGCCTCCGGCGTGATGCAGATCCCCGCCCGGCAGCCCGGCGCCGCCGCCCTCACCGCCGCCACCCTCGACGCGCTCAGCGGCGGCAGGTTCCGGCTCGGCCTCGGGGTGTCCAACCCGCACGTCTCCGACGGGTGGTACGGCGTCCGGTTCGACCACCCGCTGGGGCGCACCCGGGAGTACGTGGAGATCGTCCGCCGGGCGCTGGCCGGCGGCCCGGTGAGCCACCAGGGCAAGCACTTCGCCCTCCCCGCGTGGGGCCAGCAGGGCGCCCCGCTGCACCTGTTCACCGAGCCGCTGAATCCCGCGCTGCCGATCTACCTCGGCGCCGTCGGGCCGCAGAGCCTCCGGCTGGCCGGCGAGATCGCCGACGGTTGGCTCAGCGGGTTCACCACCCCCGAGCTGGTGGCCCGGTCGGTGGGGGAGCTCCGGGCCGGCCGGGCGCGGCGGGGCAGGGATCTGACCGGCTTCGAGGTGGTGCCGTTCGTGGCGATGTCGGTGGCCGACGACGTGGCCACCGCCGCCGACAGCCTCCGGGCCCACTACGCCTACCTGCTGGGCATCGGCGACCCGAAGGACAACTTCTACTGCCGGCTGGCCGGGGAGATGGGCTTCGATCGGGACATCCTGGCGTTCCGGGACCGGCTGCTGGCCGGGGACCGGCGGGGGGCGGCCGCGGCCGTGCCGGCCGGGTTCGTCGACCGCACCGCGCTGCTCGGGCCGGTGGACCGGATCGCCGACCGGATGCGGGAGTTCGCCGACGCCGGGGTGACCGTGCTCAGCATCATGGTGTCCGCGAACGACACCGACCTGCCGGGCCGGTTGGAGATCCTGCGGCAGGCGGCGACGGCGGCCGAGCGGGCCGCCTGACGCGTACCACCGTCGTCGACGTCGCCCCGCGCCCCGTGTCGCGGGGCGACGTCGTGTCGGCACGGGGAGGGCCGGGCGGCGGGCCGGGCGCCCACCGCGAGCCGTCCGGCCCCGCACGCCGGGGACCGGAACGACCCGTGCCCCGCCGGTGAACCGGCGGGGCACGGGCGTCCGTCCGTGGCGGCTCAGCCGGCCCGCCGCCAGTACACGCTGTAGTCGTCGATGGCCTCCACCGGGTCCGTGATGCCCTCCCGGTCCCGGAACTCCTCCACCGCCTTGCGGCAGGCGGGGATGCAGTAGTCGTCGATGATCACGAAGCCGCCGGGCGATAGCTTCGGGTACAGGTTGACCAGCGCGTCCATCGTCGACTCGTACAGGTCGCCGTCGAGCCGCATCACGGCCAGCTTCTCGATGGGCGCGGTGGGCAGGGTGTCCCGGAACCAGCCGGGCAGGAAACGGACCTGGTCGTCGAGCAGGTCGTACCGGGCGAAGTTGGCCCGCACGGTGTCCATCGACACGCCCAGCACGTCGTTGCGCTGGTGCAGCGCCATCTCCTTGTCCATGGCATGGCCGTCCTCGCCCGGGTCGGGGATTCCCTCGAAGGAGTCCGCGACCCAGACCCGCCGGTCCTCGACGTCGTGCGCGCGGAGCACCGCGCGGGCGAGGATGCAGACCCCGCCGCGCCACACCCCGGTCTCGATGAAGTCGCCCGGCACGCCGTCGGCGATGACGCGTTCCAGGCACTCGCGGACGTTGCGGATCCGCTTCAGCCCCACCATGCTGTGCGCGACGCTCGGCCAGTCGACCCCGTTCTCGCGCAGCTGCGGGTTGAAGTTCTCCTCCGGCACCCAGACGTTCGGAATCGGGGCGTCCCCGTAGATCACGTTCGTGACCACCTTCTCGAACAGGTCGAGATAGAGACGCCGGGTCGTGTCAGTCATCTGCCGTCCCTCGTTCCTCGGATGTCGTGCGGCTCGCGTACCCCACGCTCGTCGTCCGCGACGCTGATGGCCTGCACCGGGCAGGCGAAGACCGCCTCGCGCACGAGCGGATCGGCGCCGTCGTCCTCCCGTCCGGGCTCGACCATGCTCAGGCCGTCCTCGTCCTCGGTGAAGATGTCCGGTGCGGTCATGACGCACTGACCGGCGCTCATGCACCGCTCCCGGTCAACGGTGATCCGCATGCCCCAGCTCCTCCCTGATGCCCCTGCTCACCACGTGACCAGCAGCTCGACCGGCCCCTGGACGGTGTCGGCGGGTGGCATCGGCACCTCGTCGGCCGGCAGGGCGAGACGGATGTCCGGGATCCGCTCGAAGAGGGTGCGCAGGCTGATCTCGATCTCCGCGCGGGCCAGGTTCTGGCCGACGCACTGGTGGATGCCGTGGCCGAAGGCGAAGTGGTGCCGGGCCGACCGCGACCAGCTCAGCTCGTCCGGCGACGGGTACATCTCCCCGTCCCGGTTCATCAGGGAGTTCGAGAAGACCACCGGGTCGTCGGCCCGGATCGTCTGGGCGCCGATCTCGATGTCGCCGGTCGCCACCCGCAGCACGCCCTCGGCGACCGACTGGAAGCGCAGCAGCTCCTCCACCGCCGTCGGCATCAGCGACGGGTCGGCCCGTAGCTGCGCGAGCTGCTCGGGGTGCTGCAACAGGGTGAACGTGCTCAGCGAGATCATGCTGGCGGTGGTGTCGTAGCCGGCCAGCAGCAGGAGCACCACGATGCCGATCAGCTCGTGCCGCGGGATCGTGTTGTTGCGGGCCTGGTCCTCCAGCAGGTCGCTGAGCAGGTCGCCGGTGGTCTTCTCGGCCTCCTTGCGGTCGAACAGCTCACCCAGGTACTTCTGCAACTGGATGCTCGCGTCCTGCGCCTCCTCGTTGGAGGAGCTGCGCAGCACCCGGTACACCCGGTCCTTGAAGAACTCGTTCTCGTCGTACGGCACGCCGAGCAGGGAGCAGACCGTCTGCGAGGAGACCGCCACCGCCAGGTCCTCCGTGATGTCGGCCGGCGGCCCCTTCTCCAGCATCCGGTCCACGCACCCGTCGACGGTCTCCTGGATGTGCGGTCGCAGCGAGGACACCCGCTTGTAGCTGAAGCTGGGGATCAGGCCCCGGCGGTGCACCTTGTGATCAGCGCCGTCCACGCCCAACAGCGGGGTGCGGAACTCCTGGCTGCCGGCGAACCGGGGGGCCGGGAACGGGAAGTTCGGGTGCTGCTGGTCGGAGGAGATCCGCGGGTCGTTGAGCAGCCGGCGACCGACCGCGTGCCCGGTGACGAGCCACGCCTCGCGCCCGTCGTACAGCCGGATCCGGCCCAGCGGCCGGTTCTCGCGCAGTGACCGGTACCCCTCCGCCGGGTCGTACGGGCAGGTGCGGTCCTGTGGCCAGGCCACGACTTCTGTCATGGGGATCCTCACTAGGTAGAGCGTGCTGGCCATCGCCGCCGGGCCGCCCGCTGTGGGGCCGTGGCCTCCCCGCGCTCGGCGGGCCGGAGTGTGCGACGCCCTCGGTCCGGCCGATCGTGGGCCGGTGGGGTCGCGGCCAGCTCGAAAGCGGCTAGAACAGGGCCGCCCGCCGCGCCGGCGCCGTCCCCCGCCGGTGCTCCACCCGAGGTCCACCGCTGCTCTAGCCCGCCTGCCGAGACTTCTCGGCGGACTCCCGCCCCGCGTGCGGAATCCACCGTCGACCGTCATCGAGCTGATGCTCGTTCCGAGAGAAGAGCGTGATGACCACCGCACCGGACAAGGCAGTCAGGTTCCCGTTCGACGTCAGTGAGCTGGACGTACCCGAAGAGTTCGCCGCGCTTCGCGCGGACCGCCCGGTGCTGCGGGTCGAACTGCCCTTCGGCAGCGAGGGCTGGCTGGTCAGCCGGTACGAGGACGTCCGGACGGTGCTGAGCGACCCCCGGTTCTCCCGGGCGGCGACGGTGGGCGCCGACATCCCCCGGACCAGCCCACCGACCACCCAGCCGGGGAACCTGATGGCGATGGACCCGCCGGAGCACACCCGGCTGCGTCGGCTCGTCGCCAGCGGCTTCACCAACCGCAACATCCAGCGGTGGGAGCCCCGGATCGGCCAGGTGGTGGCCGAACTGATCACCGACATGCGCCGGCACGGGGCACCGGTCGACCTGGTCGAGCACTACTCCGGGCTGTTGCCGGTGACCGTGGTGTGCGAGCTGCTCGGGGTCCCGGTCGCCGACCGTCGGCTGTTCCAGCGCTTCGCCGAGATCGTCTTCGCCACCACGGCCGCGACCGCCGAGGAGATGGCCCAGGCCGGCGCGGACCTGACGGAGTACCTCGCCGCGCACATCGCCCGCCGCCGGGAGAAGCCCGAGGACGACCTGATCTCGCAGCTCGTCGCGGTCCGGGACGAGGACGAGGACCGGCTCAGCGAGGAGGAGCTGATCGCCATGGCCGGCAGCATCCTGGTCGCCGGCCACGAGAGCACCGCCAACGAGATCTCGAACTTCGTCTACACCCTGCTCACCTCCGGCTCGTGGGCGCAGCTCGTGGCGCGCCCGGACCGGCTGGACACGGCCATCGAGGAGTTGCTGCGCTACGTCGCCCTGGGCAGCGGCTACAGCCCGCCCCGCATCGCCCTGGAGGACCTGGAACTGGGCGGGCAGCTCATCCGGGCGGGCGAGTCGGTCATCGCGAACCTGATCTCCGCGAACCGGGACGAGGCGACGTTCGAGGGGGCCGACCGGCTGGACCTCGACCGTCGGCACAACCCGCACCTGTCGTTCGGGTTCGGCCCCCACCACTGCCTAGGCGCGCAGTTGGCCCGGCTGGAACTGCGGGTCGGGCTCGGCGCGTTGCTGCGGGAGTTCCCGGCGCTGGACTTCGCCACCGACGCGCAGGGCGTCGTCTGGCGGGTGGGCACCCGGGCCCGGGGCCCACGGGAGATGCTGATCCGCTGGTGAGCCGGGCGGGCCGGCGCGCCCGCCCCCCGATCGGCCGGGGACACCGGCGGGCGAAGGAGAAGCACGTGACGCAGGTCGAGGCGCGTGGACTGGTGGCACCGGGGTACGAGGAGGTGGCGCGGGCCTTCGCGCGGAACTTCGAGGAGGGCGCCGAGGTCGGCGCCGCGGTGACCGTCTACCGCCGGGGTCGCCCGGTGGTGGAGCTGTGGCGGGGCGTCGCGAACCCGGAGACGGGCCGCCCCTGGCGGCGCGACACCATGGCCGTGCTCGCCTCGCTCAGCAAGACGCTGGTGACCGGGGCGGCGCTGATGCTCACCGAGCGCGGAGTCCTGGACCTGGACGTGCCCGTCGCGCACTGGTGGCCGGAGTTCGCCGCCGAGGGCAAGGGCGGGATCACCCTGCGCATGGTGCTCAGCCACCGGTCCGGCGTCGTCGCGCTCGACCACCGGCCCATCACCTACGAGGCGCTGCGCACCGGGACCCCCGTCGTGGAGGCGCTCGCCGCCGCCCGCCCCGAGTGGCCGCCGGGCACGGCGCACGGGTACCACGCCACCACCTTCGGGCACCTCGTCGGCGAACTGGTCCGCCGGACCACCGGACTGACCGTGGGGCGGTTCGTCGCCCGGGAGATCGCCGGACCACTCGGGCTGGACTGCCACATCGGGCTGCCCGCCGACGCGGTCCCACGGCTGGCCACCTCGCTGCCGTCGCAGGCCGAGACGTTGATGAGCGGCGGGGAGAACCCGGGCACCAGCGCGCTGCTGGCGGCGCTGGCCGACCCTGCCTCGCTGGCCCACCGGGTGAGCATCAGCAGCATGGCCGCCGACCCGATGCTGATGGACGAGGTGACCCGGGTGCAGGTGGAGAACCCGTCGTACGACGGGGTGGCCAGCGCCACCGCGCTGGCCCGCTTCTTCGCCGCGCTGATCGGGGAGGTCGACGGTGTCCGGCTGATCGGGCCGGGCCTGGTCGCCGAACTCCGGCGGGTGCACTCCACCGGGCCGTGCCGGTGCCTGCTGCTGCCGGCCACCTGGGGGCTGGGCGTCATGGTGCCCGACGGCCCGCAGTTCCCGGCCGACGCCGGGCTCGGCACCGCGTTCGGTCTCTCGGGCGCCAACGGGGCGTTCGCCTTCGCCGACCCCGAGCACGAGCTGTCCTTCGGGTACCTGCCCAACCGGGGCTCGGCGGAGCTCGGCGTGCTGGACGCCCGGACGCGGCGGTTGGTCGCCGCCACGTACCGGAGCCTGGCGGACGCGGCCTGACGGCGGCGATCCCGTGGCGCACACCGGCCGACCGGGCCGACCGCGCAGGCCCGCGGCCCGGTGCCGGCCGAGCCGCGGTTCCCGGTGCCTCGGCCGGGCCCCGGATCGCCGCCCGCGACCCGGTTTGCCCCCTGATCGTCCACATGGCCCGTGTTATCGTTCGGGGGTGACTGCCGGGTCGGCCATGTGCCACGAGCGAGTGAGGTTCCCGGCTGACGCGTGATCCTGGCGCGGGCCCGAGGCCCGCCCGGCACCGCTGATCAGCGTCCCCGCTTCCCCCTTCCCACCGTCGGTCCGCGCCCACAGCGCCGCCGGCGTCCGTGGGGTCGTTCCCCCGCGTTCCCGGTCGGCCAGGCCGGCCGGGCGTCCCCGTACGGAGACCTGCCGGCCCGCCGCCGGTCGGTCCCGCGCGCCCTTTTCCGCCACGGTGGACGCCGCCTGCCGGCGCCCGTGGCCTGTCGTCCCGTGTGGAGGAAAACGTATGACCATTGATCTCGACCAGCGCGTCGTGGAGGAGTTTCGGAGCAACCGGGGCCGGGTGAGCGGGCCGCTGGCCGGCAGCCGCCTGCTGCTGCTGAGCACCAGGGGTGGCGACGGCGGCCAGCGCCGTACCACCCCCGTGGAGTTCGTGCACGACGGTGGGCGACGCACCCTGATCGTCGCGGTGCCGGACCGTGCGGGAGCCCTGCCTGGCTGGTACGAGGACCTGCGGGCCGGCTCCCGGGTGGGGGTGGAGAACGGCGTCTTCACCCTGGAGGCCGAGGCCGTCACCCTGGACGGGGCGGAGCGCGAGGAGATCTTCGCCCGCCTGGTCGAGGCGGAGCCCGGCCTCGCCGAGGCGCAGGACCGGCTGGGCGCGCCGATCCCCGTCGTGGCCCTCAACCCGGTCAGCGGCCGGCCGAGCGGGTCGTCCTGGTCGGAGGACCTCAAGCTCATCCACGACGCGTTCCGGCGTGAGCTGGCGCTGATCCGCACCGAGCTGGCCGGGGCGGGCCCGAGCCTCGGCGCCCAGCTCCGGATCAACTGCCTGACCCTGTGCGGCGGCCTGGGCCACCACCACACCAGTGAGGACGCCCAGATGCTTCCGGTGGTGGGCGAGCACCACCCGGAGCTGGCCGGGGTCATCGCGGAGCTGCGGGCCGAGCACGAGGCGATGGCGAAGCTGCTCGCCGAGCTTCAGGCCGTGATCAGCGCGGACCGTCCGGACACCGCCCAGGTCCGGGCCGAGGTCGAGCGGCTCACCGCCCAGGTGGAGGCGCACCTCGACCACGAGGAGGCGGAGCTGCTGCCGCTGCTGGACGCGCTGGCGCCGAACTGAGGCGGCCCGCCGGCCGGCGGCCCATCGGTCAGGGCCGCCGGCCGGCGTGTGGCCCCTGGCGGGCCGCCCGGGCCAGGGCGGCCAGGCCGGGTTGGAGCAGCGCCGTGGCGAGCTGGTCCCGCCAGCTGGGCTGCGCCGGCAGGCCGGCGGACCGCCAGCGGTCGTGCCCCAGGACGCTGAACGAGGGCCGCCGCGCCGGGCGGGGGAACTGGTCGGTGGTGGTCGGCCGCACCCGGTCGGGGTCGAGGCCGGCCTCGGCGAAAACCGCGCGGGCCAGCCCGTACCAGGTCGTCTGCCCGGCCGCCGTGCCGTGGTAGGTCCCCGCCGGCGCGGCGCCGGCACGGGCCGCCGCGCCGAGGGCCGCAAGCTGGTCGGCGAGGGCCGCCGACCAGGTCGGCTGGCCGCGCTGGTCGTCGACCACGGAGAGGGTGTCCCGGGCGGCGGCCTGCCGCAGCATGGTTCCGACGAAGCCGTCGCCTCGCCCCGTGTAGAGCCACGCCGTCCGCACCACGTAGCCGTGTTCCGGCAGGAACCGGGCCACGGCGCGCTCGCCGACCAGCTTGCTCCGCCCGTACGCGTTCACCGGGGCGGGTGGCTCGTCCTCCCGGCGGGGCGCGGCGCCCTCGCCGGAGAAGACGTAGTCGGTCGAGACGTGCAGCAGCCGGGCGCCCGTGGCGGCGCAGGCGCGGGCGAGCCCCGCGACGGCGTCGCCGTTGACCGCCGCCGCCCGCTCCGGCGCGCTCTCCGCCGCGTCCACGTCGGTCCAGGCGGCCGCGTTCACCACGACGTCGTGGCCGACCACGGCGGCGGCCACCGCGTCCGGGTCGCAGATGTCCAGGGCCACGCGCGGGGCGGCGGTGACCCGCGCGGCCGGATCGGCGCGCAACCGCGCGACGAGGTCGCGGCCGAGGCCGCCGCCGGCCCCCGTGACCAGCCAGCGGATCACCGGGGCCTGCGGCGGGCCCGGAGGGACGACATCAGCGGCGGTACGCGGTGGTGAACCGCATGACCGCGGTCCACACGATCCGGCCCGCCTCGTCGCGGATCTCGTCGACGGCGTCGAACACGGCCCGCTTGGCCTCGGCCCGCCGGTCCTCCGGGATCGCCTCGGTGGCGGCCCGGGCGGCCATCGACTCCATCCACGACCACCAGTGCTCGGGGGTGGGGAAGACGTTGTCGTACTGGCGCTCGACGTGGTCGATGCCGGTGTAGCCGGTCAGCTCCATCTGCGAGATCAGCCAGTCCGACCAGCTACGCGGGTTGGTGTGCGGCAGCGGGTCGGGCGGCGGCTGCTGCGGCATGAAGGAGATGAGGGTGTCGGCCACCGGCATCCAGCGCAGCCGGTCGTTGGCCACGAAGGTGCTCAGCGACAGGCGCCCGCCCGGCCGCAGGATCTTCGCGTAGTGGCGGAGCGCCCCGGGGATGTCCGGCAGCAGGAAGGCCACCAGGCTGCCCAGGATGAGGTCGACGCTGCCGGGCGCAGCCTCCGGCGCCTCGGCGTCGCCGACCCGCACCTCGACCGAGTCCAGGCCCCGCCGCTTCGCCTCCTGGCCGGTCAGCGTCACCATTCCGGGGGCGAGGTCGATCCCGAGGACGCGGCCCGTCGGGCCGACCGCCTCGGCCGCCGGGAACAGCGCGGCACCCCGCCCGCAACCGACGTCCAGGACGTGTTCCCCCGGCTTGGGAGAGGCATGCTCGACGAGATGACGGCCCACGTCGGCGAAGAAGTCGACATGCGTTCCGTAGGTCTCCGAGGCCCGATCGAACAGGCCGGCGAGATTCTGCTTCTGCTGGTTGCCGTTCACGACGCTGAGCGTCCCACAACGGAGTCCGGATATCCCGCCCCCTCGATCCCGGCTGTACCGGTTCTCTAGCCGTCGGACGGAGGGGGCCGGCAATCGTCGACGTATCGACCTGGGACAATCAATTGCGCGATCGGGGAATGGGGCTGGCCCTTACCGCTACACGTCCACCCGGCGCAGCACCACCACGGGGATGCTGCGGGTCGTCTTCGCCTGGTAGTCGCCGTAGCCGGGGGCGACCTGCACCGCCCCGGCGAACAGCCGGTCCCGCTCCTCGCCGGTCGGCGCCTCGGCGACGGCCTCGTACGACGTGTTGCCCACCTCGACGGTCACCCGCGGGTTCTTCAACACGTTGTAGTACCAGGCCGGGTTGTTGGGCGCACCGCCGGCGGAGGCCACCACGAGCGGCTGCCCGTCGACCTCCAGGTAGCCCAGCGGGGTCGTCCGGTGCTCGCCGCTGCGGGCGCCCACAGTGGTCAGCAGGCAGAGCGTCGCGCCCTCGAACATGCCGCCGACCTTGCCGCCGTTCGCCCGGAACTCCGCGATGATCTTGTTCTGGAAATCCTGGTAGCCGGCGGGAGCCGTCGTTTCTTCCTGGGTCATGCCGCCCCTTTTCCAAATCGGCTTACGTCCGGACACGCCGGCACCCGGCCGATCGGGTGCCGGGCCTGGGCCAGGCTAACACGCGCCATCGATGCGTAAAGGCGGCCGGCAACGCTCGGAAGGCGGTTTCCCCACCAGCCCGGACGCGGCCGACCCCAGTGAGATTCGAGCGCCGCCGCCTAACGTCGCACGTCGTCGAGAATCCGGTGCCGTCCACCGGACACCGCGCGAACCGGAGGCGACGCGAAATGGCAGCGCAGCTCGCGAAGAACACTTTCCCGACCGTGGACGCCGGCCTGCTCACCCTGGTGGCCGAGCATGCCGACGCGGCGGAGCGGGCCCGCCGCCTCGCGCCGGAGGTCGTCGCGGCGCTCGTCGCGGCGGGCTTCGCCCGGCACTTCGTCCCCCGGGACCTCGGCGGCGCGGCGGGCTCGTTCGCCGACCTGCATCGGGCGGTGGCCGAGGTGGCGACGGTGTGCCCGGCGACGGCCTGGTGCGCCTCGATCAACGCGCACCTCGCCCGGATGGCGGCGTTCCTGCCCGAGGAGGGCCGGCGGGAGGTCTGGCACGACGGGCCCGACGCGCTCGTCGTCGGCTCGCTGATCCCCGGCTCCCGTGCGGTGCCGGCCGCCGACGGGTGGCGGCTCACCGGAAGCTGGCAGTACGTCAGCGGCGTGGACCACGCGGACTGGGCGCTGCTGTGCGGCGTCGGGCCGGCCGGCGAGGGCGCGACCGCGATGATGTTCGCCCTGCCCCGCGCGTCCTGGACGGTGCTCGACACCTGGTCCGACGTCGGCATGTGCGGCACCGGCAGCCACACCCTGACCGTCGACGACGTCTTCGTCCCGGCCCGGCGGGTGTTCCAGCGGGACCTGGCGATCCGTGGCGGCGGGGCCGGCGCTTCGGCGGCCTGCCTCGCCGTGCCGCTACGTGCGGTCAACGCGCTCTCCTTCGCCGGGCCGGCGCTGGGTGCTGCCCGGGGACTGTTGGAGGCATGGCGTGGCCACGTCACCGCCAAGTTGAGCCGGTCGCCGTCGGGACCCGTCCCGCACCCGTACGCGGCGGCGCTCGCCCGCGCGACCGGTGAGATCGACGCGGCCGAGCTGCTGCTGGAGCGGGCCTGCCGGACCGCGGACACCGGCGAGGTCCCGACCGTGTCGGAGGTACGCAACCTGCGCGACTGCGCGCTGGCGACGGACCTGCTCGTCACGGCCGCGGACCGGCTGTTCCGCTCGGCGGGAACGAGCGCGCACTCGGTCGACGGACCGATGCAGCGGTACTGGCGCGACCTGCACTCGATCGCCTCGCACGTGGTCCTCCAGTTCGACGCCGCCGCCACGACGTACGCCGAGGCGGTGCTGGGTGGCGCCCCGGCCCGGTGACCGACGGCCGCCCGCCGCCGGGCGGCGACGCGGCCCGAGAAGCCGCCACCGCGCGCAGTGGACGCGGTGCCCGACCGATCCCCCTGAGAGGTGCTGGTGACGATTTCAGCGGAGAAGATCCTGCCCGAGCCGAGCCTGACCGAGGTCGCCGACGGCGTCTTCGCCTATCTGCAGCCCGACGGCGGCTGGTGCGTCAGCAACGCCGGACTGGTCGTGTCCGACGGCGTGGCCGCGCTCGTGGACACGGCCGCCACCGAGGCGCGGACCCGGTTGCTCCGCGAGCACGTCACCGCGGACGGGCGACCGGCGCCGGCGGTGCTGGTGAACACCCACTCCCACGGTGACCACACGTTCGGCAACCACCTCTTCCCCGAGGCGACGATCTTCGCCCACGCGCACGCCCGCAACGAGATGGACCGGGCCGGCCTGCACCTCACCGAGCTGTGGCCGGGCGTGGTCTGGGGCGACGTCCGGGTGGCCCTGCCGCAGGTGACGTACCGCGACCCCGTCACGGTGCACGTGGGTGGGCTGGCCGTCGAGCTGGTCCCGGTCGGGCCCGCCCACACCACCAACGACACGGTGGTGTGGGTCCCCGAGCGGGGGGTGTTGTTCACCGGCGACATCGTCATGTCCGGGGTCACCCCGTTCTGCCCGCTCGGCTCGATCGCCGGCTCGCTGCGCGCCGTCGACGAGCTGCGCCGCTTCGGCGCGACCACGCTGGTGACCGGGCACGGCCCGGTGGGCGGGCCGGAGATCCTCGACGTGGCCGAGCGCTACCTGCGCTGGGTGCGGGACCTGGCCCGGGAGGGGGTGGCGGCCGGGTCGACCCCGCTGGAGGTGGCGCGGGCCGCGGACCTGGGCCCGTTCGCGGAGCTGAAGGAGCCGGAGCGGCTGGTGCCGAACCTGCACCGGGCGTTCGCCGAGGAGCGCAGCACCGCCCTCGGCGAGGAGCTGGACATCGTCGCGATGGCCCGGGAGATGGGCGTCATCTTCCAGGAGATGGTCACCTACAAGGGCGAGCCGCTGAGCTGCTGCGCCTGAACCCGGCACGGCGGTGGCGGGGCCGGATCCCGGCCCCGCCACCGTTCCGTCGGCTCAGCGCTGCGCCAGCACGTTGTACAGCTCCAGCTCGTCCCACATGAACGGGGCCCGGTGCCGGGTCACCCGCAGGCCCCACCCGCGCAGCGTCCGCTCCACGTCCTGGCGGTCGCCGCCCGGGCCGCCCACCTCGACCAGCAGGGCCCGGATGCGCGGCCGGTCCTCGGCGTCGACCCCCGCGAGGACCGCCGACTCGGCGCCCTCCACGTCGATCTTCACCAGGTCGATCGTGGTGACGTCGGGATGGGCGGTGCGTAGCAGGCCCGACAGCCGGTCGACCGGCACGGGGATCTCCCGGGCCTCGAACAGCCGGGCGGCCTGTTCCGCGCCGAGCTGCCGGGACATGAGGGCCCGTTGCAGGTCGTGCTTGTCCGGGTGCAACGTCGAGTTGCCGGGCAGCCGAGGGTAGAATGCCATCGGCACCGCGTCCTCGGGTCGGGCGCCCAGGCCGACCGGGTGGATCGTCACGCCGTCGAGCCCGTGCAGCTCCACGTTGCGCCGCAGCACCCGCAGGTTCCCGGGCGCGGGCTCGACGGCGATCACCCGGGCCGCCGGGCGCAGGCGCTTGACGAAGAGGGTGAACAGCCCGATGTTCGCCCCGACGTCGACCACCACCGGCGCCTCGGGCAGCTCGATGCGGCGGTACGTGTCGTCCTGGAATATCTCCCGGTGGATGAACCGGGCCTCGGCCTCGCTGGTCGCCCAGCACGACAGGCCATCGTCCAGCTCGACGAGCCGAATCTCCTCCGCGGACCCGCCGGTCCGGATCTCCTCGGGCATGGCGGTACCCCTTCCTCCCGGCCGGTGGGCGCGGGTCTCTCGCAGCGGTCGGGCGCGGGGCGCGGGAGGGCCGTGGTCAGCGCAGGTGCGAGCCGCCGTCGACCAGCAGCACCTGCCCGGTGGTGTACGTCGAGTTGACCAGCGCCCACACCGCATCCGCCACGTCCTCCGGCTGGCCGACCCGGCGCAACGGGGCCAGGTTGCTCACCTGCTCGGCGATCGGCGCGAAGAAGTCCTTGCCCCGGGTCCATGGGGTCTCCACGAGGCCCGGGGCCACCGCGTTCACCCGCACCTGCGGGCCGACAGTGGCGGCGAGCAGGCGGGTCAGGTGCTCGATCGCCGCCTTGCTGACGGCGTACGGGATGGAGCTGCCCGCCGGGCGGCTGCCGGCCAGGGAGGAGACGTTGACCACCGCGCCCGCCCCGCCGGCCCGCAGGGCGGGCATCGCGGCGACCGTCGTCTGCCAGGTCCCGACGACGTTGACGTCGAGGATCTCCCGCCAGACCGCGCCGGTCGCCGCCGCCAGGTCGGCGTGCGGGATCGGGCGGGTGATCCCGGCGTTGTTCACCAGGACGTCGAGACGGCCGAAGTGTGCCACCGCGTCGTCGACCAGCCGCAGACAGTCCTCCTCCCGCGCGATGTCGGCCTGGACGTAGTGGCCGTCCGGCAGTGAGGCGGCCACCTTCTCGCCGGCCTCGACGGACCGGGCCGAGTTGACCACCACCCGGAAACCCTCCGCCGCCAGGCGCCGCGCCACGGCCTCCCCGATCCCCGACGACGATCCGGTCACGAGTGCCACCCGACTGGTGCTCATGAGTCTCCCCTCCGCGTCCCCCGGCCCGCTGCGGGCCGGCCCGGGGCCCGCTGGCGCCCGGTCATCCGGTCCACTGTCCGGGGGCGGTCTCGATCCAGGGTCGCGCGCCGGTCGAAGTCGGCACGGGCGGGCCGCTCGACGCCGCGTCCACCACCGCTCGAGACGGCCGGACGAAAGTGGCCGAGCAGGCCCGGCGGCCCACGACTTCCGGCCGACCGCCACCGCGGACGCGGTGTCCGGGCGCGAGGCAGTCCGGGAGCCGGCGCGACGGTGCGCGGCGGCGAACGGGCCGACGACGGAAGGGCTGCCATGTTCTCCACCCTGTCGGAGTTCCACGACTGGTTCACCGAACGGCGACGCGCCAACGACTACCGGGTCGAGCGGGTGCCGCTCGATCGGCTCGACGGCTGGTCGTTCGAGGAGGCCACGGGTAACCTCGCGCACCGCAGCGGACGGTTCTTCTCCGTGCAGGGGCTGGACGTACGCGACTCGGGGCGGGAGGTCGACTCCTGGCGACAACCCATCATCGTGCAACCCGAGCACGGCATCCTGGGCATGCTGGTCAAGGAGTTCGACGGCGTCCCGCACTGCCTGCTCCAGGCCAAGATGGAGCCCGGCAACGTCAACCTGGTGCAGCTCTCGCCCACCGTGCAGGCGACCTGGAGCAACTACACCGGGGTGCACGGCGGCAAGCCGGTGCCGTACCTGGAGCACTTCGTCGCGCCCCGGGGCGGGCGGATCCTCTCCGACGCGCTCCAGTCCGAACAGGCGTCGTGGTTCCTCGCCAAACGCAACCGGAACATGATCGTCTGGACCGACGAGGACGTGCCGGTGCGCGAGGACTTCTGCTGGCTGAGCGTCGACCAGCTCGCCGCGCTGCTCCGGCTCGACAATCTGGTCAACATGGACAGCCGCACCGTGTTGTCGGGGGCGGCGATGCTGCGTCCGGCCGCCCCGTCGGCCCCCGCCGACAGCTTCGACGACGCGCTGGCCCGCTCCGTCCGGCCGGACAGCCCGGCCCTGCACGACACCGCCGAGCTGCTGAGCTGGTTCACCGAGGCGAAGGGCCGGTGCACTCTCACCCGCCGGCTCGTCCCGCTCCGTGAGGTGCTCGGCTGGGCGCACTCCGACGGGGTGATCGGGCACGTCGACGGCCGCCACTTCACCGTCCTCGGGGTGGACGTGCGGGCCAGCAACCGGGAGGTCGGCGGCTGGTCGCAGCCGATGTTCGCGCCGTGCGGACAGGGCGTCGTCGCGTTCCTCGCCCGGCGGGTGGAGGGGGTGCTGCACCTGCTGGTGCAGGCCCGGATCGAGACCGGGGCGCTCGACCGGATCGAGATGGCGCCGACCGTGCAGTGCCAGCCCGGCAACTACCGCCCCCCTTTCCCGGCGGACCGGCGACCCCGATTCCTGGACGAGGTCCTGGGCGCACCGCCGGAGCGGATCCGTTTCGCGGCCGTCCACTCCGAGGAGGGCGGCCGGTTTTACCACGCCCAGAACCGGTACCTCGTGGTGGAGGTCGGCGACGACTTCCCGCTCGACGTTCCGCCCGACTTCGCCTGGCTGACGGTGGCGCAGCTCGTCGACTTCGTCCGATTCGGCAGTCACCTCAATGTCGAGGCCCGGAGCCTGCTGACGTTCCTCACCTTCTTCCACAGCGAGGCCGACCGGCTGACTCCCGTGAGCTGACCCACCGGCCAGGTCTCCAGATCAGCTCGAGCTGATCACGAGAGGCCGACCGTAGCTTTCCGGGCATCCGGCGCTTCCCGCCGGACGTCCGGCACGGGCGCCGGAGCCTCGGGCCGCGACCCGTCGGTGGACGCGGTCGACACCGGACCGGGCGGCGCCCGCCCGGACGGGCGCCGCCCGGGCACCTCGCGACAAACCCTCGGTGCGCGACCAGAAGAACCAAGGAGACAGCAAGTGACCGTCCACGCAAGCGCCGATTCCATCCGCACGGAGCTGCGGGCCCACCTGGCCGGGATCCTCTACTGCGAGCTCGCGGAGATCGACGACGACGCCACGCTGACCGAGCTGGGGCTGGACTCCGTCCTCGGGGTCGAACTCGTCACGTTGGTCAACAGCCGGTACGGCCTGCAGGAGTCCCTGGACACGCTCTACGAGCACCCCACCGTCAACCAGCTCACCCGGCACGTCCACGACCAGGTGGCCCAGGGTCAGGCGGCCGGGCGATGACCGCGGCTCCGCTGGCCCGGGAGCCGGTGCTGCTCGACGAGAGCTGCCTGACCCGGGAGGTGACGGTGACGCCGAGCATGTGCGGCGGCAGCTCGCTCGTCTTCGCCCAGCTCGGCGACTGGACCTGGGAGGCGGTCAACGCCGCCTGCCGGACGAACGTCTACCTGGCTCAGAACTCCGAGGGACAGCCCACCTACCTGTCCTTCTACTACTTCCACGTCAAGGGCAGCCCGACCCTGCACCCGTACGGCCTCACCTTCGGCGACGAGCTGGAGGTGACCTCACGGGTGCTGGACTTCGGCAGCCAGTCGGTGCTGACCCTGCACCGCCTCTCCCGGGTCGGCAGCCTGGGCGGTGACCGGCTGCTGGAACCGGAGGAGTTCTACGAACGCCCCCGGCCGGACTGCATGTACGTGGAGAACCTCAACCGGTGGGTCTCGCGCAGCCGGGCGAACAGCAACCAGAAGCTGGTCGAGGCGTCGCCGGTGGGCTTTCAGCACGAGCACCTGCCCCGGCTGCCGAGCGCCTACTCGCCCCGCTCGGCGGCGGGCCGGGCCCGGGAGAAGGGCACCTTCTACCCCGACGGGGTGCCCGGCTTCCTGCCGGTGGCCTCGGCGCACAGCGACCAGCCGCTCGATCCGGTGCGCGACCTCAACGGGGTGGGCCTGGTCTACTTCGCGTCCTACTTCTCCATCATCGACACCGCCCTGCTGGGGTTGTGGCTGAAGATCGGCCGCAGCAAGCGCCAGTTCCTGCGGCGCCGGGTGATCGACCACCAGCTCGGCTACTTCGGCAACGCCGACCTCGACTCCGTGTTCAGCATCTCCGTGCGGCTGTGGCGCGACGCCACCGACCAGGGCGTGGAGATCGCGGACATCGCCGTGCGGGACCGGGGCACCGGCCGGCTGCTCGCCGTCGCCGCGATCAAGCAGACCGTGGAGGAGGCGTGACCGCCCCGGCCCGGGCCGAGGTCCGGCGGGTGGTGCTCGACGTCATCGCCGAGATCCTGCCGGGCGTGCCCCCGGAGGAGATCACCGACGACAAGAACCTGCTTGACCTGGGCGCGGACTCCGTGGAACGGGTGGAGATCATCGTTGAGCTCCAGCACCGCTTCGGCTCGACCGAGCCGGTGTCACGGTTCGCGGACGTGCCGGACATCGGTGCCCTGGTCGCGTTCTTCGACGAGGCGGGTCGCCGGTGAGCACACCGACGGTGGGGGTCGAGGGGCTGAACGCCTACGCGGGGGTGGCCCGGATCTCCACCCGTGCCATGTTCACCGAGCGCGGCCTGAACACCGACCGCTTCGCCAACCTCCAGATGGAGCAGCGCTCGGTGCAGCTGCCGTGGGAGGACCCGGTGACCAACGCGGTCAACGCGGCCCTGCCCCTGGTGGCGGCCCTGAGCGACGACGAACGCGGGCGGATCGAACTGCTGGTCACCTCGACCGAGTCCGGCCTGGACTACAGCAAGTCCGTCGCCTCCTACGTGCACGAGTTCCTGGGCCTGCCGCGCACCTGCCGCGTCCTGGAGGTGAAGCAGGCGTGCTACGGCGCGACGGGTGCGGTGCAGCTGGCCGTGGGCCACCTGGCCTCGGGGATCAGCCCGGGCGCCAAGGCGCTGGTCATCGCCACCGACGTCAACCCGATGGACGAGCACGCCGGGTACGCCGAGCCGACCACCGGCCACGGCGCCGTGGCGGTGCTGGTGAGCGACCGTCCCCGGCTGCTCGCGTTGGACGTCGGCGCGTACGGGATCAACAGCTTCGAGACGATGGACACGGCGCGACCCCGGCCGGACTTCGACCTGTACCACGCCGACCGGTCGCTGCTGACGTACCTGGAGTGCCTGTCCGACAGCTACCGCGCGTACCTGCGGCGGGTGCCCGGGACGCGGCTGGTCGAGTCCTTCGACCACATCGTCATGCACACGCCGTTCGCGGGCATGGTCCGGGCGGGGCACCGCAAGCTGATGCGGGAGTTCGCGCCCCGGCCGCCGGCCGAGATCGAGGCGGACTTCGTCCGCCGGGTCGCGCCGTCGCTGCGCTACACCCAGCAGGTGGGCAACCTCTGCTCCGGCTCGGTCTGGCTCGGTCTCGCGAGCCTGATCGACAACGCGCCGGCGTCCACCGGCGACGCCCGGGTGGCGCTGTACTCGTACGGCTCCGGCTGTGCCTCCGAGTTCTTCAGCGGCCGGCTGGTGCCGGGCGCGGCCGGGTGGTCGGGCCGACTGGACATCGCCGGCCGGCTGGCCCTGCGCCGGGAGCTGACCTTCAAGGAGTACGAGGGGCTGCTCCCCGCGTCGCGCCAGTGCCTCGTCCCGAAGGCCGACCACACGGTCGACCTCGCCGGGCACGAGGAGTACCTGGAGCCGTTCCGCGCGGCCGGGCCGATGCTGGTGCTCGAGTCCGTGGCGAACTACCGCCGGCGGTACGGGTGGCGGTGAGGGCCGACGGCCGGCAGGGTGGCCGTCGGCGGGGAGGGGCGCGGTGAGCGCCCCGCTGGACCTCGACGTTTCCCGCCCACCGGTGGTGCGGATGACGATGCGCGCGGGCGTCACCCGCAACCGGCTCGACGACGAGCTGGTGGCCGGGCTGACCGCCGGGCTGCGGCGGGCCGAGCGGACGGCGGGCGCCGGCGTGTTCGTGCTGGACGCCGTCGGGGACACCTTCTGTGCCGGGATGTCGCTGGGCGACCTCGACCGGATCGACTGGCGGCCGAGGATCACCGCCCTGGCCGACCTGTTCGACCGCCTTCGGGCGTCGCCGCTGGTCACCGTCGCGGTGGTCGACGGGGCGACGCTCGGCGGCGGGGTGGGGCTGGCCGCCGCGTGCGACCACGTCATCGCGGGTCCCGGCAGCCGGTTCAGGATGACCGAGGTGTTGCTGGGCCTCGTGCCGGCCCTCGTGCTGCCGCTGGTGGCCCGCCGGGTCGGCCCGCACCGGGCGGCCTCGCTGGCCCTGTCGGCGACCGAGCTGACCGGGCGCGACGCGGAGCGGCTCGGGCTGGCCGACCGGTCCACCGAGGACCCGGCGGAGGAGCTGCGGCGCTTCGTGGTGGGCCTGCGCCGCGCGGACCGACGGGCCGTGCGCGCCCTCAAGCGGTACGCGCACGGCGGCGGCACCGGGTCGGCCCTGCGGCGCGAGGACGCCTGGGCGGTGCTGGAGGAGCTGCTGGCCGACCCGGGCGTGCACCGGCGGGTGGCCGCTTTCCGGGAACAGGGGTTGATACCATGACGAATGTTGATCTATCCGGGCGGGATCCGGTCCTGCTGGAGGTGGAGCCGCCGGTGGCGGTCGTCCGCCTCCAGGACGTCACCGGCCGGAACCGGATCTCCGGGCCGCTGGGCGACGGCCTGCGCGCCGCGCTGGGCCGCGCCGCGGCGCACCCGGAGGTACGGGCGGTGGTGCTGGAGGGCCTGCCGGACGTGTTCTGCGCCGGGGGGTCCGCCGACCGGATGCTCGGCGGCCACCAACAGCGGGTCGTGGAGGTGTGGCGGTTCCTCCGCGCGGTGCTGGACTGCCCGCTGCCGGTGGTCGCCGCGGCCCAGGGCCACGCGCTCGGCGGCGGCTTCCTGCTGGCCCTGTACTGCGACGTGGCCGTGCTCAGCGCCAGCTCCCGGTACGCCGCCAACTTCCTCACCTTCGGCTTCACCCCCACCGGCGGGGCAACCTGGCTGCTGCCGACCGTGCTGGGCCGGCCGCTGGGCACGGAGATGCTGTACACCAGCCGCAGCTACCGGGGCCAGGAGTTGGCCGACCGGGGCGCCGGGGTGCGGGTGGTGGCCCACGACCGGGTCGCCGCCGAGGCCCGCGCCACCGCGCTGCGCATCGCCGCCGCCCCGCGCGCCTGCCTGGAGGAGGTAAAGGCGCAGCTCGCCGAGCCGGTCCGGCACGCGGCCGAGGCCGCCCTGCACCGGGAGACGCCGGCGCACGAGGCCACGGTGGGCACCGGCGAGGCGGCCTGGCGGATCCGGATGCTGCACGGCGAGCGGCTGCGGGACCGGCCGACGCAGGCTGATCCGGTGCGGCCCGGGAGCGGGTCGTGAGCCCCGTCGACCCGCGGGCGGTCCGGGCGGCCACGGACGACCCGTCGGCGGTGGCGATCATCGGGATGTCCTGCCGGGCCAGCGGGGTGGAGACGCTCGACGACTTCTGGCGGCTGGTCAGCGGGGCGCAGCGCCGGTTCGCGGAGGTGCCCGCCGGCCGCTGGCACGGGCTCGACCCGGGGGTGGGGACGCCCCGCGCCTCGCTGCTGGACCGGATCGACGAGTTCGACGCCCGGTTCTTCGGCATCGCCCCCCGGATGGCGGCCTGGATGGACCCCCAGCACCGGCTGCTGCTGGAGCTGGCCTGGCACGCCGTGGAGAACGCCGGCCGGAACCCGGACGACCTCTCGGGCCTGCCGGTCGGCGTCCTGGTCGGCGGCTTCATGTCCGACTACCGGGAGCGGATGGCCGCGGTGGGGCGGGCCGACGGGGCCGCGCTGCCCGGCACCCTGCTGTCGTTCCTCGCCAACCGGGTCTCGTACCAGTTCGGGTGGACCGGGCCCAGCATGGTGGTCGACTCCGCCTGCTCGTCCGGCCTGACCGCCCTCGGCCTGGCGGTGCGGGGCGTGCAGTGCGGCGACTACCCGATGGCGCTGGTGGGCGCGACGAGCGTCATCAGCGCCGGCTTCTACGCGAACAACGCCTACCGCGGCGGCGCGCTCTCCCCGTCCGGCCGGTCGGTGCCGTACCACCCGGAGCGCGACGGCTACGTACGGGGCGAGGGCGGGGCGTGCCTGCTGATCAAGCCGCTGCGCGCGGCGCTGGACGACGGTGATCCGGTGCACGGCGTCATCCGCGCCGTGGGCACCGCGCACAACGGGCGCGGGGGCGGGCTCACCGGCACCGACGCCGACTCCCAGGAACGGCTCACCCGTCGGACCGTGGCGGCGGCTGGTTGCCGGGTCGGCGACCTGGGGTACCTGGAGGCCCACGGCACCGGAACCCCGGGCGGCGACGGCGTCGAACTCGTCGCCCTGGCCCGGGCGAGGGACCCGGAAGGGGAGGGGTCCCCGGACCCGGCCAGGCCGGGCGGCAGGACCTGGGTGGGATCGGTCAAGGCCAACATCGGGCACCTGGAGGCCGCCGCCGGACTCATCGGGCTGGTCAAGACGGTCCTCGTCGTGCAGCACGGCGTCATCCCCCGGGTGGCCGGCCTCGACGCGCCGGACCCCCGGTTGACGCCCCCACCGGACGGGCCGGTCGCGATCGCGGTCGAGGACGTGCCGTGGCCGGCGGGGGACGGACCGCGCCGGGCGGCCGTCAACTCCTTCGGCCTGGGCGGCGCGCTGTCGCAGGTGGTGGTCGAGCAGGCGCCGAAGCCGACGCAGTCGCCGACGTCGGGGTCCGGGTCGGCGTACCCGGTGCCGCTCTCCGGGCCGCACGAGGCGGCGGTCCGCGCCACCGCCGAACGGCTGGCGCGGGCGCTGAGCGCGCCGCCGGGGGCCACCCTGGCGGCGGTGGCCTGGACCCAGCAGAGCGGGCGACGGGCCCAGTCGACCCGGCGGGTGCTCCTCGCCCGGGACCTCGACGAACTGCGCGACGCGCTCGGTGCGCTGGCGGCGGGCCAGCCCCACCCACGGGTGCTGGCCGTCGCGGACCGGGCGGTGCCGGCCGATGTCGACCGGGCCTCGGCGCTGGCCGCAGTGGCATGGCTGCGGGGCGACCCGGTGGACTGGCGGGAGCTCTGGGGAACGCGGGGCCCGCCGGAGCGGGCGGCCCTGCCCGGGTCGTACCTCGACCGGCGCTCGCACTGGTTCGACCGGGACGTCCCGGGGCCCGCCGGCGGGTGACCCCGCCCCGGTGTCCGCTCCCCGCCCGGTCTCGGCCCCGGGCCCGGTCGCGCGGGGCTGGTTGCCGGGGCCCCGGGCGGCGGGCGAGTCGCGGGCCGACGGCCGGCCACCTGTGGTCACCCGGCCCGCCCGCTGCGGGCGGGCCGGGTGACCACAGTCCGGTGCGGGCTCAGTCCGGTCCGGAATCAAACCGATTCCAGGTCCAGCGCGGGGTCATTGGCGAGAATCGCCCGGTGCAGCCCCTGGATCCGCCGGGACGGCTCCACTCCCAGCTCGGCGACCAGCGTCCGGCGGAGCTGCTGGAAGGTCTCCAGCGCCCGCCACGCGTGCCCCGACCGGTAGAGGGCCAGCATGAGCTGGGCGTGCAGGTTCTCCTGCAACGGGTTCTTCGCGGCCAGCTTGCGCAGCCAGGGGATGAGGGTGGCGTGCCGGCCGAGCCGCAGCTCGGCCACGATCTGCTGCTCCACCACCCGCATCCGGGCCTCCTGCAGGCCGAGCAGCTCGGTGGCCAGCACCCGGCCGACCGGGACGTCCTGAAGCGCACGTCCGCGCCAGAGCGAGAGCGCGCGGCCGAGGGACTCGGCGCCCGCCGCCGCGTCACCCGCCTCCAACGCCGCGTCACCCACCTCGGCGAGACGCTCGAACTCCCGCAGGTCGAACGAGCGCGGCGAACCCTCCAGGCGGTACCCCCCGAAGCTGGTGCTGAGCACCTCCTTCGCGCTCTGTCCCGCCGGCAGGGCGCGGCTGAGCTGGCGGCGGATCTGGAGGATGTACGTCTGTAGGGTCGTCGTGGCGCTACGGGGTATGGCATCGCCCCAGATCTCTTCCATGAGCGTCGGCACCGAGACGGTGTGACCGTTACGGAGAGCGAGCAGCGCGAGTACCTGTCGAGGCTTTCCTGCACTAGGGACGATCGAGGTCCCGTTCTGGGTCAGGGTCAGGGAACCCAGTATTCCGATGTGCATCTACTGCCCCTTCTCTCCGCATGCGACCGACGACTGGATCACTATCGGTTACCAGCCCGCCACATACTGGCACCGCAGTGGGCGGCGGCAAAGTGACGCAGTCACCTCCTTGGGGTGAAAAATCCACGGGTTGCCACGGCGGTTGGTGGCGGGTCAGGATCGGCTGCTGCGCCGTGCGCGCTGCGAGCCGGGCTCGAGGTGCCGGCCCTACCGTTCCGGGCATGAAAGCACTCGTACTGGCCGGAGGATCGGGCAGCCGGTTGCGCCCGATCACCCACACCTCGCCCAAGCAGTTGGTGCCGGTGGCGAACAAGCCGGTGCTCTTCTACGGCCTGGAGGCGATCGCCGAGGCCGGTGTGACCGACGTGGGCGTCATCGTCGGCGACACCGGACGGGAGATCCGGGAGGCGGTCGGCGACGGCTCCCGGTTCGGACTGCGCGTCACGTACATCACCCAGTCGGCCCCGCTCGGCCTGGCGCACGCGCTGCTCGTCGCCGGCGACTACCTCGGTGACGACGACGTCGTGATGTACCTGGGCGACAACTTCGTCGTCGGCGGGATCAGCGGGATCGTCGAGGAGTTCCGGGCCCAGCGCCCGGACGCGCAGATCCTGCTCACCAGGGTCGACGACCCCACCGCCTTCGGGGTGGCCGAACTGGACGGCTCCGGGCGGGTCGTCGGGCTGGAGGAGAAGCCGGCCCGGCCGAAGAGCGACCTCGCGCTCGTCGGGGTGTACCTGTTCACCTCGCGGATGCAGGAGGCCGTCCGCGCCATCCGGCCCTCCCGGCGCGGCGAACTGGAGATCACCGACGCGATCCAGTGGCTCATCGACCGCGGCTGCGACGTGCGCTCCACCACCATCTCGGGCTACTGGAAAGACACCGGGAACGTGCTGGACATGTTGGAGGTCAACCGCTCCGTGCTGGACACGCTGGAGCCGGGCATGGAGGGCAAGGTCGACCGGGCCAGCGAGATCATCGGCCGGGTCCGGGTCGAGGCGGGCGCGGAGATCCGCCGCTCCCGCATCGTCGGGCCGGTCGTGATCGGCGCAGGCTCGGTCGTGACCGAGTCGTACATCGGACCGTTCACCTCGATCGCCGACAACTGTCGCATCGAGGACAGTGAGATCTCCTTCTCGATCGTGCTGGAGAACTCCCTCATCGACGGGGTGCGGCCCATCGAGGGCTCGCTGATCGGCCGCAACGTGGCCGTCGCCCCGGCGCCCCGGACGCCCGCCGCTCACCGGTTCGTGCTCGGTGACCACAGCACCGTCCACATCTCGTCATGACGGCCACCCGGATCCTGGTCACCGGCGGCGCCGGCTTCATCGGCTCGCGGTACGTGCGGGCGCTGCTGGGCCCGGGCGGGGCGGCCGACGTCGACGTCACCGTCCTCGACAAGCTCACCTACGCGGGCAACCTCGCGAACCTCGCCCCGGTCGCCGACGACCGCCGCTTCTCCTTCGTCCGCGGTGACATCTGCGACGGTCAGCTCGTCGACAAGCTCGTCGCCGAGCACGACCAGATCGTGCACTTCGCGGCCGAGTCGCATGTCGACCGGTCCATTGAGGACTCCGACGACTTCGTACGCACGAACGTCGTCGGCACGCACACCCTGCTCCGGGCGGCGGCGCGGCGGGTCGACGAGTCCCTCGTCTTCGTACACATCTCCACCGACGAGGTGTACGGGTCGATCGCCGAGGGCTCCTGGCCGGAGACGGACCCGGTCAACCCGAACTCGCCGTACGCGGCGGCCAAGGCGTCCAGTGACCTGTTGGCCCTGGCGTACCACCGCACGCACGGCCTGGACGTGCGGGTCACCCGCTGCTCCAACAACTACGGCCCCTACCAGTACCCCGAGAAGGTCATCCCGCTCTTCGTGACCAATCTGCTGGACGGCCGGAAGGTGCCGCTGTACGGCGACGGCCTCAACCGCCGGGACTGGTTGCACGTCGACGACCACGTCCGGGCGGTGGAACTGGTCCGGAACGGGGGCCGGCCGGGGGAGATCTACAACATCGGCGGCGGAGTGGAGCTGAGCAACGTCGAGCTGACCGACCGCCTGCTCGCCGCCTGCGGGGCCGACCGGACGATGGTCCAGCGGTGCCGGACCGGAAGGCGCACGACCGCCGCTACTCGGTCAACTGCGAGAAGATCAGCCGCGAGCTGGGGTACCGGCCCGAGCGGGACCTCGACAGCGCGCTGGCGGAGACGGTCGGCTGGTACCGGGAGCACCGCGCCTGGTGGGAACCGCTGCGGCGGCACCACGGCTGACCGCGGCGGCCCCGGCTGCCCCGGCTGCCCCGGCGGAGCGTCGGGGCGTGCCGGCCTGCCCCCGACAACCCTCCCGCCCGGTGCCCGTGCCGGCCCGCCCCCGTGACAACCCTCCCGCCCGGCGCCCGTGCCCGGGGTCGGCCCCGCCGGTCCCGGGCACCGGTGTCAGTACCGCGTGCGACCCGCCGTCCGACCCGCGTGTCCGCCCGGGTCGGACGGCTGACTCCGGTCCGGTTCGACCGGGACTCGAGTTGACCACATGAGACTCGTGCCGACGGTGTGAGATGGCATGGGGGGCCCGCGTCGTTGTTCCACCAGATTCTGACCCGACATGATCGCCCCGGCTCAGCGTGGACCCGGTGGCGCGTTCGTGCGAGGCGCCGGCCCGGTGCGAGCGGGAACGTCGTGGTCCGTCCCCTGCCCCGTGACGCTCACCGGCCGCGCTGACGGCGCGACGCGCGTCCCGCTCACGTCGACGGCCCCGGCGGGGCCCTCGGCGTGAGCGGTGCCGCGTCCGGCTGGCGGGCCTTGGCAGGTTCGTGTGGTCGTCGGGCGTCGGACATTCACCGCTCCGGACCGACCCTCGATCGTCGGCTGGAAGCGCACACACGGACCGGCGGCCGCCGTCTCGCCGCCCCCGAGCGTCGAGGACGGGTTAGGGGTTGACCGGAGCAGCGATCGGAGGCAGCCCCAGCGCGCACTGTCGCCTGAGCTGTCGCTCAATGCGGGGCCGCCCCGGCGGGCACCCGGGCAGGACCGGACCGGAACCACTGTCCTCACTCAGCGAGTCGGTCCGGATACCGGTGGCGAGTAAGATCTACGGGTCTGAATGACCTGGATCGGGGGAGTCATGAGGGACTGTTGGGGCGACGGGCTCGACGACGAGGAGGAGGAAAATCGGCCCGGCTGGGGTGGGAAGGTACGCCGGCGGCTCGGCTTTCTCGGGTTATCGTCGCTCCTCGCGATGGCGGCGGTCGTCGCCGTGGGCGTACCCGTGGTGCGGGCACCCGCGCTGCTGTTCGAGGGGACCGTCGCCGGGGTGCTGCTGTACCGAGGGCTCGGCGCGCTGCGCGGGTACGCCGGCCGGCGGGCCGCGGGTGCCGCCCCCGGTGGGATGGCGACCGACCCGTCCGCTCAGGTGGAGTCGTCGCGCCGGGAACTCGCGATCGGGCGGACCGACGGCCGGGAGATCGGCCGGGAGCTGCACGATCTGTTGGGCCTCGGGCTCTCCACGATCACCCTCAAGACGGAGCTCGCCTCCCAGTACGTGGGCCGGGACGACGAACGGGTGCGGCGGGAGCTCGGCGAGGTGCTCGTCATCGCCCGCCACACGATCGACGACGTACGCCGGATGGCCCGGGGGGACCAGCGGTTGTCGCTCGTGGACGACATCACCTTCGTCCGCGAGCTCCTCACCTCGCTCGGCGTGCGGGTGACGGCGCGGATCTCCGGGGTGCTCGGCGACGACCGGATCGAGCGGGAGCTGTCGCTCGTCCTCCGCGAGGCCGTCACGAACCTGCAACGTCACAGCCACGCCCGGCGCTGCTGCATCCGCCTGCGCCGCACCAGCGGGTGGGTGCGAATGTCGGTGTCCAACGACGGGGTGGACCCGAACGCCCCCCTCGGCTCCGGGGGGAGCGGCCTGCCGAGCCTGCAGCTGCGCCTGTCCGGCCTGGGCGGGACGCTGGTCACGCTCTCCGGCGACGGTTGGTTCCACATCATCGTCAACTGCCCACTGCCTAGCGCAGCCACCCCGCGTCCCGCGCGATCCGAACAGCATCCAGCCGATTACGCGCATTGAGCTTGTGCACGATGACCGTCAGATAGTTGCGGACGGTGCCGGCGGACAGGTGCAGCTCCTCGGCGATCTGGCTGGGGCCCGCGCCGTTTGCGGCGAGCTGGAGGACGTCCAGCTCGCGCCGGGTCAGCGAGACGGGCTCGCCCATCCAGGCGGCTGCCGCGAGATCGGGGTTGATCACCCGTTGCCCGGCGGCGGCCAGCCGGATGGCGCGGACCAGGTCCGCAGGCAGATCGTCCTTGAGCAGGAACCCGCTGACCTGCGCCTCCATCGCCCGACGGATCACGGCGGGCGAGTGCAGCGCGGTGAGCATCAGGACGGCGCAGCTGGGCACCACGGTGCGGAGCTCGGCGGCGGCGGTCAACCCGTTGACGCCCGGAAGGTTGACGTCGATGAGCGCCACGTCCGGCTCCAGCCGGACGGCGGTCTCCACGATGTGGTCCCCCCGGTCGAGCTGTGCGACGACTTCGAGGTCACCCTCCAGCTCCAACAGGGCCACGAGCGCGCCGCGGATCATGTGCATGTCCTCAGCCAACAAGAGTCGAATCGCCACCACCCTAGGGTGCCGGTGGACGACACCTTGAACCAGTCGGATTGACGTGTGCCGTACAGGACAGGGGGCGGCGATCCGTCACCCGAAGCACGCGGCGGGGAAAGTGTCGGTGGGATGGCGTAGTCATGTCCGGTCCCCTCGGGCGGCCGGTTCGTCCGGTCACCGTCGCCCGACCTGCTCGAACGGTGGGGAGGACCCCCGATCGCCCTGGTCGGCTTCGCTGTCACGGCCGGGCCGGCGCCGTCCTGGGGCCCTGTCCGTGCGCCGGGGAGGCCGGGTCCGGCCCGTACGGGCCGGGGTGGCTGCTCCACCGCCGCTGCACGCGGGCTCCAGTCGTCCCGTCGAGGCTGGACCGGATGGCCGCCGGGTGGGCCCCCGGCGGCCCGGCCGGCGATCCCGCCGCCGACCACCCGCCGGAGCCGAAGGACGGTTCGGATGAAGATGCTCTACCTCGCCGGTGGGAGCCCGGCGACCGTGTTCGCGCTCGCCCCGCTGGCGACCGCGGCCCGTAACGCCGGCCATGCGGTGATCGTGGCGGCCACGGCGGACATGGTCCCGGTCGCCGCCGGCGTCGGCCTGCCGGCCGTCCCGGTCACCGACGGCACCATGCGCGACTTCATGTTCGCCAGCCGTGACGGCGCCCCGCTCGCCCTGCCCGACGACGCGGGCGAGCGGCTGCGCTTCGGCGGCCACGGCTTCGGCCGGCTGGCCGCCGCCAGCATGCCGGCCCTGACCGAGCTGGCCCGCCAGTGGCGGCCGGACGTCGTCGTCGGTGGCACCCTCGCCTTCGCCGCCGGGCTGCTCGCCCGCCGCCTCGGCGTCCCGTACGTGCGACACGCGTGGGACATGGGCGAGCCGGCCGAGATGGACCACGGCGCGGCCGACGAGCTGACTGCCGAACTGGCCGGTCTGGGCCTCGCGGACCTTCCCGAGCCGGAACTGTGGATCCACCTCTGCCCGCCCAGCGTGCTCGCCCCGGACGCGCCGGACGGCCGGCTGATGCGGTACGTGCCGGCCGGTGGGCAGCGTCGTCTGGAGCCCTGGATGTACACCCGGCCGGAGCGGCCCCGGGTGTGCCTCACCGCGGGCAGCCGGGCGGGGGAGCAGGAGGTCGCCGCCCTGGGTGGTCTCGTCGACGAGCTCGCCGCCGCGGACGTGGAGCTCGTCGTGGCGGCGCCCGACCAGGTGGCCGCGTCGCTGACCGCCGGGCGGCCCGGTCTGCGCGCCGGCTGGCTGCCGCTGGACACCGTGCTGCCCACCTGCGACCTGCTGGTGCACTCCGGCGGCGGGCAGACCGCCCTCACCGCGATGTGGGCGGGTGTGCCCCAGGTGCTGGTGCCCAACATGCCCAAGCTGATCCCGCACTCGCGGCGGCTCCACGCGTCCGGCGCGGCGGTCATGCTGCCCCTCGGCGAGGACGCCCCCCGGGTCGTCGCCGTCTGCCGCGAGGTGCTGACCGATCCCGCCTACCGGCGGCGGTCCGGGGGACTGGCGGCGGAGATCGCCGCCCTGCCCGGCCCGGCCGAGATCCTCCCGGTCGTCACCGACCTGAGGGTCGGCTGAACTCGGGCGGATGCGCTCAGCGGTCCCGGTCGCCGGTTCCTGGCCGTCGGGCGGGACCGTTCGACGCGGCCCGGTGCAGCTCGGCCAGCAGGTCCGCCTGGGCCAGGCAGTCCGCCGTCGGGGCGGTGCCCTCGCGGACCGCCCGGACGAAGGCGGTGACGGTGTTGGCCACCTGGTCGTCGGGGTCGACGGTGACCGTGCGGGTTCCCTCGGCCGTCTCGACCCTGATCTCGGTTGCCAGGTCGGCCGGCGGCGTGAAGGCCCGGTCGACGGTGAGGTGACCGGCGCTGCCCCACAGCTCGTACCGGTTGCGGTAGGCGTGCCGCATGCCGAAGGTGAGCTGCGCGGTGACCCCGGCGGCGGTGCGCAGGAGCACCGCCCCGGCGCCGTCCACCTCCCGACCCGGCCCGGTGGTCAGGGACGCCCCCAACACCTCCAGGTCCGTGCCGAGCAGGTGCACGGCCGCCCGTACCGGGTAGAGGCCGACGTCCCACAGGCTGCCGCCGCCGAGCGCGGCGCTCCACCGGATGTCGCCCTCGGGCGGCTCGGGGATGGCGAAGGACGCGTGGAAGGAGCGAAGCTTGCCGATCGCCCCGGCCGCGACCAGGTCGCGAACGACGGCGTGGCGGGCGTGGTGGACGAACATGACGTTCTCGGTGAGTGCGAGACGGCGGTCCCGGGCGAGGCGCAGCAACTCGCGGGTCCGGGCCGGGTCGGTGGTGAGGGGCTTCTCGGCGTGCACGTGCTTGCCGGCGCGCAGCGCCGCCTCCACCCAGGCAGCGTGCAGGGCCGCGGGCAGCGGGACGTAGACCGCCTGCACCGCCTCGTCGGCCAGCAGCGCGGCGTACCCGGTCACCGGCCGGCAGCCGAACTCCCCGGCCGTCCGCGCGGCCCGCGCGGCGTCGCGGCTGGCGACCGCCACCAGGTCGACGTCCGGATGCGCGGCCAGCGCCGGCAGGACCCGGCGGCGGGCGATGTCGGCGCAGCCCAGGACGCCGACGGCGAGGCGGCCCGTCACGGGTGCGCCCCGGGCGGGGCGGTCGGGTGGGTCGCTGGGCGCATGGGTCACCTCGGCGGCGTGGAAAGGGACAGGGCCTCGGATTCTGCCGGAGGGCACTGGACTACGGCTCGAACCGTCCGCCTCGTCCGTCGGCCGGCCGGAAAGGAGCTGCGGAGCAGGTTGCCGCCGCGTCGCTGCAATTCCGCTCGCCGCATTCTCAAGGCCGGCTCGAATTACCCACGCAGGCGACTTGAGCTGGCAATTATTGGTTCCTCGGTGGGACTTGCCGAAGTGCGCCCTGTGGCAGCATCCGATTCATGAGAGTCCTTTTTCCCGCCGCCCCCGGATACGGGCTGATGCTGCCGATCGTGCCGCTGGTCTGGGCCGCGCGGGCCGCCGGGCACGAGGTCCTGTTCGCCACCACCGCGTACGTCACCGGCACCGCCGTGGAGTGCGGTCTGCCCACCGTGGACGTCTTCCCGCAGCGTGACGTCGGGGCGGACCTGATCCTCGCGTCCGGTGGGAAGGCGCCCGACCCGGACGACCCGGCCGCGGCGGCGGGGCTGCCACCCGGGTACTGGCGTCTCGCCCGGCAGTTGAAGCCGTTCGAGCTGTTCGCCCTCGCGATGACCGAGGGCACCGTCGCCGCGGGCCGGCACTTCGGCGCCGACCTGGTGGTGTACCCGGCGGACCACGTCGCCGGGATGCTGACCGCCACCGCACTCGGGGTGCCCGCCCTGGAGGTCGGCAACCGGGTCTCCTGGTCGCTGCGGGACGAGGACTTCCGGGCCGACGGCGGGCACAACGACCGTACCGGCGTGATCCCGGACCAGGCGCCGGTCATGCGCGAGCTGCGGGAACGACTGGGCGTCGGCGACCGGGGGCCCGACCTCGTCGCCCGGATCGACCCGCGCGCGCCGAGCCTGGGCGGGCTGGAGCGGGACGAGCCGGACAGCCGCGACGGCGTCCCGTGGTGGGCCATGCGGTACGTCCCCTACAACGGCGGTGGCCTGCTGCCCGAGTGGGCCCGGAAGCGGCCGGAGCGGCCGAGGATCTGCCTGACCCTGGGCACGGTGACCCCGCTGCTGTCGGACGGCAGCCGGCTGTCCCTGCTGATGCGGGCGCTCGGCGAACTCGACGTGGAGGTGATCCTCGCCGACCACTCGACGGACCTGTCCCGGCTCGGTGCGCTGCCCGACAACGTGATCCGGGCCGGCTACCTGCCGCTGTCCACGTTCCTCGACAGCTGCGCCCTGGTGGTGCACCACGGCGGCTCCGGCACCACCGCCGCCGCCCTGCACTACGGCGTCCCCCAGCTGCTGCTGCCCGAGGGGGCGGACAATCCACTGGTGGCGCGGCGGGTGGTCGACCGCAAGGCCGGGCTCGCCCTGTCGCCGGCCGACCTCGACGTGCCCACCGCACAGGGGCTCGTGCGACGGCTGCTGACCGAGCCCGCGTTCCGCCGGGCCGCCGCCCAGGTGAGCGCGGAGATGGCCGCGCAGCCGAGCCCGGCCGCCGTCATCGACCGCTTCGTCCGCGAGGCCCTCGACCGGCGGGGATGACCCGCCCACCCGGCCGCCGGGGTTCCGTGGGCCGCCTCGGCCCGGGGACCCCGGCGGTACCGCGTCCGGCCGGCGCCGCACGCGCCCCGGGGCGGTGCCGACCCCGGCACCGCCCCGCTGGTACGGGTGTTCCCGTCACTCCGGCTCGCCGGCGAGCCCCTCGCCCCAGTCGACCGACGTCATCGCCTCGTAGCTGAGCAGCTCCCGGGGGATCCACGTCGGGCTGGGGCCCTCCGCGTTCACCCCCTTCTCCAGAATGGCGAGGCTGCGGTAGAAGTGCGCACCGGTGAGCGTCCGCTCGACCTCCGTCGTCGTGGCGTCCTCCGGCCGCTCCTGCTCCTCGTGGTGCAGCCCGTCGAGCAGGCTCTTGAGGAAACCCATGCTGGTCGTCCGGTCGTCGAGGCGTTCCGAACTGCCGCCGTAGCCCGGCCAGTACGAGGTCTGCAGGTCCTCCACGACGTACAGGCCGCCGGCGCGCACGTGGGGGAACAGCGCCCGGAAGGCGGTGATCACGTCGGCGTTCCGGTGCGAGCCGTCGTCGATCACGATGTCGAACGGACCCAGGTCCGTGCCGAGCGACCGCAGGAAGCCCTCGTCCGACAGGTCGCCCTGGACGGTGTGCACGCGCTGTTCCCGGATCGGCGTCTTGTCGAAGATGTCGACGCCGTAGAAGACCGCCCGCGGGAAGAAGCGCTTCCACATCCGCAGCGACCCGCCGCCGGAGGCGGGGTTGCCGAAGCCGCCGATGCCCAGCTCCAGGACGACCAGCGGCTGGTGCCGCAGCGGCCCGAAGTGCCGGGTGTAGTGGGGCGTGTAGTAGTGCAGGCCCCACTTGTCCGAGCCGTTGCGCAGCGACAGCTCGGCCAGGTCGGCCGGGCCCCCGGCGACGGCCCCGACGAGCCGCCGCATCACCTGGAACACGTGCATGGCGGCACCCAGCCGCTCCGGCGCCTCGATGTCGTGCCAGCGGATCCGCAGGCTCCGCCCCTCGTCCCCCCGGTACGGGCCGAACACGGCCCGGAGCAGGTGCGCCAGGGACGTCTCCAGGGTGGCGTGCGGCTCCTCCGTCGTGACCGGCGAGTGCTCGGTGCGCTTGCCGACGCGGATGTGGTGCTCGACCGTGGCGCCGTCGTGCTCCAGGGCCAGCCGCACCACGATCGGCGTGGCCGCCACCCCGGGGACGTCGTGCAGGTCGGCCCGGGCGACGAGTTCGTCGGCGAGCTGGGCGGCCACCCGGGCGGGGCCCACCTCGCCGATCACCGACCGGATCTGCTCGTCGGATCCGGCCGCGGCCAGGATCACCTCACGGATCTGCTGATGTGCGCGTTGGATGGTCACGCCACCAGACGGTGACGCGGGGTGCTGGACTCGCGCTCGTGGCGGGCTCGACCGGCGGCGGCCGGCCGGGCGCGGGGCCGCTTGAGCGAGATTCCACCGGGGCGCGGGGCAGCGCGGTCATCGTGTTCGGGACTCGCCCGGACGAAAGGATGCCCATGGCTGCCACGGTGACGCGTCGGAGTCTCCTCGGACTGGGTGCCGCGCTCGGCGGCGCGGTGCTGCTCGGCGGGCCCGCCGCCGCGGCGAGCGCGGCCGGTGTCCCGGCATCGGCCCAGGTGGTGCCCGCCGCCGGCGGCCCCTGGCCGGACCTGCTGCACCTGCCGGACGGCTTCCACCCCGACGGCATCGCGGTCGGCCCGGCGCCGTACGCCTGGTTCGGCTCCCTGCTCGGCGGCGCGATCTACCGCGCCGACCTGCGGACCGGGGCCGGGACGGTCATCTACCCGGGGACCAACCCGGGCGTGTTCGACCCCCGGTACATGGCGCTCGGCCTGCACGCCGACCCCCGTGGCCGGCTCTTCGTCGGCGGCGGCTGGGGCCGGGTGATCAAGGTGCACGACGCCGTCGCCGGCACCCTGCTGCGCAGCTACGACGTGGGCGTCGCCGACAGCGCCGTCGCGTTCACCACGGCCGCCGCCGGCACCGTCTGGTTCACCGACGGCTTCCAGCCGCTGCTGTACGGGCTCCCGCTCGGCCCCCGGGGTGAACTGCCCGGCCCCGACCGGGTGGTCACCCTGACGCTGGGCGGTGACTGGGTGCAGGCGGGCGGTGGCGCGGTCAGCGCGAGCGGGATCTGCCCGACCCCGGACCGGTCGGCGCTGCTTGTGGTGAACGTCGCGCCCGACGGCGGCCTGTTCCGGGTCGACCCCGCCACCGGGTACGCCCGCCGGGTGGACCTGGGCGGACTGACGCTGCCCACCACCAACGGCATCGCTCTGCGCGGCCGGACGCTCTACGCGCCCCGGCTCACCGATGTGGTGGTGCTGCGGCTCAGCCCGGACGGGACGTGCGGCGAGCAGGTCGGCCTGATCACCGACCCGCGCTTCGACATGCCCAGCGCCGCCGCGGTGTACGCCGACCGTCTCTACGTGACCAACGGCAACTTCGACGAGCCGCCCGTCCCGCAGACCCGGTACAACGCGGTGGCCGTGCCGCTGAACACCCGTTGACCCGACCGCCGCCGCTCGTGCCGGCGGCGGTGGCCTCCCGCCCGACCGGCGGACACCGCCGGGTCATCCCCACCGGGGTGCCCGGCGGGCGAGGAGAAGCAGCGACCGAGGAGGACACATCATGGCCCAGCCCGGCACCCGGGTGGCGTTGGTCACCGGGGGCACCAGCGGGATCGGACTGGAGGTCACCACCCGGCTGGCGGCGGCCGGTACGCGGGTGTACCTCTGTGGCCGGAACCCGGAGACGGTGGAGAGCACCGTCACCTCCCTGCGCGGCAAGGACCTGGACGTCGCCGGCAGCGTCTGCGACGTCACCCGCCCCGACCAGATCCGGGACCTCGTCCGGGCCGCGGTGGACCACTACGGCCCGGTGGACATCCTGGTGAACAACGCCGGGCGCGGCGGCGGTGGCCCCTTCGACCAGCTCGACGACGAGCTGTGGCGCCAGGTGATCGATACCAATCTCACCGGCCTGTTCCTGATGACCCGGGAGGTGCTGACCGCCGGCGGAATGCTCGCCGCGGGGCGGGGCCGGATCGTCAACATCGCCTCCACGGGCGGCAAGCAGGGCGTCGCGTTCGCGGTGCCGTACTCCGCGTCCAAGCACGGCGTGGTGGGGCTGACCAAGGCGCTGGGCCTGGAGCTGGCGCGGACCGGGATCACCGTGAACGCGGTGTGCCCCGGTTTCGTCGAGACCCCGATGGCCGAGCAGGTCCGGCAGGGCTTCGCCGGGGTCTGGGGGGTGAGCGGGCAGGAGGCGTACGACCGGATCACCGCGAAGGTGCCGATGGGTCGTTACGTCGAGCCGCGCGAGGTCGCGGCGATGGTCGAGTACCTCGTCGGCGACGACGCGGCGGCGGTCACCGCGCAGGCGCTCAACGTCTGCGGCGGACTCGGCAACTACTGACCGTCGCGGCACCGACCGATGCCCGTTCCGTCATCCACCCTGGAGAGCCCGTGACCACCGTGACCCCGACGACGACCCCCACCTCGTTCACCGACCTGTACGTCCGGATCCAGCAGTTCTACGCGGGCCAGGTCCGGCTGCTCGACGGGATGCGGGCCGAGGAGTTCGCCGCCACCTTCACCGACGCCGGCCGCTTCGACCACGCGCCGGGCACCCCGCCGCTTCAGGGGCGGCGGGCCATCGCCGAGGAGATGCGCCGCTACCAGGAGGCCCGCTACGCCGCGGACCCCTGCCAGCGGCGGCACTGGTTCAACATGCTGGAGGTCTTCCCGGGCCCCGACGGCACCGTGTCGACCGAGTACTACGCGCTGGTGCTGCTCACCCGACCCAACGAGCCGGTGCCCGTGGCGGCGCCGAGCTGCCTCGTCCGGGACGTGCTGGTCGACCGGGACGGTGAGCTGCGGGTCCAGGAGCGGACCGTGCTGCCCGACTACGCGATCTGAGCACACCGACGCCGGGTGGCGGCCCGCGCCCCTGGCCGGCCCGGCCGGCGGCGCGGGTCCCGGCGGCCCGGCACGACCGCCGAGGGAGCGGCCGGCGGACATCGTCCGATCGTCCCGGCCGCTCCTGCGGCCTGTACGGATGTTCGAGCAGCCCGCCCGGCCCGTACGAGGCGAGCCGGGTGGGGCTGCCCGCCGACGAGAGGACTGGATGGGACATGGGTCTGCGACTCATCGAGCTGGACGAGGGTTTCCCGTGCTATGTCAGCGGGGAGTTCGAGGCCCGCTTCATCTACGCGGAGATATTCCAGGACAACAACTACGACCACGCCGGGCTGCCCGAGGCGCCGTTCGTGGTCGACGTGGGTGCCAACATCGGCCTCTTCTCGCTCTTCATGAAGCGGCGGTACCCCTCGGCCCGGATCGCCGCCTTCGAGCCCGCGCCGCAGAACGTCGAGGCGCTGCGACAGAACCTCGCGCTGCACCGGGCCGAGGGGGTGACCATCCACCCCTTCTGCCTCGGCGCGGAGGACCAGGCGGAGGCCCGGCTGACCTACTACCCGGAGATGCCGGGCAACTCCACCCTCCACCCCCGGGAGAAGGACCTCCAGCGGTCCCTGATGGGCGAGCGGCTGGGGGACGATCGGGCGGCGGAGCTGTTCACCGCCACCGAGGTAACCGTTCCCGTGCACCGGCTGTCGCGGGTGCTCGCCGAGCACCACGGCGGGGAGACCGCGATCGACCTGCTGAAGGTGGACGTGGAGGGTGCCGAACTGGACGTCCTGAACGGGATCGACGCCGCCGACTGGGCCCGGATCGGCACCGTGCTGCTGGAGGTGACCGACTTCGACGGCAAGCTGACCGGCGCGCTGGACCTGCTGCACCGGCACGGGTTCCGGACGACCGACACGCCGGTGCCGTTCATGTGGGAGGAGCTGCGCTTCCACTACGTGACGGCGACCCGCGCCTGACGCTCCCACGCCGACCCGGCCGCCCCGCGAGGGCGCGGCCGGGTCGGCCCGTCCGCGCCCCCGTTGCCCCCGGCGTCCGCCCAGGTCGGCCCGGCCGGGCTGCGCCGGGCTGGCCTGCGCTGGGATGGGCTGGGCCAGCCTGGGCCGGGCCGGGCCGGGCTGCGCCGGGCCGGGCTGGGCCGGGCTGGGCCGGGCTGCGTCGGGCTGGGCCGGGCTGCGTCGGGCACGCGCGTGCCCAGCCCGGCGGGGCCGGGCTGGGCGTCGACGGGGCGGGCTGGCGGTCAGGCGGTGAACGCGGGCAGCCGTCCGGCGTCGCGCATGGCGGCGAGGGTGGGCGCGGCCCGGTCCTTGTCCGACATCACCGGGGGCCCGGACAGCTCCCACGGCAGCGCCAGCTCGGGGTCCAGCGCGTCGACCTCGATCTCGGCCTGCGGGGCGAAGACGGTCGACACGGCGTAGCAGGCGCAGGTGTCGTCCGCGAGGGCGAGGAACGCGTGTCCGACCCCCTCGGGAATGTAGAGCGCCCGGCCGGAGGCGGGGTCGAGCTCGGTCACTACGTGCCGTCCGAACGTCGGCGAGCCGACCCTCAGGTCCACGATGATGTCCCGCATCGCCCCCCGGACACAGGAGACGAACTTCGCCTGCCCCGGCGGCAGCGCCGAGCCGTGGATGCCGCGCAGGGTGCCGCGCCGGGACACCGAGTAGTTGATCTGCCGGGCCACGAAAGGCTTGCCGAGGTGCGGCTCGAGCACGTCCGTCCGCATCGACTCGAAGAACGCGCCCCGGTGGTCCGGGAATCGGTGTGGCTCGATGACGTACGCACCGGGAATGGTCGTTGCCGTGATCCGCATGGCCGGATCCCTCCTGTCGTCCTGTCCTGCCGTCTCGTGGGGCGGGCGCCGGGTGTCAGCCCGGCCCCGTCAGCCCGAGTGCCGCGCCGTGAGGGTCTCCAGCACGGCCACCATCTCGTGCGGGCTCCGCGCCTGGCTGGTCTCCCGGTGCAGCGCCTCCGCGCCGGCCGTGAACGCCGGGTCGTCGAGCAGCCGGCCGACCTGCTTGCGCAGCAGGTCGACGCTGAACTCCGCGCAGTCGACCAGCAGCCCCGCCCCGCTGTCGGCCAGGAACTGGCCGGTGGTCGCCTCGCTCCAGAACGGCATCGGCACGATCAGCTGCGGCACCCGGGCGGCGACCGCCGCCGCGAAGGTCCCGCCCCCGCCGTGGTGGATGATCGCCGAGCAGGTCGGTAGCAGATAGGTCAGCGGCACGTACTCCACGAGGCGCACGTTGTCCGGCACGGTGCCGACGCTCGCGATCAGGTCGCGGTGCAGGGTCGCCACCACCTCGACGTCCATCTCGGCCAGTCCGGCGACGACCTCGGGGAAGGACACCCCGGACTCCCGGAACAACTGTCGCCCCCGGCCGCCGATGCCCAGGGTCAGGCAGATCCGCGGACGCTCGGGCCGGCCGTTCAGCCAGTCGGGGCACACCGCCGTGCCGTTGTACGGGATCCGGCGGATCGGCTCGTACCGAATGTCCAGCGGCAGTCGCAGCGCCGCCGGCATCGGGTCGATCGTCCACTGGCCGAGCAGCAGCTCCTCGTCGTACTCCAGGTCGTACTTCTCCAGCATGGGCCGCATGAGGGCGGACACCGGGTCGACGAGCCCGGCCCCGTCCGGGCCGGCCAGCCGCTCCAGGGACTTCGACCGCAGCCACCCGATGTTGTCCTGCCCCCACAGGAACCGGGCGTGCGCGGCCCCGGTGACCCGGGCGGCGACGGCCGCTGCCACGCAGAACGGGTCCCACACCACCAGGTCGGGGCGCCAGCGACGGCACAGGTCGACGAGGTCGTCCAGCATCGGGGTGAACAGGCGCAGCATTCCGGTCAGCCCGGCCCACTGCTGCTCCCACCGATCGGCCTGCCCGGTGTCGAGCGAGAGCGCGTCGCTGAGCTGGTCGAGCATCTCGAAGTTGTCGTTCCACCGGACCGCGTCGGCGAGCACCTCGCGGGAGCCCAACGGCACCGCGGGCAGGCCGGCGTCCGTGGCGAGGTGCACGGTGTCGGGGTGGATGGCGACCCGGACCTCGTGGCCGGCGTTCTGCAACGCCCAGGCCAGCGGGACGACCGGATGCACGTGGGCCGTGGCCGGGAACACGGTGAACAGGACACGCATGGGGTCGGCTCCTATCGTCGGTGGGCAGTGCGGTCGGTCAGGCGGCGGCGAGCATGTCGGCGAGGGAACGCTTGAGGTCCCGGCGGGGCCGCCAGTCCCACAGGTGCGCGGCCTTGGTGATGCTCAGCTCCAGCCGCTCGACGTCGCGGCGGGCCGCGCCCTCGGCCACCGGTGACACCCGGACCGGGACCCCGCTGAGCCCGATCAACAGGTCAACCAACTCCCGCACCGGCACGGCCCGACCGCTGCCGACGTTCACCACCTCGCCGACGAGTGGGGGTCCGGCCGGCGCGGCGGCGGACACCACGGCGTCCGCGACGTCGCGGATGTCCACGAAGTCCCGGCGCACGGTGAGCGGGGCCAGCGACAGCGGCATCGCCACGCCGGCTGCGGGCCGGCTGCGGGCGAAGTCGGCCAGCCGCCCGGCGATCCCGCCGAGCAGGCTGCCCCTCGGCAGGTGGGGGCCGGTGCTGTTGGCGGCCCGCAGCACCACCGCGTCCAGCCCGCCGGCCCGCGCCGCGTCGATCACCGCCTGGCTCCCGCGAAGCTTCGACAGGCCGTAGTCGGTCACCGGCGCCGTGGGGTGGTCCTCCGGGGTCGGGCCATGCTCCGCCCCGGCCCCGTACTCGTGGACGCTGCCGAGCTGGACGAGTCGCGGCGGCCGGTCGAGCCGACCGAGGGCGGCCATGAGCCGGACCACCAGGTCGACGTTGCCGCTGCGGAGCTGCTCCGGGGTCGGCCGCCAGACCGCGCCGGCGCAGTTGACCACCACGGCGGCGTCCAGGTCGGCCAGCAGGGCGGCGATCCGCTCGGACGGCGCCCCCGCGAGGTCCATGCCCGCCCAACGGCCGGGTGGCTCGCCGTCCGGGTCGGCCGGCTCCGTCCGGGACACCGTCGTCACCTCGGCACCAGCGGCGGTCAGCGCCGCACACACGTGCCGGCCCACGAAACCGGTCCCGCCGAGCACCGCGACGCGCCGGCCTGCCATGTCGGTCGTGTAGCCCATGTCGTCCTTCCGCTGGTCGCCGGGCACCCGGGTTCGTCGCACCCGACCCGGCGCGGGTGTCGAGACAGCCGGCCCCACGGTCGTGCCGGCGGCTCGATTCCCTCTCGCAGCGGGATCGAGGCGTCGGGTCAGCGAGATTCGACGGCGGGTTGAGTCAGGCTCCAGAGCAGCGCCCGACAGTGGCGGATCAGTGGCCGCCACGGGTGGCCGAGGTGGACGGCGAGGAGGCACCATGGCCGGCAGCGGCGAGCACGACGAGGTCACCACCGCCCCGGCCGACCGGGTCTACGGCCTGGTCGCCGACGTGACCCGGTGGCCGCTGATCTTCGGGCCCTGCCTGCACACCGAGCTTCTGGCCGACGGTCCGGTGGACCAGCGGCTCCGGATCTGGGCCACGGTGGGTGACGAGGTGCGCAGTTGGACGTCCCGACGTCAGCTCGATGCCGCCGCGCGCCGGGTCGACTTCGCCCAGGAGAGCCCCGCCCCGCCCTTCAGCGAGATGTCCGGCAGTTGGTGCTTCGAGCCGGCCGAGGGCGGGACCCGGATCGTGTTGGGCCACCGCTGGAACACGACGAAGCAGGACGACGACGTGCAGCGGTGGATCGCCACGGCGCTGGACCGCAACAGCACCCAGGAGGTGGCGGCGGTCCGGTTCTGGGCGGAACGGCCGGAGGACCACAGCGACCTCATGTTCAGCTTCTCCGACGAGGTGGTGATCGACGGCCCCGCCGAGCGGGTCTACGGCTTCCTCCACCGGGCCGACCTGTGGCCGCAGCGGCTGCCGCACGTCACCCGGCTCGACCTGACCACCGAGAAGGCGGTCGGTGCGGCCGACGGGGTCGAGGTGCAGCGGATGGAGATGGTTACCAGGGGGCCGGACGGCGGCGAGCACACCACCCGGTCGGTGCGGTTGTGCTTCGACGGCGACCGGATCGTCTACAAGCAGACGGCGATGCCCCGCCCGCTGCTCGCCCACGGCGGGACCTGGACGGTGACGGGCGACGGCCGCCGTACCCGGGTGACCTCCCGGCACGACGTGGCCCTCGACCCGGAGGCGGTGGCCGACGTCTTCGGCCCCGGCACCACCCTGGAAGCCGCCCGGGCCGCGGTCCGCGACATCCTGCGCACCAACAGCCTGCGCACGCTGGAGCGGGCGGGCGCACACGCCGAGGGGCGCGACTGAGCGGGTCCCGGCGACGGGCCGGGCCGGGCGCGGCGTCCCCCGCCCTGACCAACGGTCCGGGGCGCGAATTCCGCCCCGCGCCGGGGCGCTGCTGTTCGAAAACCGGGCCGACGGCGGTCGGCGGCCATCGGTAGGCTTGCCCGGACGCCTCCCCCCACATGAGAGACGGATGATGCGCATGTTCGGCTGCCGAGCCGTCACCTTCCGGGCCCGTCCCGGCTCACGGTCCGTCGTGGAGACTGCCGCCGCCGGAGGTGCCCGGTGACCGGCCGGGGGCAGCCCCGCCGTCCGGCTGGCAACCCCGTCGACCGGGCGCGGGCGCTCGGCGACGAGCTGGTGCGGATCCACGATTCGCTGCGCACCGACCTGAAGCGGATCCGCCGGGAGATCGACTCCTATTCGGGGGACATCGGCACGAGACCGACGGAGCTGCGGGCGCACTGCGCCGCGTTCTGCCTCGCGCTGACCAAGCACCACACGAGCGAGGACGCGACGGCGTTCCCGATCCTGCGCGAAGAGTTCGGGGAACTGGCTCCCCTGCTGGATCAGCTCGAACAGGACCACCACATGGTGGCCGACATCGTCCGCAGGGTGCAGAGGCTGCTGGAGGAGCTGACCCCCGAGAACACCGAGCGGATGAAGGGCGAGCTGGACGGGTTGGCCGCCATCCTCGAATCGCACTTCCAGTGGGAGGAGCGGCGGCTGGTCGAGGCGTTCAACGCGCTCGACGAGGCGTCCCGCCCGACCGAGGATTTCTTCGGCATCCCCGCACCCCGCTGACCCGGGGCACCCTCCCGGCGTCCCGCTCCCGCCCGGGGCCGACGTTCGCGACCCGCATGGCCTACTGCTGATATCCGACGGTGTGTGTCCGTACACCAGGGGCTACCTGGCTGTATTGATGACTACCATCATTGGTGTCGCTGGCTACCGGGCCGGATCGACGATCGTCGACCTCGGGGGAGGTGCGCGCGATGCCGACGGAACCCGCCCGCAGTCCGTCGCTGAGCCTCATGCGGTCGAGGCTGATCACCTCGCTGGACGTGCGGCCCCGGTCCCTCGGCCTGGTCGTCGCGCCCGCCGGGTCCGGCAAGACCACCCTGCTGGCCCAGTACGCGGCCACCGTCGCCGGGCCGGTGGGTTGGCTGCGCACCGTGCCGTCGGATGCCGACCCGGCGCGGGCGCTGGACCGGGTGGACGCGACGCTGCCCGATCACTGCGCACTGCTGGTCGTCGACGACCTGCACCTCATCGAGGGCACGCCGGGGGAGTCCGTGCTGCTGGACCGGGCCCTCACCCTCACCCGCGACGGCGTCCGGGTGGTGGTCGGCACCCGGCGCACCCCGCCGCTGATCCTGGCCCGGCACGAGTTCTCCGACAGCGTCGTCATCGACGCCGAGCAGCTACGTTTCCGTACCTGGGAGGTCGAACGGCTGCTGCACGACATCTACCGGGAGCCGCTGCCGGCCGACGACGTGGCGGCCCTGGCCCGGCGGCTCGGCGGCTGGGCGGCCGGCCTGAAGCTCTACCACCTCTCCACCCGGGGCCGACCGCTGGCCGACCGGCGGCGGGCGGTCGCCTCGTTGGGCGCACGCTCCGCGCTGTCCCGGGACTACCTGACCCGCACGGTGCTCGCGGAGCTCGCCCCCGACCTGCGTCGGTTCCTCGTCCGCACCTGTGTGTTCGAGGTCCTCACCGCCGAGCGTTGCGAGGGGCTGCTGGGCGGCGACGCCCAGACCGCGCTGGAGGAGCTGGAGCGCCGGCAGGCGTTCACCGTCTCGCACGACGGCGGCCGGTCCTTCGCGTACCACGAGGTGTTGCGTGCCCACCTGATCGCGGCGCTCGCCGAGGAGCTGGGGGAGACCGCGGCCCGTGCCTGGCACGCCCGCGCCGGCCGGCTGCTCGCTGCGGAGGGCGCGGCGCTGGAGGCGGCCCGGTGCTTCGCCCGCGCCCAGCAGTGGTCCGACGTGCACCGGTTGCTCGACACCGCCGGTGACGACGTCGCCGTGCGGGGCCTCGATCCCTGGTCGGACCTGCTGCCCACGTGGTTCATCGCCGAGGACCCGTGGCTCGTGCTCGCCGACGCCCGGCACCGCATCAACGAGGGTCAACTGGCGGCGGCGGTGCCGCTGCTGCGCCGGGCCGAGGAGATGTTCGGCAGCGAGCCGGCCCGGTCGTGTTGCCGCTCCCTGCGCGCCGACGTGACGGCCTGGCTGCCGGACGGCCCGCACTGGCGCGGGCACTGGTCCGGCTGGCTGCGGGCCGCCACCCGCCGGCACCCGATGGTTGTCGTCGGCGAGGCGGAGCGGCTGACCGGGGGGGCCGACGTCCTGGTCCGGGCCGGCGCGTTGCTGCTGGCCGGCCACGCCGCCGAGGCGGCGCGCGTCCTGGACCGGCCGATCCCGTCCGAAGCCGGCCTCGTCGGGCTGGCCTGCCGGCTGCTGCGCGCCGCCGTCGCGTCGGCCGGCGGGGACCCGCAGGCACCCGCCGTGGCCGCCGCCGTCGGGTTGGACGCCGACCGGGCCGGTCTGCCCTGGCTGGCCCGGCTCGCCCGGGCCGTGCCCGCGCTGGCCGGCGCGGAAACCGACCTCAAGGAGGCCGCCGCCGTCGTCGAGGAGTGCGACCGGTTGGGGGACCGCTGGGGCGCACTGCTCGCGGCCGGCTGCGCCGCGCTGGCGCGCTCCCTGCACGGTGGCCCGGAGGTGGAGGAGGTCGGCCGGCTGCTGGGCAGGGCCCGGGAGGTGGACAGCGGAGTGCTCGCCGCCTGGGTGCAGTCCCTGCTCGCGCTGGCCGCCGTGCGCGCCCGGCTGCCCGATGCCGAGGTCGAGGTGCGCCGGGCGGAGAGCACCGCACGCGCCGCCGGTGTGCCGGGGGCACGGGTGCTCGCCCTCGCCGCGGGCGTGCCCGCCGGGCCCGGCCGGGCGGCGGGCCTGTCCGCCGTGCACGCCGCCGCCGAGCAGGCCGGGCTGCCCCGGCCGGCGGTCACCGCCTGGGTCACCCCGGAGCGGGGCCCGGCGCCGGCCGCGTCGGACACGGCGCCGCTGACCGTACGCTGCTTCGGCGGCTTCCGGATCTGCCTGGACGGCGAGCCGCTGAACTGGTCGCCGCTGCGCCCCCGGGCCCGGGCCGTGGCCCGGATCCTCGCCATGCACGCGGGCCGGGCCGTGCACCGCGACCGGCTCCTGGGCGCGCTCTGGCCGGACACCGATCCGGCCACCGCCACCCGCACCCTGCACGTCGCCCTGTCCAGCCTGCGCCGGTTCCTCGACTCCCACCTGCCCGCCGGCGAGGGGGAGAGCCTGCTGCACCGCGACGGCGACGCGTACCTGCTGGCCCTGCCCCCGGGTAGCTGGTGCGACGTCACCGAGTTCCGGCTCGCGCTGGAACGGGCGTCCCGCGCCGGGGCGAGCCGTGACCCGCGCGCGCTCGACGACCTGCGGGTGGCCGTGGCCGCGTACACCGGCGAGCTGCTGCCGGAGGACGGCCCGGCGGAATGGGTGGTGGCCGAGCGGGAGACGCTGCGCCGGCAGGCCGCGGACGCGGCGGCGCAGCTCGCCGAGGCAGCCCTGGGCGGCGCCGACGCCGATCCGGCGGTCGCGACGGCCGCCCGCTGCGTCGAGATCGACCCGTGCCACGACGCCGGCTGGCGGCTGTTGATCGCGGCGCACGCCCGGGCCGGCAACGCCGCCGCGGCCGAGCACGCCCGCCGCCGGTACGCGGACGTGCTCGTCTCCCTCGGCCTCGACCCGGCACCCGCGGAGACCACGCCACCGGGGGCCACGGTCAACGTCGACCGAAGAATTCCGCCTCCCCGATCGCCACGGCCGGATCCAATCCGGGCCCGTACGTCGAGCGGACCACCAGCCTGATCCGCACCACGTTCGACGCCTCGACGGGAAACTGCTGCTCGCCGGGTTCGTCGCGCAGCTCGATGTCGGTCTTCTTCTCCTTTCCTCCGGCGTCGACGGTGACCACGGTGAGCCCGCGCGGCCGGCCGGCTTCGAGGAACGCCTGCCGCCGCTCGCCGACGCCCGGGGTGATGATGACGGTGAGCAGCCGCACGGGCTCGGTGAAGCGGCCCTCCACCCAGGCGCCGGCGGCCGTGCCGGTCGGCGCCCAGTAGCGGTTGCTCGCCCCGTCGGTGAGCCGGGCCGCGCCGGCGCCCAGCTTCTCCGACGACGCGCTCACCGCCGCCGGGACGAGCGACGCCGGGTCCTCGGTCCAGTCCCGCACCGCCTCCACGGCCCGCCGCGCCAGGGGCGGCCCGGCCACCGCCAGCACGACGACGAGGCAGAGCCCGAGCACGAGCAGCAGCAGCCGGCGGGCCGCCCCGGCGGCCCGGCGGTCCTTCGGGGCGGAGCGGCGGGGCCCCCGGCGGCGCACCCGGTCCCACATCCGTCGCCACCGGTCCCGCAGCCGCTCCCACCAGGTGGCGCGCTCCGGCTCCGGTCCGACCGGCGCGGTCAGCGTCTCCCCGCAGAACCGGCAGATCCGGCGGCCGGGCGGGTTGATCCGGCCGCAGTGGGGGCAGGTCGGCTCCGGCGGCCGGGGCGCCGGAACGATCGCGTCGACCGGCCTCGGCGCCTCCCGGGTGGTGCTCGGTAGCCCGGGCTGCAGTGCTTGGGGCGTGCCGTCGCCCGCACGGACCGGCTTGTCCCCGGCCGGCTCGTCCCCGGCCGGCTTGTCCCCGGCCGGCCTGTCCCCGGCCGGCTTGTCCCCGGCCGGAGCGGGCTCGGCGGGGTCGGGCGGCCGCACGACGGGAGGCCGCACGACGGGAGGCGGCCCGCCGGCGGTGGAAGGCCCGGGGCCCGGCGGGGCCGGGACGACCGGATCCGTCGGCGCGTCGGTGGCCCGCACGGTCTCCGGCCGGCCCCGGGTGACGGCGGTCCCGGAGGCGTGCGGCGCGCTGCCCTCGTCCCACAGGTACTCGCCGCAGGCGGCGCAGAACTGCCTGCCGTCGGCGTTGGAGGCGCCGCAGTTCGCACAGGTGATCATGACTCGATCTCCAGCGTCAGCCGGACGTGGGCCGGCACGGCGGACGCGACGACCCGGCGCACCAGCGCCTCGTCGGCCGCCCCGACGACCCGGACCCGGACCTCCGGAACCTCGTCCGGCGGCGGCCCGCCCGTCGGCGTGGCCGAACACGTCACCCCGCCGTTGTCGGTGACCTCCACCCGTGCCCCGGTGGCCACCCGCACCGCCAGCTCGACGCCCCGGGCCGTCCCGCGCCACCGGTGCGCCTCCACCGCGTGCCGGACCACCTCCCGGCGCACGTCCGGCGCCCGGTCCCCGTCGACCGGTGCCGCCACCCAGCCGGCCAGCCAGTCCAGGAAGTCCGGCGGGGCCAGGTCCAGGTCGAAGTACGCGTCCAGGCAGTCGAGCGTCAGCAGGACCGGCGCCAGCACGTCGTCCAGCCCGGCGGTGAACCGCTGCGCGAAGTCGTCCTCCAGGTACACCGCGGGCAGCTCCTGCCCGATCGGGTGAGGGCTCGCCAGCCCTGGCACCACACCCCGCATCATCCCCTCCTGACCTCGACGACGCGCCCGCTCACCCGGTGACCCGCACCTGGTGGGCGTACGAGAAAGCGATGGCGCTGACGTCCAGCTCGATGCGCTGCACCGCCTCGCCGCGTTCCCCGGTGGTCGGATCGGCCCCGAACAACCGGACCTCCTCCACCAGGTCCACCCCGTTGACCCGCTGCAACACGGCGTGCAGCTCGCCCGACTGGATCGGCCGACCGAACGGCCACCCGTCACCGTCGGGACCGCCCCGCACCGGGTCGAGGTAGTCGTACAGGGCCCGCAGCGCCCGGCGGCGCAGCTCGGCGGCGGACGTGCTCACCCGCGGCCGGGCGCGGACCCGGGCGACCACCGTCACCCCCTGGTAGAACGGCGGCTCCACCAGCACCCGGGCGCCCACGCAGCGGCGCGCGTCGAGGAACGCCTTGATCCGGTCCAGGACCTCGTCGCGGGGCCGCAGCGCGGCGAACCGGGCCGCGTCGTCCTCGGCGTCGCCGTGCTCACCCAGCGCCGGCACCACCAGCACCCGCACCGCCGCCGAGCCGTCACCGGCCGGCACGCACCTCACCCGCAGCATCTCCGGCGCCGCCTCCCGGGCCAACTGCTCGTAGTCCTCGGCGGTGACCGCCCGTTCCCCGGTACGCAGGCTCAGCGGCCCCCGCACCGACGTCTCGGCCAGCGACTCGCCGTCGACGCCGCCGGTGGCCGCCGCCCGGTTGGTCACCGTGGACACGAACGGCACCGGGTCCCGCAGCACACTCAGCGTGCGGGCGGCCACGTTGCCCTGCCGCCCCCCGCCCGTGCGGTAGGTCGGGATCCGGACCACCGCGCCCTTCGGCGGCACCGCCCCGTACCGGCGCACCGTGCCGTCGGCCTGCCGGACGGCCGGGCCGAAGCCGATCTCCCCGGTGGACCGGTCGACGCACACGTGCCGGTCCTCCGGCCCCGAGCCGGCGAAGCTCGCCACCTCCCGCCAGGTCTGCCAGCCCTCGGCGGCGCCCACCTCGATCCCGATCGCGCCGTCGGCGGCCACGATCGGCGCCCGCTGCACCGTGAACCGCTGCCCCGGCACCCCCTCGGACGCGCCCAGGGTCTCGCCGCCGATCAGCTCGGAGTGGCAGGCGCTCACCGTGCCGCCGATGGTGACCGCCTCCGCCCGGCCCAGCCGGGGCGGGGCGTGGAAGAACGGCTGCCCGGCGACGGGCTCGCGCAGCCGGCAGCGCAGCCAGCCGGCACGGTGGCGGGCCTCCACCGACGCGGCGTGCCGCGCCGGGACGTGCAGCACCACCTCGCCGGCCCGGTTCAGCGCGCCCGTGGTGTCCCGCTCCACCGGGCACTCCTCCCAGCCGCCCTCGGTCCACGCCTCCCACACCAGCGGCGGATTCGTCGGGTCGACCCCGCGCCCGGCGACCACCCAGTCCATGGTGAGCAGCACGGCGCTGCCCGGCACCGCCCCGTCCAGGCCGAACAGCACCGCGTCGCCGGCCACCGGCGGGTCCGCGAACGCCGGGATCCGGTCCGCGCCGCCCAGGTCCCCGGTCCGGTCCGTCGCCCGCCCCCCGGCCGGCACGGTCAGCACCCGGACCAGCCGGCACGGCGGCACGGCCAGCTCGTGCAGCGTCTCGAAGGTCACCGGCTCCGCGCTCTCCGCGCGCACGGTCGCCACGTGCGTACCGGCCGGGACGACGACCGGGGCGTCCCTGGGCGCGGACAACCAGAACGTCACGTCCGTCGACGCCACCGCAGGCGGGAACGGAACGATGCCGAGCAGGTCCAGGAACTTCACGTAGTGCCGGTCCGGCACGCGGTTGAGCCGGTACAGCAGCTGGTCCACCATGTACGCGAACGTCTCGATCAGGGTCACCCCCGGGTCGGACACGTTGTGGTCGGTCCACTCCGGGCAGCGCTGCTGCACCAGGCGCTTCGCGTCGTCGACCAGGTCCTGGAAGCGGCGGTCGTCGAGGTGGGGGGCGGGCAGGGCCATCACTCGGCTCCCGGGTCGTGCGCGGGGATGACGTAGAACGGGAAGACCAGGTTGCGCGGGTCGTTGTCCTGGCGCAGCCGGTACCGGATGTCGATGTGGAGGGTGCCCCGGGCCGCGTCGGCGAAGTCGACCAGCACGTCGTCGAGCTCGACGCGCGGCTCCCACCGCTCCAGCGCCAGCCGCACCTGGTACGCCACCTGGCCGGCCGTGGACGGGTCGGCCGGGGCGAACGCCAGCTCGTGGATCGCGCAGCCGAACTCGGGGCGGCCCGGCCGCTCGCCCGGGGCCGTGCCGAGGATCAGCCGGATGCTCTCCACCACCTCCCGGTCCCCCCGCACCAGGGCGATCCCGCCGGTGGGATCGGTGCGCAGCGGGAACGCCCAACCGGCGCCGACGAAGTCGGTGGCCATCGGCGTCACCCGCCGATCAGCACGGTCGGGCAGCCGGCGAGGATCGGCGCCCCGCAGCCGGCCAGGTCGCCGAGGCGGGCGGCGGGCCGGCCGCCGATGAGTACCGTCGGGCAGCCGGGCGGCAGCAGCGGCGACGGGGGGTGCGGCGGGGTGCCCGGGAAGGAACAGGCGTGCATCGTGCCCACGGTGGCGGCGGGCTGCCCACCGATGAGGACGGTGGGCGCCCCGGGGCCGCCGACCATGCCCGGATGCGTGGTGGGGTCACCGACGCGAGCTGCTGGTGGCACGGCGCTCTCCCTTCACTCACGTACCGTCAGTTGATCCGGACGACGCCGCCGCGGACGGTGACAGCGCCGCCGGCGGTCAGCTCCGCGCCGCCCTGCCCGGCGACCTTCACCGTCGCGCCCTCCACGGACGCGCCGGCCGTGCCCTTCACCCGCACCTGCCCCTGCCCCTCGATGCCGACGTCGCCCTTCGAGGTGACCGTGACCTTCTGCCCGGCCAACTCCAGCGGCCCGGAGCCGGCGTCCAGGCTGATCCCGTCCTTGGCGCGCACGCTCACCTTGCCGTCGCTGACGATCTCGACCTGCCGGCCGGTGCGGTCCAGCCGCAGGGTGAACTTCCGGTCCCCGGTGGCCAGCAGGATCCCGTCCGGGCCGCTGCCCGCCTCCAACAGCTCCAGCCGGTGGCCGGTGCGGGAGACCAGGGCCCGCGCCGCGATCCGGCCGCTGCTGCCGTCCACCGGATCGGTGTCCAGCTTCGGCGGCGCGTCGGTGCCGTTGTGCAGCCCACCGAGGACGTACGCGGCGTCGAGGTTGCCGCCGGTGAACCCGACCAGCACCTCGTCGCCCACCTCCGGCAGCAGCACCGCCCCCCGGCCGGCGCCCGCCCCGGGCTGCACCACCCGCGCCCAGCCGGTGGTGTACCTCTCGTCCAGCCACGGCAGAGTGAGACGGACCCGGCCCAGCTTCTTCGGGTCCTTCACGTCGCTGACCACCGCCGGGACCAGTCCGTCGCCGGCCCGGTCGGTCGCCGCCGGGCCGGCGGTCAACCCGTACAGCGAGCGGTCGGAGCGGCCGGAGACGGTGAACGCGGTGGTGTAGCCGGCCTGCTCACTGAACACGTGCCGGGTGCTGGTCAGCACGTACTTCCCCTGGAACGGCTCGCCGATGTTGGCCAGTGCCACCGCCGCGCCCGCGCGCAGCCGGGCGTTGCCCTTCGCCACCCCCTCGATCTCCGCGCAGCCGCCGCCGAGGTCGCCGGCGAGCGCCCCGGCCACCGCCCGCACCGCCGCGTCCGAGCCCAGGGTCGGGTCGGCGACCAGGTACGGCGGGCTGCCCACCTTCTTTCCCAGCTCGGCCGGGTCGGCCCCGATGCCGTCGGCGCCCGGAACCTTCGGGGTGGCGGTCGCGCTGACCGCCCGCTTCGTCGCCGGGTCCCAGCCCCGGGCGGCCACCTCGGGCACCTGCGCGGTGGCGGTCACCCCGGCGCGCAGGGCGATCAGGTTCCGGTTGACCTCCAGCACCAGCGGGTCCTGGGTGGCCCGCGCGGACGGGTCCGGTGCGCCCGCCGGAGGCTCGGGCATCCGCAGGTGCAGCGCGCCGTCGAGCACCATCACCTGCGCGCCGACCAGCGTCGCGAGCCGGTGCAGGAAGATCCAGTCGCTGACGTTGTCCTGGCTGAGCTGCGCCTCCGGCTCGCCGCCGATGCCCGTCACCGGGTCGATCCGGCCCGCCTTCAGCCCGGCCCGCTGCGCCACCTTCCGCACGATGTCCGGCACGCTCATCCCCGGGTACGCGGCCACCCGTCGGCCGCGCAGCAGCCGGTGGGCCAGGTCCAGGCCGCGGACCTCGGTGAACGTGCCGGTGGCGTCCAGCTCGCACTCCACGGCGGTGACCTCGCCGGCGAGCAGCGGCGCGGGGCCGCCCGGATCGGAGGTCTGCACGGTCAACCGGACCGGGGCGCCGATGGTGAAGCCGCCCTTGGCCAGCACCGTCCGGCCCGGGTCCCGGTACCGCAGCACGAACCGGTCGGGCAGGTTGCGGCTGTCGTCGACCGCCGCGTACGTCAGCAGCGCGGCGATCTCCGCGGGCAGCGGGCTGCCGCCCACCTCGACGAGGAGCGCGTTGGCGAACTGCTCATTGGCCACGGGCACCGTCCGGCAGTTCCTCAAGGGCGGGCACCAGCAGCACGGTGCCGGGCCGCAGCCGCATCGGGTCGTCGATGTCGTTGGCCTCGGCGATCTGCCGCCACAGCCCCGCCCGCCCGTACGCGTGGTGGGCCACCGAGTGCAGGGTGTCCCCGGAGACCACGACGTGGACGTCCCGGGCCGCGAGCGCCCCCGACGTCGGGTTCTGGCCGGGCTGCTCCCCGGAGATCTCCTCCAGGGTGACCGTGCAGAGCGCCCGTACCGGGGTGCCGCCGGGGGTGAACAGGGTGTACTTCGCGTTGACGCTGGCCACGAACGCCGGGAAGCCGACCATTCCGCCCCAGTGGAACACCACCCACGGTGGGGAGCCCTTCTTCTGCTGCCGGCTCGCGTCGGTCGGTACGCAGCAGGCGAACAGCTCCTCCACCCGCTTCACCACCGAGCTGTCCATGGTGGCGGTGGCGTCGAAGAACATCTCCAGGGTGAGCTTGGCCGGGTCCGAGCCGGTGAACTCCGGCACGCCGCTCTTCTTCGCGTTGCGCTGCGCGTCCCGCTTCCACTTGGCGGTCTTCGTCAGCGCCAGCTCCTTCGGGTTGAACTGGAACGGGATCCGGTTCAGCGTCGGGCCCGGAGCGGCGGTGCCGCCGTTGCGGGGCGGCTCGTGCAGTTGCAGGTAGGCGTGGGTCAGCTGCGGCGGAGCGCCGCCACCCCGCCCGGCGGGGCTGCCGGCGGCGGTGAAGGTGACCGGGGAGGCGCTCACGGGTCACCCCCCGGTCCCGGGGCCGAAGAAGCCGTGGTGCGCCAGTTCGAGGGTCTCGACGGCCACCTTCGGGCTGTCGGGGCTGAGCTGCGGCCCCGTCCACCTGACGGGGATGACGTCGAGCAGCCCCCACCGGGCGATCACCGTGCCCTCCAGGGTGCGGGCCTCGATGGTGGCGGTCTTGCGGGTGATCCCGTTCGCCATTCCCGAGAACCAGCGCATCAGCTTCGTGCTGTCGGCGGTGACCGGGCGGGACAGCTTGACGTTGGAGAACTTCATCCGGGTCGGTAGCTGCCACACGTGCCCGTTGTTGCCGCCCTCCTCGCGCTGCTCGACGACGACCTCGCAGCCCAACCCGTCGCAGGTGTTGAACGCGCCGAGATCCTGGTCGTCGATCCTGACGACGAAGGCGATCGCGACGGCGACCTCATCCTTGGCCATTCGTCCCTCCTGGTCCTGCGCGTGTGTCCCCTGGTCCCGGGCGTGGCTCCCGGTCCCCGTCAGCCCGACCCGCCGAGCGCCCCGTGCCGTTCCCGGTCGAGGCGCAGCTCGGTCTTGAGCCGGCGCAGCAGCGGGTCGTACAGCTTCTTCAGCAGCTCCTCCGGTTCGGCCCCGCCGCCCGCGGCCCCCGGAGCGCCCGGCGCCGCCGGCTGAC